>JAIUMN010000001.1 GCA_022565555.1 Candidatus Altimarinota bacterium
CCGTTACTTTCTTAAACTATTATCTTGCTTGCTTGTGTTCTTTAAACATAACCTACGGGGTTATCTGTTGTAATATCAAATCTAAAAGGAATATTTTTTCGATATGATCAATCAAAGAAAGCGACTCTCATATCAGCTTGATTAATACCGTCTGTTTCAATAAGGACTCCCTGTGAGCTAAATGGAAAATGTAGAACTGAATCAGAGATAACTATTCCTGAAACTGTAGTTCATCCAAGCGTAAGAGAAGCTGATCGTAGTGCTTGTGCAAGATTTAATCATGCAATACCCTGAGTGACATATATGTCTGTAACACGTGAATTATCATTTGAAGCCTCTATATTAAATCTAAATACACTAGACTCAGTATTTGATGGTACAATAATTGACCGAGCTTGAGTTTCACTATTAAAAAGTACCTCTAATTCAGCACCAGAATTAAAAATAAAATTTTCTGAAATTACGCTTGAAGTAAGAGAAACTAATTGATTATTTGATATATTACGAGCAGTTATGTCACTACCTGATAATGCAAGTTGTATATTTTGACCTGGATCAATTGTATCATTAAAGTCAGCAACTAAAATAAAAGATAAGGCAGAATCTTTTGGTATTGTGACATTCAGAGAATCAAAATTAAAATCATTTCTTGTCGCTAGAAGTGTAGAGCCTTGATAAAGACGTATATTAGTAACATCAGAAAGATTAACATCTCAGGTAATTTGTGGTTGTATACCTATTATTCTTATATCTGATATATCATTCGCACGAAGTTGAAAACCAAGAAGTGTTATATCTTGTGCCCCAGGTACGAGAGAATTATTATCTATACCATCATTACGAGTAACTACTAAACTCGAATCTCCAACAAAAGTAGATATTCAATCAACTGAACCGTCAATCTGAGCAATTTCATCATTTGAAATATATCGCTTATAAGTTGAACCAAGTATAACAGCAGAAACATTGAAATTACCAGTAGCATCAGAATTAAGATTTGCAACGAGTCTTACTGTGGTATTAGATGAAACTACAAATTGTGTACTAAGTGGGATTACTATAGTTCCAGTTCCAGCAGATGGAATAACAGAGGCTACAGTTTGATTCCCAACCTTAAAGCTCAAAGAAGAGATTTGATTTATATTAGCTCCAAGAGTTGCTTCTAAGTCAATAGATATATCTTCAAAATCAACCGCTTTATTTACATTTAGTATTCCAGCCCAAAGTACTACATCAGAAGTGCTCGATGAAACAGTTTGATTTATAGGAAATGATGTATCTCGTGAGAGAACAAGTAATCATCATTGTACTACATACTGTCATAAAGATAGAGGAGTATCTGCAAGACTTATAGGCACTAAAAATGGAGTTCACACTTCTTTCATAGAAATATCTGACGCATATCTAAGTCTAAACTCATAAGTTTCAGGAATTGTTTGAGCCCCTGTTACATCAGCAAAAATTTCAAAGTTTTGAGTATCACCTTTCTCAATCTGGAAATTTAATTCAAAAACTATATCTCGACCATTCAGTTCAACATCAGTTGAGACTTTCTCTCCATTATTATAAAGTCCTATATTAGAAAGAGAATCACTCACATCACCTGTTCCTTCATTTCTAAAAGTAATAGATTGTAATAGAATATCTTTTTCACCTGAAGTTTGAAGACTAATTCCGCCAAAATTTTTCCCTATATCTCATACATTGTATGATAATAAAGCATTATCTAAAGAGGATACCATTACTTCTTCAGGACAAATATCTAGCATTTCACAAATATCATTATTATTCATGCCAGCTGTTGAATAAATAATATTTCCACTATCATCTGTGAGATTTTGCGTTCCTCAAAAAGTAGTAGCATTACTACTGAAAATCGCATATGCTCTTCCCTCTTGGAGATATCAGCTAGCTCATTTAGATTTGATACTAAAATTATTTGATAAAAGCTTTGAAGAGTTTGAATTTGCAAAGTTTGAGCTTGTAAAATCAACTAGCTGTGAATAATCAAGTCAAAAACCAAGACCATCATCAATACTCTCTATTCAAAGAGCATTATTATTACGAGCTATTCATATAAGATTCCATCCTGGTGAGAGTGATCTTTGTATAAGAGCTGAGAGACTATCTATATTTGCCTTATAAGCGTAGGTAATTTCTAAACTCTCTCAGGCATGATTAGATATAATAAATCATCTCAAGGGCTTGTACTCTGAAATACTTGCTGAAACGTCTCGCCACACTCAAGCTTCAAGTGTTTTTACTGAAACATCAGAAGATTTTGAAAACTCTATACTTGAAAGTTCATTTGCAAAGCTTATAGATTTTGATTCCCCAGCTTCAATTGTAATCGTTCATCCTGAATAATCTGAAGTAAAGTTTTCTCATCAATTAGCATATGTATTTCATATACATACTAGAAACAATACGATAGCCAATATGAATAACTTCTTCATAATACAAAACAATTAGGATGTAAAACATAGCTACTATAGTATTTTTAGCTTTTAAAGCAAGTTATATAAGCTCTTGAGGAATATGGTAAAAAGATAAACCAAGTAAGTACACTTTCTTTCCCTTTGAAATCTATAAAAAATTTATATACTCATCATAAGCTACTATTTAAAGTGTATTTAAATCTATGAAAGCAGAAGAAAAACGCTTCCTTCAATTTCTTGAATGATCTGAAAAAAGTTTTGTTATTCCAGTGTATCAAAGAAACTATGACTGGAAACGAGAACAATGTAAGCAACTCTTTGATGATATCGTACAAATTATTCATGATGACTATAGAACTCACTTTATGGGAACTATTGTTGCGTTTCAAGAAGATGGGTATGGAAAAGAGCTTCTTATAATAGATGGACAGCAAAGACTCACTACAGTATCTCTCATACTTCTTGCTATCTATAAAGCATTAGAAAATGGTGACGTACCTGATGCTTGAATATTGAAAGGAAAAATCTATGAAGAGTTTCTGATTAATAAATATTCTGAAGACCAATCAAAAAAAGTACGACTCAAGCCAGTAAAAGATGATAGAGAGGCGTTTAATTCTATTTTTGAATGAGAAGAGAAAGAGGATTCAAACGTGACTATTAACTATCATTATTTCTATGAGAGAATTATCGCTTGAGAGGTCAGTATAGAAGAACTCTACCGGGCTATAGAGCAGCTTATCATTGTAGACATCAGACTGAAAAAAGGAGAAGATGATCCACAGCTTATATTTGAAAGCCTCAACTCAACAGGGCTTGACCTCGAAGAATCAGATAAAGTACGAAACTTTATTCTCATGAAAGAAAGCTCACAAAAGCAAGAAGAACTTTATAGAGATTATTGGTACAAGATAGAAAAGAACACGAGTTTTAATGTAAGTAGTTTTCTCAGAGACTATTTAACTATGAAAGATAGGAGAATCCCAAGAAAGGATAAAGTCTACCTCATATTTAAAGAGTTTATTCAAAAGAAAAATATAGATGTTCATGAACTTCTTATTGAACTCTTAAGATATTCAAACTATTATTGCAGTATTATTAATTCTGTAGATAGTGATAAGCAGATATCAGATACACTCAGAAGAATCAATAAACTTGAAACAGTAGTTGCCTACCCTTTTTTCCTTGAAGTGTATGAGATGGAAAAACAGTGAATTATAAGTCACAAAGAATTATGAGAAATACTTTCAATTATTGAATCTTATGTCTTCCGAAGATTCATATCTGATGTACCAACAAATGCACTCAATAAAACTTTCATGTTACTATGAAAAGATATAGGATCGTATGATGACTATAAGGAAAACTATCTTGAGGTATTCAAACATGTATTACTCAGTAAAACAGGTTCTCAAAGATTTCCAGATTATGCAGAATTCTGAGCAGGTCTACTTACAAAGGATATATACAATACACAAGGTAG
Source organism: Candidatus Altimarinota bacterium (assembly GCA_022565555.1). Taxonomy (GTDB): domain Bacteria; phylum Patescibacteriota; class Gracilibacteria; order BD1-5; family UBA6164; genus JAACSU01. The sequence continues at coordinate 3,922 of JAIUMN010000001.1, forward strand.
AAATAAGCTATACTTACTTGAAAGGTTAGAAAACTATAATCATAGAGAAAGTGATATAACAGCCCTCATAGATGAAGGTACTCTATCTATAGAGCATATTATGCCTCAAACACTTACACCAGCTTGGAGAAAAGAACTTTGAGATGATCATCAAAGAATACATGAAACATACCTCCACACCCTTGGAAATATAACACTTACAGGGTACAACTCTAAATATTCAAATAAAAGCTTTGGAGAGAAAAAGAGTATGGAAAAATGATTTAATGAAAGTGTTTTATTTCTCAACAAATATCTGAGTTCTATAAATGAATGGACCGAGGAATGTATTCAAGAGAGAGCAAATATTCTTATGAAGAAAGCACTTGAGATATGGAAATATCCTGAATCTACGTATGTGGTGAAAAAAGATGTAACAAAATCGTTTACTCTATCAAGTGAAGACTCATTCACAGGAAAATGGATTGTTGAGTGGAGCTTTGAAGAACAAAACTATGGAGTTGAATCTTGGAAAGATTTTTATGAATGACTTATAAAAGCGCTTTATGAAAAAGATAAGCTCCTCATGAAATCATTTCTCAGAGATTATAATCTCTCTAACAAGTTTTTAGAAGCAGATGACTGAACAAAGTATCTCTCAAAAATAGATACAGATTTTTATCTTATAGTAGGAACAAACACGGACTCAAAAATCTCAGCTATGAAGCTCATACTTGATAGGTTTGATATAGACCCAGATGAAGTAAGTTTTTATATAAAATAGTATATGTCACAACAACAAAGTCTCGAAATCCCTGAAGAAGTAAAGGAGCAATACTTTCAAATCAAATCCTCCACGGTCCAAGATATGAAGGACCTTCTTTGAAGTATGAAGTGAAACAAGGAAAAAGACCTTCAAGCACGTATACGAGAGCTTGAAGAAGAGCTTCAACATCTCCGTAACTCTAAGAAATATGGGCTCGTATGGGACTCAGAGCGAGAACCTGAGCAAGTTGTTATGGATTGTCAGACTAAGCTTCCTATTCTTGAGGAAGTCAAAGAGCGAAAAATCATCTCAGATGATTCATGAGATTCAAATCTTCTCATCGAGGGAGATAACTATCATGCACTTCAAGTTCTCAGTTATACTCACAAAGAAGCGATTGATGTGATTTATATAGATCCTCCGTACAATACAGGAAACAAAGACTTCATCTACAACGACAAGATAGTAGATAGTGAAGATACTTACAGGCATAGTAAGTGGCTCAACTTTATGGAAAAGCGTTTACGACTTGCCTATGATTTACTCAAAGAGGATGGAGTGATTTTTATAAGTATTGATGATAACGAACAAGCACAACTCAAGTTACTCTGTGATGAGATATTTGGGGAAAATAATTTTATTGCAAATATTTGTAGAAAGACAAGAAGTGGATGATGAGCAATGTCTAAACATATAGCAACAAACCATGATTACGTATTGATTTATGGAAGAGATAAATTTCTGGTACAAGATTTCTTTACTCCTTACGATGAGAAATATTTAAAACGATATAAAGAGATAGATGAGAATTGAAGATATTTTTGGGATACTTTTATTAGAAGAAGAATATGAAATAACAATGTTTATAAAATTAAATTACCTAGTGGAAAAGAAGTTTCTGATAAATGGAATCTAAGAGAAGAAAAATTTTATGAAATGTTAAAAGTTTGAGATATTAGAATTATTGAAAATTGAGAGAATTGGAGTGTACAATTTAAACAAAGAATGTGAGATTCTTGAAAAAAATCATGAAGTATTATAAATGATTTTAATAATACACAAGCAACGGAAGATATAAGAGATATATTTAATGATAGAGCTTTTGATTATCCTAAACCAATCAATCTAATTAAATATCTTTTACAAGTAACTTGTAAATGAAATAACATTAAGGTACTTGATTTTACAGCTGGTTCAGGAACAACGGGTCATGCAGTTCTGGACCTCAACAAAGAAGACGGAGGAAAGAGAAAATTTATCTTGTGTACGAATAACGAAAACAATATCTGTGAAGAAGTGACCTATGAACGAGTCAAGCGAGTAAGCCAAGGATATACAAATGCTAAAGGAAAAGAGATTGAGGGGCTTGGGGGAAATCTGAGATATTATAAAACAGCATTTGTAAAAGTAGAAAACTTACAGGAGGTGACGGATGAGAAAAAGCTTGAACTTACGTATAATGCTTGAGAACTCCTTGCTATCAAAGAGTGAATCTATAACGAACGTCTCAAGACTGAGTACGGACAAGTCTTTGAAAATATGCATGATATCGTGGCAGTATACTTTAAGGAGTCTACTCGTGACCTTGCACCTATGGCTGAGGAACTTGGCAAGATACAGGCTGAGAAGTGAGGAAAAGTTATATTGTATATCTATGGAAATCCCTATGGACTTGAAGCGTTTCCTATGATTGCAAATCTTGAACTCAAGGATATTCCTGATCCTATTCTAAAAGTTTATAGGGAAATTAATAAAGTATAGAAGTATGAAATGAATACAAACAATATCTGAATACTTTTGAATTTCAAAAGAGGATTTAGAATCAAAATGAGTATATGATAGAATCTTATGATTTGACTCTAGATTGTTTGTTGATCCATTTTTATTAAAAGAATTAGTTATAAATGAATTTAATTGAGCTGAAGAAATCTTACGTAAAAGAATTAAAAATATTATTAAGTTATTAAGACTGAGTGAAGAAGAAAATGATATAGCTTTCAGAAAAGCAGCAGAGTTAATTATTACAAAGGAAACTAAATGAGTATGAATAGGATATTGAAATGATACGGATGATGGCAATTCTATATGACCAGTTCTTGCACATAATATTGCATGAATAGGTAAAAAGATTATTGGTTATTGAATAGATGATCCTGAGATTTTTGAACTAATTTGATTATTTCAAGAATGATTTTGAGCAGATAGAATTAGTGATTTCACAATTTGAACATTGGAAACTAATTTTTTAAATTTTACTGAAAGAGTTTGTTATGAGCTATGAATCACAAATATAAAATCTATTGATTTTAAAGACGGTAACTCATATATGTTACCTTATATAACTGAACAAGAAAAATATGTTCTATTTATTCCACAAAAATTACTAAGAAATTTACCTATATCTCAGGATGCAGAGAATATCGAACATGTAGTTGAGTTTAATAAAGAATTGAGAGATAGACTGAATAAATTAGTATGAAAGGATTGGAGGGAATATATACAGACTATTGGAGCAAGAAAAGAACATATTTTAACAGAAGAAAAATATGTAAAGGATCTCCTAAGTTTTTATAAAAATAGACCCTCAATCTCCTATGATTTTATTAATGATCCATTATGAAGAGATTTATGGCTAAGTATCTGAAAACAATTTGCAGAAAGATTTCCGATACAATTTGAAAATACAGAACTTAAATCTTTGGAAGATATTAAAAATATAGTCAGAAAAATGATTATTCATTTTCAAAAGCTAACAGAACATAATCAATTAAATAAGACCTTTACAAAGTGAAATTGAGCATACGATGAAAAATATGTTCAAAGAATATTTTTAGCAATAGCAGATACATTCTGTATTGCCAATAACTTAGATTTGAGTCCAGAGTCTAAAAAAAGCAATTGACCTGTAGATTTTAAAATGAGTCAATGAAATAAGAAAGTAGTAGTTGAAACAAAGTTATCAAAAAACGATATTATAAAATGAATTGCTCAAATAGAAGAATATGAAAAATGAGAAGATGCATATTGAATTTATTTAATTATAATAACATGAGATCATCAGACAAAGCTCGAAAGATTTGAAGAAATAATTGATGAATTAAAAGAGAAGTGAAAGTATACTCCTGAATATTTTATAATTGATTGAAGATTAAACCCTACTCCAAGTAATTTAAAATTAGTTTTATAAGGCATGCAACTCAAAAAATTCCAAGAAGACACTATCGAAAGACTCAGAAAGGCATTTCTGAATGCTTGGCAAACGGGAGAGAGAAGAATCCCTCTTATACTAAAGTCTCCTACTTGAAGTGGGAAGACTATTATGGCGGCTGAGTTTTTGAGATGACTGGTTGGTGACCCTCAGTTTCAGGAACAAAAAGCTTATGTATGGGTATCTATCAGTGACGAGATAGTGATGCAAAGCAAAAAGAAGTTATTTAAAGTATATGATGGGGCTTGAGAAGTAAATCTTCTTGATCTCAATGACTTGAGCAATAAGAGTCGCATGAAGAATAATAATGTCTTTTTTGTGAACTGGCAAAAAATCAAAGCAACAAATAAGGATGGAAGAAAACTCAGGCGTGAAAGTGAGAAGTCTCGAAGTGACCTTGGGATATTTGATGAGTTTATAGAAAACACTAAGCGAGCTGGTATTGAACTCGTAATGATTATAGATGAAGCACACATGGGAAGTAAGACCGCTTTATCTCAAGAGATATTTGACCTTATAAACCCAAGAATTATTTTTAAGATAACCGCAACTCCTGAAGGCAATGAAGAACTTGAAGCATATAGAAAAGGAACTTTTGTAGAAACTAAGCGAGAAGATGTTGTGAGAGAAGAACTTATCAAAGACAAGATTATTACTCAGACAAAAGAGGACCTTGAGCGTGTTACTGAACACAGCTATGATGAAGATAAAATGCTTCTTGAATTTGCATATAGAAAGAGACTTGAACTACTCAGTTACTATCAAGAGCTTGGATTGGATATAAATCCTTTGGTCCTCATACAACTTCCAAATGATGACCAAGCCACAAAAGAATCAATGCAGAAAACAAAAGAAGAAACGGTAAAAGATTTCTTAAAAACAAAGTGAATCCCTGACGAGGAGATAGCAATATGGCTCAGTGAGAAAAAAGAAAATCTTGAGTATGTTGAGAAAAATAATTCTATGGTGAGTTTTCTTATCTTTAAGCAAGCAGCCGCAACTGGATGGGATTGTCCAAGAGCTGGAGTACTCGTGATGTTTCGAGAGATAAAAAGCGCTACCTTTCATACACAAACAGTAGGACGAATACTCCGTATGCCAGAGGCAAAGCACTACCCTATACCAGAACTCAATACTGGATATCTCTATACAAACTATGAGAGAAAAGATATTAAGATACCAGACCAAGCAGGACCAAATAAAGCCTTTATCTATAAAGCTCAGAAGAAAGCACATATTGAACCGCTCAAACTTCTCTCTACCTATCTTGGAAGAATTGATTACAACGATCTCAACTACACTTTTCAAGACGTTCTTTTTACTGTACTCAATAAGTATTTTGATATTGATGATACTGGGATGACTGACTTTGCAGAGAATCAAAAAAAGCTTGAAAAAATCTGAGTACGCATACAGGAGACCTATATTACTCATAGTATGATAGTAGATGTCGTGATAGAAAACTATGATAGATTTATCGATGACCTCAAGAAGTCAGGTAGTGACTATGAAACAAACATATCTCTTTGAGACTTAGAGAGACTCTATGACTTACATGTATATAATCTTATCGCTGGACAAGAAGTAGATACGAGAAGATATGCACCAGCGCGTAGCTGGAAAGCATTTAGAAATGCTATCACCACTTGGTTTGTAGAATATATAAACCCAAAAAGACCAGAGTTTAAAGCAATGTTTATAAATGACCTTCAAAGACCAGATAGTATTTTTCGAGAAGTGATTGGGGAAGCCTTAGAGATATATAAGCCTATACGTCTTGCAGAGACAAAAGCAAAGGAAATCAGACAAGAGCAAGATATCCAAGTAACTGTACCGAGACTAGAAACATTTTATACTGATGATTACTCTGAGTTTATAGATTATACACTGGAGAAGTGTGTAGTAGAACCATTTTACTTTCATCATAAGAACTTTAAAAATGAGATGGACTTTATGAAGTACCTCGAAGAAAGTGAGAGTGTTGATTGGTGGTATAAAAACGGAGATAGTGGACTTGAGTATTTTGCAGTAAAATATTTTGATGAGTTTAAAAATACCGAAAGACTCTTCTATCCAGACTGGATAGGAAAACTTAAAAATGGGAAGATATTTATTATCGACACAAAACAAGGCTTCACCGCAACTTCATCTGAAACAAAAAATAAAGCTGAGGCACTTCAAGCTTGGATACAAACACAAACAAAACTTGATATAGTATGAGGGATAGCAGTACAAGTATGAGGAATATGGAAACTCAATACTCATAAAGTATACAAAGTAGATAGAGACTATAGTGAGTTTGAAAGTTTAGGAGAAGTGTTGAAGTAATTCCACAAAAACTAAATAGTCTCAATACTCTCTATCATATCTGTCCTTATTACTACTGTTTTTGTTTCCATGAGTAACACAGTATTGATTTTTCCATGCTCTATAAGAAAGCCTTTTTTTACTTTTCAGCAATATCTCAAAGTTACATGTGGAGGAAACTTATTTTTTAATATTGAAAGTAAAACATAGATAGATACTAGACTAATATGAATATATAGAATACTGAAGATATTAAATTCAAGTATAGTATTGATTGGAAAGATAAGTATACTCAGTGTTACAGTCAGATAGGAAAGATATGAAACATAATAAAATGGAATTTTATGCTCTTTCATTATGGTAGATATATCTATATTATCTTTTCGGAGACCATCCTTATGAATATCTAATAATTGTTTATAGCTTGCTCGAATCTGAGAATACTTCTGGAGTATAATATTTGATGTTCATCATACTACAATAACAAAAGCAAGTAAGCTTGATATCTCTCACCAATTTCACTTTGTAGATAAGTAGATTATAAAAGGAATTAATACAAAATTCAGAATATGATATATGAGTGTTACAATCTGAAAGTGACTTCATTGAACTCATTGTCATATAATTTTTCATTTCTCAAGTCATATGTATCAAAGTAAGAGAGCATATCACAAAGATAGTGGCACAACATAATGAAGATATGAATTCAAAAAAGAAGTTATTTTTCTATATTCATATCCTATATCAAAGAGAATACTAATATCTCATAAATTCTTTAGGAGAATGAAAGTAAATATACAGGCTAGGATGATAATAAACATCGTTAGTATGTTAAATGTGTTAAGAAAACTTTTAAACATATAATCAAATATTTGTGATAATAAATTTATTATACAAGTAATTCAGATATTGTAAAAAATAAAATAAATCTCTTGAGTGATACACACACTCCAAGACTCTATAGAAATATAGGGTCTTTATTTTATATCCTAATTTTGTAGCCTATGAAAGCATACGAAATACTTGCAGATCAAATACTGCAAAAGATACGAGAAGGAGTTATCCCTTGGAGACGTCCTTGGAACTGAGGAAATCCTGAAAACTTTGTGAGTGGTAAAGAGTATAAGGGTTTTAATCGTCTGGTCCTCTCCTTGTCGTGACACAGTGATCATCGCTTCCTCACGCATAAGCAAGTTACAGAGCTTGGAGGAATGCTGAAGAAAGGAGCAAAGGGCGTGAAGATATTTTTCTTCAAGCTGGAGGAGAGAGAAGACGGAAAAGACAGCTACCCTATACTGAGGTACTATGTCGTCTTTAATATCTCAGATACTACTGGGATAGATATTCCTCCTATAGAGCGAAGAGAGGTGGTGACTCCACTTGCAAAGGCTCAAGCTATTATGGCAAGTTACCAAGGGAAACCAAGAACCCTTGAGTGAAACAGAGCGTGCTATAGTCTGACTCGTGATAGTATTACGATGCCAAGTCTCTATAAGTTCAAGACTAATAGCGCGTACTTCTCAACACTCTTTCACGAGTATATCCATAGTACTGGTCACAAAAGCAGGTTGTGACGTCTCAATCTGGAACGCATAGAATACTCAGGAAGAGAACACTATTCACGAGAAGAACTCGTTGCTGAGATAGGCTCTATGTTTCTATGCCAAGAGGCAAGCATCTCTCAAGAGACAGAAGCAGACGCTCATGCCTATCTTGCTTGATGGCTCAAGTATCTCAGTGACCATAAAAAAGAACTCATATTCGCAGCATGAGAGGCCCAGAAAGCTTCTGATTATATTTTAGGTAACATTGTACTCTCGGAAGTTTAAGAGCTCTCTGAGGGCAAATTTTTACATATTTTTTATATTTCTTATTTTTACAACTATGAACACTATAGAACTTACTCATACACTTACTTCAGATAACATCCAAAGAACATCGGAACTTTGGAACAATACAATCCCGCAACTTCTTACAGAAAAAGACATGGTGACTATCAAAGGTAAGACCTACATAAACCGTTCTTGATGTCGTAAGATAGCAATGCATCTCAATATAAATACAGAAGTCATTCGGGAAGAAAGAAGAATGCTTGATGATGATACCTTTATCTATGACTTTACTGTGAGAGCTTCATCTCCACTAGGAAGATACACTGAAGCTTCAGCAAGCTGTAACTCCTGAGAGCGAGACTTCACACATCTTGATAACGATGTACGTGCAACGTCTCAGACGCGAGCAACGAACCGAGCTATCTGTGATCTCATAGGATTCTATGAAATACCAAATAGCTATGTATCTCAAGCAGCTCATCAGGTGGTGACTGAAACACCAACAGTACAAACATCTCAAGAAGAAGAAGGACTCACAAATAAACAAAAGTATCTTCTTATAAAACTCATAGATGAACGTCACGATGATGAAGAGACAAGGACCGAACTCTACAAGTCTCTAGAGTGAATGACAAAAACAGAAGCAAGGTTTCTTATTCGAGACTTTCTTCAAGAACAAGCTGAATCGTAAAAAGGCTTGTATATTTTATTTTAATACTTATATTCTAAGAGCCAAGTCCACATAAAACGAATTTCTTTAGTAACTGGAAAGTAAGGAGCAATCTATCTCTTTACACATTCCTTTCAGTTATTGAAGAAGTGTGGGCTTGGCGGCTTAGAGATAGGTTGCTTTTTTATTTGTTAATTTTTTTAGTATGGAAATCTTATTATTTGGAATCGCATTATTTATTCTCTATGCTATCCTTCTTTATTACCCATTAAGTAGATTTATTTCAGAGTGAAAAATTATATTTTATATAATTCTAATTCTGAGTTGTATATCTTTTTGATTTTTACTTTATGGGATAGAGTATACTCCTTATGGATTATTTAGTAATTCTTTTAATTTTTGGAATACTTTTCATCCTGCTGCACTTACAAATATCATATTTAATTCAATCATTACTCCCTCATCATTCGGTATAATATTCATAATCTACTTATTTTCTTGAAATATAAGGAAAGAGCAGAAGCAAAATTTTATTATACTAATGTGATTCTTTACCTTATTATTGAACTTCGTTACTTTAACTTTAATATTTTCATCTACATATGGATTATTAAATGATGAAACTATTGAAACCGGAGGTATTATTTTCTGAGCTATTATTACCATAGTATTTGTACTCTATGTTGTAATTACTAATATCACCTGAACCCAAAAAATCAAGAAGCAATCAAAAGATCTTGCTTCAAAAACTGTAATGATTGATGGAGTAGAATATATACTTACACCAACTCAAGTAGAAGAAGAAGAGATAGACACTGAAGAAGGAAAAGCCGAGGAAATTAAGGAAGAGGATATTAAAGAGGAAACAACACGTATTGATAGAATAAGTGATAAAGAACGGTTTATAGGCTTTGTGATAATCATAATAATATTATCAGTTATTTTATTGATATTAATGTAGTTTATTATTTATCTTTCTTGGATACCTATTTTGGTTCATAAATAAATAATTTCTAATCAACAAAATATGAATACTTTTTTCTATTATCTTTCTATGTTTGGGGTTCTTATACATTGAGTAGCTACCCTAAGTATTTTATCTTGAGATGTCACTATAAGTTTATACTCTATTCCTATGCTTATATTTTTTTGAATCATTCATTATTACACAAGTCAAAACAGAAAAAAAGTATTGAATATAGATAAGGTATATATCACCTGAACCCAAAAAATCAAGAAGCAATCAAAAGATCTTGCTTCAAAAACTGTAATGATTGATGGAGTAGAATATATACTTACACCAACTAAAGATAATCAAGAACAGGATGAAGATGAAGAAGAAGAAGATGAAGAAGAGGAAATCAAACCTAAAATATTAACTGAAGAAGAGGAAGAAAAGGAAATGAATCAAGCTGTAAATGACTTCTTTAAGTGGATGTGAATAATATTTTTCATTTTAATTTATATGATAGTATTGGCTATTACTATCTCTGAATATGTATAATTTACATTATTAGGCCTTAGTATAACACTAAGGCTTTTTTCTTCATACAAATTCCCACCACACCCACCACAAATTGATTGATACTAGAGCACGCATTCTAGAGCCATTTTTGTTAGGGTGCCCCTAAGCAACTACTACTTTACCCGCGCATTACCCCAAATCATATGAATCCTTACCCAAGCATTACCCCAAATCATATGAATCCTTGCCTGAACATTTTCAAAATCATATGAATCCTTGCCTGGATGTGATTAAAAGACCTCTGAATTATATAGTAAATTACCTACTAACGATACTAGACTATCCTCTACTATAAGCCAAAGTTTATATCTTTCTTATCCTGAAAACCCTACCCTAGCCCACAAATACTTTACTCAAGCAAAAAAAAGAAGAGTTTTATATGAGATATTTTCATATTATTAGGGAGTACTTGTAGTTCTTTTTATACATATTTTTGGTCCTAAAACTATACTATACCATTTTAGTGGAAAATACGACTTTTCTTTACAAAGCCAAAGTAGTAAAAAAATATATGTATGAGATATTGACAAGTACATTTAGAAGATATTTCTATCATACAAAGCAGAATATTTCTATAATTTTATACTCTTAATAATTGTTATAATTTCATCTATCTCCCCCAAACTCCCCAACATAAAAAAGAGACTAGCTATACATTTAGAGCCATTTCTGATAGGATGCCTTTTACTGAATAGACTTTTCCTACTCATTTCCCAAAAGTATATGAATCCTTTCCTACTCATTTCCCAAAAGTATATGAATCCTTTCCTACTCATTTCCCAAAAGTATATGAATCCTTTCCTATTTGTGACTAAAATGCTCTCATATATTCTATACAAATATAGAAGTACATATAAGAGTATATGGCATATGCGTGAGGAGTTATATATATTGTATCTTATAAAAAGAGTACCCTCAGCAAGAACTCTAAACATTTATATAAAAATAATCACAAGACCATCATATCATCTCTATAAACATTTATCCTCATATTAACTTATATCATACCCTCCCTCTTGTCTACCTATACCCACCCGAACCCACCACAATATTATTACTTCTGTATACCATCACTTCTTTCTTCCTCTTCCTCTCATCTCTTCCTCTTTTCCTCTCCCACCCCCTCAGTGTGTTGTGTTGTATTGTGTTGTGCTTCGGGTAGGGTATGTGACCCCAGTGTAGTGTATTGTTGTTTGGTACCCTGTATAAAAAATTTTTTTCTAGTTTGTTTAAAAGTTTTTTTCTTTACTTATATTAAGAATGTATATATTAATTTTAATATAACTTCATTATTTCATATGTGGGATGATATAATAAATAAGTCTTGAAAATATATATGGGATTATTCCGAGATATATAATAAATATAGAAAGGGTCACGGCATTGTTTTGGATGGTATTCATATTGAACATGGTTTTTTTCCTTTTGAGTATATCGTATGAGTCACCACCAGAAATATGATACAAGAAGGGAAACACAACCTCAGAATCATAGAAATGCAAGTTATCCCAACACGAATAGATTTTTACAGTACTCTTGAGAAAGATATTATCTCTATATCACTGAGCGATATAGATGATTCTAGAAACGATGTACAAGAATATCTTCAGGAAGCTCTACAATGATTCTTGAGCAAGTATGATGAACTCGGAAAAGTAGTTGTGACTCAACTTGATATCCCAAGTAAATGGAGTAATCCTTCACAAGCCTATGAGAGTATCTATATATATGATATTGAACTTGATAAAGATGCTGCAGATCAATATCTAGAGGACGTAAAGCAACAAGCAGAACGAGACGTATTACAAAGCTCTTATACTCTAGAAAGATGAGTAGAGAAAACGCAAAGCGAGATTGAGAAAAAGTATAGCGAGTTTGGGAAAATAGAAATTAGAAAATGAGACATCGAGCAGTGGTGACCACTACATCTATTCAAAACATTTATATTTCTCCTTCTTCTAGATTGAAAATATATAATAGAAGAGATTAACATATCTCCAGTGTATGGATGTTCTCTCGATGAAAACACTCCTCATAACTTTGGTGGGCACTTACTTGATGATACTCTTGTTCTTAAGAAAAAAGAAGCAGAGAGCAAAGTAGTATCTCTTATGGGTAATAAGGTAACTGAGGAATATATTATGCAAGTTATAAATGATTATAAGATTTTAGAAGATAATCCAAGAAAAGTTGAACTAGATATTAATACTCAACAAAAGCTCATCTGAATACGAGTACTTCGTGATATACCTGCAGGTATGCTTCCCCATGAGATAAAAGCAAAATATCCACACTGAGAAATAATAAGTACAACAAATAAGGGAAAAACAGTAGGAATAAAATGTGTTGAAAAATTATTTTTTAAAAAACAAAAAACATCATTATAATACGAATGCTCTTTGAAATATAAGAGACCTATATACGCTCTCAAGTTGCCTTTTGGAACACAAAGGATCTTGTGCAGACTAGTATTATGCTCAGCAATGAGAATACAGCTGTTTGACAAGCGCTTCATGAACTTCTTGAAGTGTTTCGTGAAATAGATGAAAACATAGAAGCTTAACCGCTTCTTTGTTTTTTGTTTGGATTATGTTCAAAATTAATTATATTTTATAATGTAATCATATTATTTATATATTTTATTGAACATTATGAAATCCACAGAATATGTCATCTATCTCAGAAAATCCTCTGAAGACAAGAAGAAACAAGTGCAATCATTATGAGATCAACTACGTGCGTGTCTTGACTATGCCAAACAGCATAACCTCAATATAAAGAAAAGACCTCTTGATTTTAGTATGTATGAAACTGACAAAGATATATTAGAACAATGAAATCTAAAAGATGAAAGAGACAAAAAGTTATTCCGTGATAATGATCATTTATTTATTGTAAAAGAAAGCTATTCTTGAAAAGACTCTGGTACAAGAAAGAAATGGTGAGCTCTTACAAAATATTTAATTAGTATGGATTGAGCTGTTTGACTCATGAGTTATTCGCCAGATAGGCAATCAAGAAATCTAGTTGAAGCCTGAGAACTTATTGAAATGGTAGAAAAAGTTTGAATGGAACTACGCTACCCTACTTTTCATTTTGAAAATAATGCTTCATGAAAAATGATGTTAGGAATATGGTTTGTCCTTTCAAAACAATATGTTGATAATCTAAAGGAAACATCTACTAGAGGTTCTAAGAGTGCTCATGGAAAATGAACTGCTCTTTGATACCATAAGCATGGATATGAAATTAATGATAATAAATATCATGAACCGTGACAACATTTTGACCTCATAAGAAAAGCATTTGAAATGAAGATATATGAAAATAAAACAAATGTTCAGATTATAAGATATCTCAATGCAAAAAAATATACATATAAACATTGAGATGAACTAAAAAGTATATCAAATAATACTATTAAGACAATTTTTGAGGATAGTTTTTATTATGGAATCTTTAGCTATGGTGGAGAAAGTATTGATTTACGAGAATATAATCCTCATTTCAAACCTATTATTACAGAGCAAGAATATAATAAGCTCACAGCAATGTATCAAGCAAATAAAAGCAATAAGGAATTAAAAGAAAGAAAGAAGGAATATGAAGAAATACTACCCTTTAGTCGTCGCTTTATTAAGACTTGAGATAATTATTCAATTAGCGGTTATATACCATCTTTTAAAGAAAGATTTCCAGATAGACTCAAGAAAATGCAAGAAAAAAATCCAAAGCTACAGATGATTGATATTATTAAAGATCATCAGATTATATTTAAAGTATGATGTAAAAAAAGTAATCTTGCTGGATATGAAGTGAGTTATGAAAAATTAAAGCCGTATATATTAAAAGAGTTAAAAAAACTCAAACTCAATGAAGAGCACTATGAAATGTATGCTACATATATTCAAACAAGTTATAAACAACAAAAAGAAGAGAATAATAAAACTCGTCAGACCCTACAAATACAAAGAAATAATATTGATAAGGAAATGTGTGAATTTATTGAAAAATGTTTAGGAAAAGAAAGAAATAGTAATGAAGAAGAAGTATACCAAAAAAAGCTACGCTACTATCAATCTACTCTGGATTGACTTGATTCTGACATAAATGCATTAAATACAAAAGATAGAGATATAGTTTTTGAATTCCAAATATTATCAGAATTTTTAAAAAAAGCTGAACACTACTACCTTAAAGCTTCTTATGTTCAAAAAAGAAAAATACACGAAATTTTGTTTTCGAACATAATAATAACCCCCAAGAACATCTCTATTAAGCCAAGAGAGGGACTTGAAGGGCTATTTAATCTTAAATGGCAGGCCCACTAGGAATCGAACCTAGATCGCAGGATTTGGAGTCCTGAATTCTAACCGTTGAACTATAGGCCTATAAAAAATTCTTCCAAGTCTGTTTTATAAGGCTTTAGACTTGCAAGAATTTTTAGTATATTAGATAGCAAATCTCTTAAATCCTGTGAGAGTTGAGCTTCAAAGAAAGTCTTTTACTTTTTGATCAGGATTTATAACAAATGCTTGTTCAAGAAGTGAAATCTCAGATTTGAATTTCCCCATTTTCCCTTCGATTATCTTAAGAAGTACTTCATCTGGCTTCCCTTCCATTTTTGGATCATTTTTCATCATCTCGAGTTGGATAGCTTTTTCTTTTTCTACTACATCTTCACTGATATCATTTGGAGAAAGATACTCAGGGTTAGCTGCAGTAATATGCATTGCAACTTGTTTTAACTTCTCTTCATCTGATGAAGCTTCAGCAACTACAACTGCTGCAAGTTTAGCATTTGAATGAACGTAACTTGCTGTTACTCATCCAGTAATAACTTCATAGTCCTTTACTTGAAGATTCTCCCCCATCTCTAAAGAATAATTTTTTTCTATCATGTTTTGAGCTGCTTCTTTTGAATCAACTCCATTTTCCTTAAGGAAATGAACTATATCATCAAGCATAGTTTTAAATCTATCTGAATTTGCAAGAAAGTCTGTTTCACATGATACTGAAACAACGAAAGCATCTGATCACTCAGAAAGTATTTTTATTCCTCCTTCAAAAGCTTCTCTATCAGCTTTTTTTGCTGCTTTTGCAAGTCATTTTTTTCTCAGTTCTTCTATTGCTAACTCTATATCTCATCCTGATTCTTCAAGTGCTTTTTTACATTCCATCATTCCGATACCAGTTCTTTCACGAAGCTCTTTTATAAGAGCAGCTGTAATAGCCATAATTATTAAGTAGTTAGAGAATAAATTATTTTTTTATTTTTTCTTGAACTTTGTCTTCAAGTGAGTCTATGAAATCTATCTGTATCTTTTCTCCATTATAAGCCTTATATGCAAGTAGTATACTTAAGCATAGATACGCAACACTCAAAACCCAAGTGAAAAATGTATTAAACATAATCATAAGTACAATAGCTCACAGAGCGATAACAGAAGAGTACTTAATATGCACAAAGAGTTTTTTCTTATCTGAAGAAGCAAGGAAAAACATAAGCACAGGACCTATAAAATATGGTATATAGGTCAAGGAATGAGTAGTAGATTCTTGTGATAGAATATCTTGTTTTGGTGATGCTTTTTTAAGAGGCATATATATGATGTTATAAATATAAACATCTGCATTATAATGCTTTTAGGGAAAAAGAAAACTATTTTTCTTCGCTTTTCTCGCTTTCAGTTTTCTTTTCAGAAGAAGTAGTCTGAGGAGCAGGTTTTACTGCAGGTTTTGGAGTAGATTTTTTTACAGCTCATGAAAAAGCTGGAGCAAGAACCTTAGCAAGATAATCAAGTGATTTTACTGAGTTAGTATTCGCTGGAATAGCTTCATTGAGAGAATAAGGATCAGAGTTTGTATTACATATTCCATATACTGGAAGGCGAAGACTCTTAGCTTCCTTTACTGCCTGATCTTCATATGCGGCATCAACTACAAAAATAATATCAGGTGTTTTTTTCATATCTTTTACTCATCTAAATGCTTTATCAAGCTTTTCAAGCTCAAGAAGCTTTGTAGCCTTTTCTTTCTTAGTAAGAATATCAAAGTTCCCATTTGCAGCTTCTTTTTCAAGACGTACATAAGTAGCTATTCTTTTTTTAATTGTCTTAAAGTTAGTAAGAAGTCCAGGAACCCATTTTTCTGTAACATAGTAATGTCCAGCGTTTTCAGCAAGCTTTGAGAATGCTGTTCTTGATTGAAGTTTTGTTGCTACAAAAAGAATTTTTTTTCAAGAAGTATGAGCCTCTGAAAGAAGTTCTTTTATAAGATCAATTTGCGTTACGGTCTTTGTGAGATCAATAATATGAACTCCGTTACTTGATCCATAAATAAATGATTTCATTGTTGGATACCAGTAATTTGTTTTGTTTCCGATATGCAAGAGGTTATCAAACATATCTGTAAGTAGTTTTTTATCCATTGGTAGGTAAGTTTTATAAAAATAAGCAAGATACTATCTTTTTTCAATATATCTGCATTCAGAATCCTAAATTTCACAAATATATTTACTTAGTACTTAAGGAGCCTTATTCTGAAGTTTCTTCAGAATCTGCTTTCTTTGTTTTAGGAGTCTTTACAGACTTCTTTTCTTTTTTTTCTGTAAGCTCGGCATCTATCATATCTTCTTCAGATGGACCTTCTTTTACTTTTGGCTTAGAGTCTTCTTTTGTACCTTCAGGTGCTTCTTGAAGAGCCTTAAGTGAGAGACCAATACGTTTTTTTGTTGGTTCAAAGTTAATAACTTTTGCTTCAACATCTTGTCCAACTTGTATATGGTCACGTATATCCTTTACTACACCATGAGATATTTCTGAAAGATGGATAAGTCCTTGTATTCCTCCATCAAGATCCATAAACGCTCCGAACTTAGATATTCGTGATATAGGAGCCTTAATGATATCTCATGCTTTAATTTTCTTTGCAAGAACATCCCAAGGATTATCTTTTAATTGTTTAATAGAAAGAGATATTTTATCGCTATCAAGTCCTATAACTTTCACCTTAACAGTCATACCAACTTTTGCAAATTTCTCAGGAGCAGTAACGTGCCCCCAATCAATTTCAGATACATGAACCAGTCCTTCAAGTCCATTAAAGGTAACAAAGAGACCGTAAGAGAGTATACCAGATACAGTACCTTCAACAATATCCCCTTCCTTAAGAGTAGAAAGTGCTTTTGTTCTTTCCTCTTCAAGTGCTGCTTTTTCAGAAAATATAATTTTCTTCCCACCATCATCTATATTGATAACTCGGACTTTGAAATCAATTGAAAGGAGCCCCTCAAGATGCTCAAGAATCTTTTCAGGATCTGCACCCTCAACGCGTGGATAATGGACAGGCGTAAGTTGTGAAACTGGGATAAATCCTTTAAGTCCATCAATATCAACCAGAAGTCATCCTTTATTTGCTTCAGTAGCACGAACTGTAATAATATCTCCAGAAGTATGACTTGAATTAAGTCGTTCTAAACTTCTTATTTGATTTGCTCTCTTGAGAGAAAGAATAAGAAGACCTCTCTCAACTGAGTCTCAAAGTACCATTACATCGATTTTTTGACCTTCTTCTAGACTTCCAAAGTCTACAGAGTTCCCTATTTCCTTTGAAATCACAAGACCTGTAAATTGATTATTTACATTTACAAGTATATTTTTCTTTTCTATCTTTTCGATAGTACCAGTAATAACTTCATTATCCTTTGGATATTGTATTGCTGGAGCTGATTCAAATAACTCTTGAAAAAGAGTCTGCTCAACTTGAGCTTCTTTTTTTGCAGGCATAGCAATAAAGAGATTAAAAAAATAAAGTACTGAAATCCTTCCTCAAATATACGCACATATTTGCGAGCAGCGCTCGGGATATTTTCCTAGAAAGGCTTAAAATCTAGAAATAATCCGAGAATTTCGTTTAAAAATTATGTAGTAAAAATTTGAAATAAATTTCCACTATGTAATCTTTAAATGGGGTGCCCGAAGGGGCTCGAACCCTCGACCTCCAGAGTCACAATCTGGCGTTCTAACCAACTGAACTACGGGCACCATAAAAAAGCTCACGCAGTATATAAAAAAGAGTTTGAAAGTCAAACTCTTTTTGCTCAAACTTCAATCTAAGAATCAAGTCAATATTTCTTCACATGTGCTTCAAATATTTCCTGAGTTATTTCATTCTTAGATAGAAGATATTCAAGAAATTTTATCATTGTGATCATTCCGTGTTCTTTACCAGTTTCAATAGCAGAATCTATTTGGTGTACATGGTCTTCGCGAATCATATTTTCTATTGCCTTATTTTTTACAAGCACTTCAACTGCCATAACACGACTCCCATCTTCTTTTTTTATAAGATCTTGCCAGACTATACCAAGAAGAGATTCTGCAAGTTGTGCTCTTATATATCATTTTTCCTCTCCTGGAAACATATCTATAATACGTGAAACGGTTCTTGCAGCACCGGAAGTATGAAGTGTTGCAAATACGAGATTTCCAGTCTCAGCAGCCCTGAGGGCAAGTCGAAAAGTCTCAATATCTCGCATCTCTCCGATCATTACTACATCACTCGCTTGTCTGAGTGCATATTTAAGTCAATTTTCAAAACTCAAAGTACTCCCTCAGAGTTCTCGTTGTTCTATGAGTGACTTATCGCTCTCATGAACATATTCTATTGGATCTTCAACAGTAATAATATGTTTTTTATAGTTTTTATTTATTTCGTGGATAAGTGACGCAAGAGTTGTAGACTTTCAAGCTCACACTCAACCTGTAATAAGTACGAGCCCGCTTTTTCTATGAGAAAATGACTGTATAACTTTTGGAAGTCCGAGTGTCTCAAATTCAGGAACTGTACTAGATATAACACGAAATACTACTCAAAATCCATTTTTTTGCTTAAAAGCATTCACTCGGAATCTTGAAACTCATTTTAACTCAATAGAAAAATCTAGCTCATAGGTTTTTAAAAACGTATCTTGGTGTCTTTCTGGTATAATACTGAGTATATCTTTTTTGAGGCTTTCAGCATCGAGTTTTCATCGCTCTTCAAGATAAACTATTTCTCCACTTACTTTAAAGGCTGGATAGTTCTCAGAAGATAAGATTATATCGCTTGCTTTATGTTCTAGAGAAAGTTTTAAAAGTTCAAGTATCATAATTCGAGTTATTATATTGTAAATACATATGAAGTATACATCTTTTCAGATAAAAATTACAGATAATCATTCATATTATCGAGTTTTTTAAGTAGTTCTTTTTGATATATATAGTATGATTCACTTTTCAACCAGACTTTATACATAATTTTTATATCCTCCCTTCTTTGCGTGTCAATATAAAGCTTAATATTTTTTAGAGCTTTTGGAAAAAGACTCTTTCCATATTTCGTTCGATATACATTTTTATCCACAGAAAGAATATATTTAAAAAATCCAACTTCAAGCAACCAATTATTGAGATTCTCAAACCATAATTCGTGCATCATTGGAAAGTCAGCATAAAATGTGTATTCTAAGAAATTCATTCCAAGGGTTCAGATATCTATATCAGCAAGTATCATAGCGTATTTATCTGTATTTTTTGCTCTATTTTTAAATACTGTTCCTATAATTGCTTTCCGTACAATACTAAAGTCAATTCCCTCGTAATCATATAGCCTCTCAAATTCAAGAATTCCCTCAAAAGCCATATCAAGAGAACGGAATTCATCAAGATTTCCTGTAGTACCCCTATGTCCAGCATCATGAAATAATGCCGCTATAAAAAGACTCTTTATTTCTATAATACTAAAATCTGATATTGGAAGCATCAATACTCCTTCTGCTACTTTTAGTGCATGGATAAAGTTATGATATGGAACAAAATCACAATATAAATTTTTTATATAAAAAAGCTGTTCCTGAGAAATAAGTCCTGAGAAGCATATTTTTTCTATAAGAAATTCTTCTTCTTTTCTTTTATACATAGTATTTTTCTCTTATGATAGCATAGATTATTTTTGAAATCAAAATTTGACTTTTATTATTAAAGCAATATATTCGAGATGTTACTAAACTAAAAGAAGCGTATGCTAGCACAACTTGAAACCACAACTCCTATTTCCCTCTTCTAGAGAGTTTTTGTTGCGGTATTTCAAAAAATATTTTTATAAAATCTCTCTCAAAATGAGGGGATTTTTTTATTTTAATTAATATATTACTTATGAATGCTGAACTCAATATAAAACGTCACGGACTCGCACATGTGATGGCACAAGCAGTGCAAGAAAATTTTCCTGAAGTAAAATGCGCTACTGGACCCTATACGGAAGATGGATTTTTCTATGATTTTGATTTTGGAGAAAATGAGATATCAGATAAAGACTTTAAAAGTATAGAGAAATCAATGAAAAAAATCATCTCTCAAAATCAAGATTTTGTGATGTTTGAAGTAAGCTATGATGAGGCTCGTGAATTACTTACTCAGATGGGTGAAGATTTTAAAATAGAGATCGTAGATAAACTCGAATCTGGAGACTTTAAAAATTCTGAAAAAATAAGTGGAAAAATATCTTTTTATCTCAATATCTCAAAAGGGAAAAATTCTGAGAAAAATGCGAAACTTCAATATATGATAGAGGAAAAATGATATTTTGATTTTGGGTCTCATATGGACGGAGATCAAGTAAAAAACCTAAAGTTTATTGATATGTGTACTGGACCACATGTCGCGAGTACTCGGGAACTCGACGCAAATAGTTTCAAGATAGCTCGTCTTGCTGGAGCTTATTGGCTTGGAGATGCAAAAAATAAACAGCTTACTCGTATTTTTAGCTACGCTTTTGATTGTAAAGAAACACTTGATGGACATCTTCATATGCTCGAAGAAGCTCGTAAACGAGATCATAGAGTACTTGGAAAAACGCTTAAGCTTTTTACTACTTCAGAACTCGTGGGATCTGGACTTCCACTTATGCAGCCTCGCGGAATGATTATTCGAAAACATATCGAGGATTATCTCTGGGATCTTCATAAGAAAAAATGATATCATAGAGTATGGACTCCTCATCTTGCAAAAGAAGAACTCTACCAAACATCAGGGCATGCAGGAAAATATCTTGAAGATATGTTTTCAGTGTATGGAGGAACCAGTAAAGAAAACTTCTTCCTAAAACCCATGAACTGTCCACATCATATGCAACTCTTTGCTGATAATCAATTCAGCTATCGTGATATGCCGGTAAGGTATTTTGAACCCGCAACCGTATATCGTGATGAAAAGACTGGACAACTCGCTGGGCTGACAAGAGTACGATCTATCACACAAGATGATGGTCACCTCTTTTGTAGAGTCGGTCAGATTAAAGAAGAAGTCACTGCTATAGTTGGAATTATTAAAGAATTTTATACAACATTTTGACTCATGGATGGATACTGGGTTTCACTTTCAGTGCGTGACCCCGAAACTCCAGAAAAATATCTAGGGGGAGATGAAGTATGGAAGATAGCTGAAACTTCTCTAGAAGAAGCCGCAAAAGAAAATGGACTCAATTACAAAGAAATGCCTGGAGAAGCAGCGTTTTACGGACCAAAACTTGATTTTATGTTTCAAGATGCTATAGGACGAGAGTGGCAGCTTGCAACGATACAATGTGATTTCAATCAACCAGAGAGGTTTAAACTCAGTTATAAAAATGAGCAAGGAGAGGATGAGCAACCTGTTGTAATACATCGAGCAATATGTGGGAGTTTAGAGAGATTTATGGGAATTATGATTGAGCACTTCGCAGGAACTTTTCCCCTTTGGCTGAGCCCAGAACAAGTAAGGATTATTCCGGTAGCTGAAGCGTTTAGTGATTACGCCTACGAAGTAAAGAAAATACTTGAGGATGCTGATATCAGAGTATCTGTTGATGCTTCTTCTGATTCACTCAATAAAAAAGTTCGTAATGCTGAAAAAATGCATGTCAATTATATGCTTATAATCGGTGAAGAAGAAGTAAAATCTTGAAGTGTTGCAGTAAGAAATTATAAAACAAAAGAACAGAGCATAATGACGCAAAATAAATTCTTAGAAGTAATTCAGGAAGAAATTATAGCTCAAAAACTCTAGCATATATACTCTCTTAGATTAGGTCCTAAGAGAGTATTTTTATTATTTGCATATTTTTAGAGAAGAGTATAATATAAGTGTTTATTTTTAAAAATACACTATGGCACTTCTTTCTAAAAAATCTGAGAAAAAAACTGAGTCAAAGATTTTTAATTCTCACTGGCTTTTTACTGTATATCTTGCGTTTGTTTCACTAGTTGCTGTTATTGTGATGTCTGTGAATCTTGGTATCCTCATAACTTCTGTTTGAAAATATATTCTCATTACAGACAGGGAATATATACTTTCAGATAGAGCATGGGAAGTTCGTCAATGTAGCGAACCTCGCTGGGAAGAAAGTAGGCAAATAGAAAAAACAGAGGAGGAAATAATATCTTGTGAGGAAAAAGCTACCGTAACAGCTCTCGCACAGAGATCAATAAGTCTCAAAGAAACATTTATCGAATCACTTGCATGGTTTGCTGTATTTGGACTTCTCTTTTGGTTTCATTATCCTAAGTTTCTGAGAGCGAGAGAAGAAAAATAAATACTGTAATTCTTTTTCCCATTCAAAATATGTCTCTTGATACCTTAGAAACACCACAGACTCATACTTCATCCATATTTTGAATATATCATGAAATATTTGCTCAGTGAGTTCAATCCACCCTTTCTTATTGGGAGTCTTTATTTTGTCATTCTCAAGAACTTCTAGAAATCTGGAGAGAAATGTTACAACAACATAAGAATCCTCTCAGCTATATTAGTACTCAAGGAGAGTATCAGACATTTATGTCCTCACAAAAAGCACGAAAACTTGTTTTTGAAACTGCACTGAAGCAATTACAACTTCTGAAAGGAAAAGAGAAATACATAAATCCTGAATTACAGCGATTAGAAAACTATATCCGTACAAATCTTGCTTTTACTTTTACATTCGAAAGACCTGATTATAACGTATCTTGTCAGAAAGAAGAAGAGATCTGTGAAACAGAGCGTATGAGACTGATGAAATTTTCTCCAATAGAGATTTCACAAGATAATGCTTATCTTCTTATCGCTCCAATAAGTGGGCACTTTCCAACACTTCTAAGGAAAACAATCCAAGCACTTCTTGATGAATGATATGAGGTATATATCACTGACTGGAAATCTCCTTTAGAAATCAATCAAAATACTCTCACAGGTCTTGATGCCTATACGCAAGATATATCAGATACATATGATATAGTCTCTCATGATACTCAATCTTTTGATGTTCTTGCTGTTTGTCAGCCTGGACCTATTACACTAAGCTCACTCGCTCTTTCAGAGTCTCAGTGAAAAGAAGTTCCTAGAAGTGTTACACTCATGGCCTCCCCAATTGATACTTCTGTGAATCCAACCCAAGTCTGAAAAGTTTGAGAATCTCTTTCGCCTATGATGCTACATCAAGCACAACTCACTTCTCCAAAGTCAGGAAAACAGGTGTATCCAGGTACGTATCAGATAAGTAATTTTATATCTGCAAATCTAGAGCGTCATCTTAAAAAATTTACCTCACTTGCTTTTAAATCTACTCCACTAGACATAGAGGAAGAAAAGACGCTCGCATTTTATCATGAATACTTTGCAGTAATGGATATTCCTTTTGATTTTTTTCAAGAAACGATACAAAAAGTATTTCAGACTCGTGAATGGAAGTCTGGAAAGGTTCGTTTTTGAGATTGACTCTTAGATATAAATAATATTCAAACGCCTCTTTGTATTATAGAAGGTGAGAAAGATGATATCTGTGGTATAGGTGAAACTCATGCAGCTCTAGGAATTACAGAACAAACCGAGACTCTAGAAAATTATCTTTGCGTCCCAGATACAGGACATTATGGAGTATTTGCTGGAAAAGCCTTTCGTAAACAAGTTATTCCTCATATGTCACGATTTCAGCAATCTCTTTCCTAAAAAACTTCTCAGTTAGCTAAGAAGTTTTTTTATGTCATCATAGCGAAATCACTTCATAAGAAGTTTTTGGATGATTTTTTGCTTATCAGACTTCCCTTTTATTTTTTCATACTCTTTTTTGAGTGCTTCTCACTCTCAGTCCTCAAAATATTTTTCAAAAATATGTTCGAGAAGATACTTATCTTCTTTTGTTTCACCAAGTTTTCAGAAGATATATTGTTTGCTCTTTCATTTTTCTATGTAGTACTCTATCTTTTTTCTGAGGTACTCTTCCTTATAAAGACTTTCCCCTGTATCTCTATACTGCTTAAGGTATACCTTCACCTTTTCTTTCGGAAAAAGTTTTTCTCGCATCTTTTGCTCGATATACCGAAAGTTTTTATTGCGTAAAATATATCCCTCTATCTTGGTTTCTAGAATAGCTTCCTCCTGAGTAAGGGGAAATATATATTCATATACTTTGAGAACATCTTCCTCACTCCCCTTTTCTCTGAGCTTTTGAAGAAGTTTTTCATTACTTGGATAATAGCGGAAATAATACCACTCTGCGTAGTTTTTAAGTCGAGATAGTGAATATATTTCTTGTTTCATTTCTTTATTGTCTCTTAAAAGCATAAAAATACAAAAAATATTTTGACAAAAATATTAGCACATATATAATCTTGGTGCTTAAAAGAAGTGAGAAAAAAATAGTATTATCATAAAAAATGTCTATACTTCTTCTTGAAGCATCGTATTATTTTTTAACTCTTTTTTATATGAATATACAGCCACTTTTTGATAGAGTCGTACTCAAGGCAGTAGAAGAGGAAAATATCACCAGTAGTGGGATAATCCTTCCAGAATCTGCAAGCAAAGAACGACCATATGTGTATGAGGTTGTTGCAGTTTGACCAGGAAAAGCTGATAGAGATATGTCGGGAGTAAGTATTTGAGACAAGGTTCTAGCGGGACAATACTCATGAGACGAAGTAAAGATAGACGGGCAAGAATATAAAATTGTTGCGATAGAATATATCCTCGCAAAAGTAAGTTAGTTTAATTTTTAAATTATAAAAATCATGGCAAAAGTAATAAAATTTAGTGATGAGGCTCGCCAGAAAATGTTTAGTGGAATTGAGCAAGTTGCAAAAACAGTCACTGTAACGATGGGACCAAAAGGTCGAAATGTGATTCTTGATAAAGGCTATGGAGCTCCTCAGGTAACCAACGACGGAGTAACTATTGCAAAAGAAATCGAACTGGAAGATAAGTTTGAAAATATGGGGGCAGAACTTGTGAAAGACGCTGCTGAGAGAACAAATACCCTCGCTGGTGATGGAACTACTACCGCTACTCTTCTCACCTACGCTCTTGCAAAAGAATGACTTAGAAATATTAAAACTGGAGTCAACGCAGTTGAGCTGAAAAATGGAATGAGAAAGGCAGGACAAAAAGTTGTAGAAGAGCTTGGAAATAATGCTAAAATGATAGGAACCAAGGCTGAAATCGCACAAGTAGCAACTATCTCAGCGCAAGACTCTGAGGTAGGAGATATCATCGCAGAAGCGATGGAAAAAGTAGGAAATGATGGTGTGATAACTGTTGAGGAAGGACAAACATTTGGTCTTGAGGTAGAGATAACCGAAGGAATGCAGTTTGATCAAGGATATATCAGTCCATATATGGTAAGTAATACTGATAAAATGATAGCAGAGATGAAAGATGCCCCGCTTCTTATTACTGATAAAAAGATATCAAGCATGAAAGAGTTCCTCCCAGTACTTGAAGAACTTGTGCAATCTGGAAAGAAAGATCTCGTGATCATCGCTGAAAGTATAGAGTGAGAAGCTCTTACAACTATCATACTCAATAAACTTAAATGAGTACTCAATGTTCTTGCAGTAAAAGCTCCAGGATTTGGGGATAAAAGAAAAGAGATGCTTCGAGATATTGCAATACTTACTGGAGGAACAGTAGTGTCAGAGGAACTTGGAATGAAACTTGAAAATACTACCCTTACAGAGCTTGGACGTGCAAAATCTGTAATAGCAAATAAAGATACCACTACTATTATAGGAGGTGCTGGAGATAAATCAGATATCGATGCACGTGTTGGGGAACTAAAAACTCTTCTTTGAAACACAGAAAGTAAATATGATAAAGAGCAGCTCGTAAAGCGGATTGCAAAACTCGCTGGTTGAGTTGCAGTTATTAAGGTAGGAGCTGCAAGTGAAGTAGAGATGAAAGAGAAGAAACTACGTATCGAAGACGCCTTGAACGCTACGAGAGCCGCAGTTGAGGAAGGAGTTGTAGTATGAGGATGAGTTGCACTTCTCAGAGCCTCTAAAGTACTTGTAGATATAGATTTCTGAAATGCTGATCAAAATGTATGAGCAGATATCGTAAGACGTGCACTTTCCTACCCAGTAAGACAAATAGTTGAAAATGCTGGGAAAGAAGGCTCTGTGGTCATAAATAAAATACTTGAATCAACTGATATCAATTTTGGATACAATGCTGCGACAGATGAGTATGTAGATATGATGAAGGCTGGGATTATTGACCCTAGAAAGGTTGAACGAGTCGCTCTTGAAGAAGCTATTTCTCTTGCTGGTATGTTCCTTACTACTGAAGCTGCAGTAGTTGATGCTCCAAAAAATGAGGAAGACCACAACCATGCTCCAATGGGCGGGATGTGAGGCATGGGATGAATGTGAGGCATGGGGATGATGTAGAGAAAATTCTTATAAAAAAATCTCAAGCAAAAAGGCTTGAGATTTTTTTATTTGACTAATAAAGTATTATATTTATTATACATATAATACTTTATAAATATCTATGTATGATAACTCCTGAAGCAATTGTATCTCAAGAAACTGTAGAAAAATGAGATAAGATTAATAGAACATTTTCAGGAGCAATAGTAGAATATATATGAGGGATAGAATCTGTGGAACAACAGACAAGTATTACATGATCATGTACCCTTGTTGAAATTAAAGATACTCAATGAAAGACTATAAAAATAGTGATTGATGCGTGAATGCACCAAGGATGAAAACATGACAGTACGCTTAATCAAAACTTAGACCCTAGGATACTTGAAGCTGATTACATCATAGTAACTCACGCTCATATAGATCATATAGGAAGGCTCCCACAAATAGTTAGCCAAGGCTTCAAGGGAAAAATAATTATGTCTCCAACAACATGGGATCTCAGCTACCTTTCTCTCCTTGATAGTGCGAAAGTAATGAAACGGGAAAGAGATGAAGCGATAGAATATAATAAGAGGTTATGAAAAAAGCTCCAACAACTTGTAAAATACCTCAATGATAAAAATAAGAAGCGGGGAATTAGAAGATGAAGATGATGAAGTAAAATTGATACTAACACGGGAGTTTTGTGAAATCAAGAATACCTAGATGCGTTCAGTCAAGAATATCCTGATGTAAAAAGTCAGACTGATATACGTCCGTATCTTAAAGAAATACCAGAACCTCTTTTTAATGAAGATAATGTACATGCATTAAATAGATATATTACTACACTTGATACTGAACCATGAGTAACACAGGAACTAATATTGCAGCAATGACCTAAGAGTGATGACAAACAAAGGCCTAGGATACATTCCATACATCTTGAATTCTTAGATGCGTGACATATTATCTGATCAGCACAGGCGCTGATACGTGTGGAAGTTACAAGAATCATTACTAATCCAAGTGAAAGATTGGAAAAATGACTCAGAGGTGAACAAGAAAGTCATAAACTCCTCTTTACTTGAGATCTTGGAAGAAATGAGTGATATTCTTGAAAAGCACTCATACCAGATGAAGAGATACGATATGCTCAAGTCGAAAGTACTTATGCTTGAAGACCAGAACATACTTCTCGTATAGAGGCAAAAGACAATCTATTTGAAACGCTACAAGATTGTGAGGGTGACGCTGTAATACCAGCATTTGCACTTCAGAGATCACAAGAGGTACTCCTCATGCTTTTAGATTACTATGAAGCAGTTATTCAACCTCAAATACAAGAACTCAAAGAAGAAGCAAAATGAAAAACAAGAGAAGAGAAGAGACTCATTGGTCAAAGAATTAATGAACTAGACAGAGAGATAATTCTTGATAGCCCACTTGCAATTTCTATGACAGAAGTATTTATACAAAAAGCTGGAAAAGATTTTTATCCACTCAGTGAGGAGGCACAAAAGAAACGATTTTGAAAAGTAGTGATATGAATACAAAGTGAAAAGTTATATAAATGAGAAGCTCAGGAGGACCAAACATGACACACCAAGAATATAAAGCGTATCATTGTTGCTCCATCATGAATGTGTGAGTGATGAAGTGTAATTGCTCACCTCAAAGAACATCTCTGAAGACATACTTCTAATATCGTATTTATCTGATATACTCCACCTCAAAGTCTTGGATGAAAAATAAAAACAGAAAAAGAAGTAGTAATAGAAGGTGAAGTATATCCAATTTATGCTACAGTACATAATCTAGATTGATTCTCTTGACATATATCCCATAACGGTATAGTGGAATATATAGATACATTAAAATCCAAAACTAGATGAGTTATTGCATTAACACATGGGTGAGATAATAGATTAAGAATTACACCAGATATCGAAAAAAAGAAACAAGTAAAAATCATTACTCCTGATCTTTGAGAGAGAGTTACATTAAAGTTTTAGACTTTACTTATACAGGACTTATTTTTAATAAAAATAAGTCCTGTATTTTTTATTAAAAATACTTTGACTAAATTAGCAATAATTATATTATAGATATGCTCAAGATTGACGCGGTGTCAATTCTTGTAACCTTGGAGGCGCTCATGAAACATCCTTTCAAAGATTTTTCCTACAGAATTCAAATCGAAAGGAGGTGATCCTCGTCTCGCCTGGGGTTATGAAATAGCCATCGTGCTTAAGTAATAACTAGCTAGGAAGTCAGGCCTGGCAAGCCTGGCCCTTCCGGAATTAACCGGCAATAAAAGATCGCACAGAGCAATAAAAGCTTCAGTGTGACACGTACAAAAAAAGAGACCCCTCACTCTGCTGGGGTCTCTTTCCTTTTCCTTACACCTCCTCTATCCTCTTATACCCCCTATTTCAATCCATCTCGACTTTCATAATAGTAATTTTTATTCAGAGTAATGACTCCAGAAGCTCACGATATTGTATAAAATATTCTGGCCTATCCTCATATATAATTACTTCACGGGGAATAACTCCGAACTCAAAAACAATATAACGAAGCACTTCCAATACTTTATCTTTTCACTCATCTACAACTGTTGTAGGAAAATCAAGAAGTCATACGGCTTCTGTTTTCATATACTGGAGTTCTCGAAGTCCAGCTGTAAGAATTACATCAGTCTCAGGATTCATAAGATTAAAAATATCATGAGGAAAATCATGTCCTCTATAATATGTATCGATAAACTGAGAAATCCCCATAGAGTTTACTATAACATCTATTCCAGCTCATCCTCTATTTTCACGTAGTGCTGATTCTTTTTCTAATTGCTCTTCTCGTGAAAAAAGTGTATCATCAAAGTCTACAATTCGTATCACTATATCTTCATCCTTTGAGAGACTTGCTATTTCTTGGAGGTAAAAATCTATAAGTCCGGTTCTTTCTCCAAGCTCTCTCATGTATTCTTGTAGTCACTCTTTATTCATAATCTTATTTCTTAAGAATAATTTTAGCTTGCTTGCCTTCTCCAAGCACTACTTCTTTTACTAAATCCCCGTTTTCTAGTCAACTATCAAGCACTGAAAGTGTTTCAGAGCATATATCATAGCTTGCAAGTATTGCCTCTAAGTTTTCTGTTTTGATATTCACACTTATCCTATCTTCTACATTATACCCTGCTTCTTTTCGTGCTTCTTGGATAAAGCGTACGAGATCACGAGCATACCCCTCAATCTCAAGCTCTGGAGTTATTTCAAGATGCATAGCTATTACCATACCAAATCCTGATTCAATATTATCTGCCTCTCACTGAGTCATAAATGCAATCTCAAACTCATCTCACTCAAGTGTATATTCTCATACCTTTACTGTATTCTCATCTATTTCTTCAAAATTTCCAGCTTTTGCCTGTGAGATAATCTCTTTTACAGCTCACCCAAACTTTGGACCAATGAGACGCCCATTCGGCTTACATATTTTTTGAGCAATTGAGCTTGAATCTACCTCAAGTACTTCTTTTATATTGAGCTCTTCAGTGATAATATTTTTATAATATTCATCAATCTTTGTTCCTATAGAGATACTTTGAAGTGGTTGACGAACACGTATTTTTGCGCGAGTCCTGAGAGAAAGACCGAGATTAATAATCTTTTGCACGAGATCCATATCAGCATTGAGCTCTATATCTACTAAGCTCAAATCAGCAACTGGAAAGTCCGCAAGGTGGAGAGATTCTTCTCCAGTGAGATTTTTATAGATATGTTCGGTAACAAATGGGGTAAACGGAGCCATCACTTTACACAGCGTTACAAGAACTTCATAGAGAGTTTCATAGGCTTGCATCTTATCTCCATCATTTTCTGATTTCCAAAAACGTTTTCGACTTCGGCGGATATACCAGTTTGTGAGGTTATCCATAAACTTCACGATAGGACGAGTTGCCTCAGTTACTTCGTACTTTTCCATTCATTTTACAACGTCATCCACGAGTTTATGCGTTTCTGAGAGTATCCAAGTATCGAGAGGGTTTAACCTCACCCTAACCCTCTCCTGCGAGGAGAGGGGACGAGCTACAGCTTCATCCTCTCATGTAGGAGAGGAATTGAGGTGAGGTTTTTCAAATCCATCTATATTTGCATAGGTCGTAAAAAATGAGTAGGTATTCCAGAGTGGGAGAATTACTTTTTTGATGACCTCAAGTATTCCTTCTTCCTTAAAGTCCATATTTCATCCTGTGAGAAGTGGTGAATTTGCCATATAAAATCTGAGAGCATCCGCTCAATATTTTTGAATTGTCCCCTTTGGATCAGGATAGTTTCCGTAAGATTTACTCATCTTGCGTCCGTCAGAACCGTTTACAATCCCTGTGGTGATGACATTAGTAAAGCTACGCTGATCGAAAAGTGCTACTCCACACACATGCATCACATAAAACCATGCACGTACTTGTCCGATATACTCGACGATGAAGTCAGCTGGATAACTCGCCTCCATTTTTTCACTATTTTCAAATGGGTAGTGTTCCTGCGCGTACGGCATAGACCCTGAGTCCATCCACACATCAAGTACTTCTGGGAGTCTTGTATAGGTAATATCTCATTCTTTCCACATGATATCATCGATATATGGACGATGGAAGTCTGTAACTTTCATCCCGCTCGCTTCTTCTATCTCAGCCTTACTTCCAAAGACCTTCATATCTACTTGATTTCCTTCACTATCTTGTCCTATCCATATCGGCATCGGAGTTCCCCAGTAGCGAGTTCTTGAGATACACCAATCTGGAGCTCCTTCCATAGACTTAAGAAATTGTCCATGTTTGAGGTGATTTGGCTGCCAATTGATTCCTTCGTTTTCCGCAATCAGTCAGTCTTTGAGTGATTGAATATCGATAAACCATGAGTCTTGTGCCTTGTATATAAGCGGAGTTCCCGAACGAGGACACATCGCAACGCGGTGATTAATTGATTCTTTTTTGAAGAGTCTTCCCATCTCTTTGAGTTTTGCAGAGATGACATCATTTGCTTCCTGGTAGTGCATTCCCTCATAATCTACAATTTCAGAAGTATATTTCCCCTCGTTATCAAGTGCTGCCGAGATATGTACTCCGTTTTTCTTCGCAAGCTGAAAGTCCACATCCCCAAACTCTGGAGCTTGATGCCCAATACCTGTACCATCGGTATCCGTGATGAAATCCGCTGCAAGTATGCAGTGATTTTTCTCAGCATCCACACTTCCTTGATAGTACGGAAATGGTGCTTCATAGCGAAGTCCAATCAGGTCACTTCCCATAAAGCTCTCAACTATCTCGTACTCTCTCCCTTTAAATACATGCTCTACGCGAGCAGTCGCCACAATATAATAACTTCACTCTGAAAGCACTCGACTATAGGCAAGCTCTGGATTGAGCGCCATAGACATATGTGCTGGAATTGTCCAAGGAGTCGTTGTCCAAGCGAGGACATAATCCCCTTCTTGCACGTGTTTACTCGACTCAGTAAGTGGAAACATCACGGTCACGGCAGGGTCGCTTACCTCCTCGTAGCTATCATCCATCGCTACTTCAAAGTTTGATATCGGAGTAGAGAGTTTCCATGAGTAGAGAGAAACTCGTTGCCCCTTGTAGATAAGTCACTTCTCCCAAATCTTCTTAAATACCCATATCACCGACTCCATATAGTCTTGATCCATCGTCTTATAACAATTCTCCATATCCACCCAACGTCCGATATGGTCGATATACCAATCCCACTCTGCGGAAGTTTCCTTGGTATAGGTATAACATTCTTCGATGAATTTTTTGATTCCAACTTTTTCCTCGATATCCTTACTTCCCGCAAGTCCGAGTTTTTTCTGTACTTTTTCCTCGATAGGAAGACCATGACAATCCCATCCCCACTTTCGCTCTACACGCTTTCCTTGCATCGTATGATATCTTGGCACGATATCCTTGATGATACTCGATAAGAGACTTCCGTAGTGCGGAGTTCACGTGATAAATGGAGGTCCATCATAAAACCTATACGGCTTATCTGCTGGTCGTTGCTCCACAGACTTTTCAAATATCTTATTCTCTTTCCAGAACTTCAGTACTTCTTCTTCCAGAGCTGGAAATGATTGTTTTTGGTTTACTTTTGAGAATTTCATGGGTGGGTGGGGTTAGAAAATTATTTGATATATTTTTTTATAATTATATGTGACAATACAGCTGTTAATATTCCTACTGGTATTGACATTATTAAAATAAATACTGCAATTTGCCATCATTCAGATAGATTCAACCAATAATTAGAAATATTTCATATAAATCATGAGATTATTGGAAAAAATAAAATAGATAAATGATAGAAGAATAAAAATATCATTATATTAATAATTTTTTTAATTCTTATTAAGTCATTCTCTAATTTTTTAGTATTATTGAAACTTTTTTCAATTAGGTGCATAATTCAATCATTATTTTTTGTTATTCACTTGATAGTATCAATAGTAATTCTCATATTATCTATAATAGATACTTTTCTAAAATCTCAATCAGAAGATAATAAGCTTAAAATATTTTTCGTTATTTCAGACATGTTTGCAATATCATCTTCTATTTTTTCAATTTTTTCTATGATTTCTTTCTGTTTCATATTTTTCTCTAAAAAATATTTTTTTGTACTAATAGCACAACTCTCCCTACTGATATAATCTTCTTTCTAGGTCTTGTCTATCTTTCACTCACTTTTCAAGGAGCTCTCGGCATTTTTTAGAAAATCTCTGCACCCACAGTTTTGCACCCTCTCGTCTTTCTAATCAATTTTCTGCAATATATGCTTCTGCAAAATCACGCTGCAAAGAACATATTTCCTGCATACTTATAAGCTTTCAATCAATGTAACACTCAGAAGTATTTTTCATATATACAACAGCTATTTATAACATATTATGGCGGAAGGGATGGGATTCGAACCCACGGTACGAGCAAGTCGTACACACGCTTTCCAAGCGTGCTCATTCGGCCACTCTGACACCCTTCCAAAACAATCTCTATCCTGAATCCTTTCTCTTGAGTTCAAGAGAAAGGGGCTACAAAATTTGTACCTTCCTCTCTTCATAGAAGGGAGGAAATTCAAAGGAGGGATATTGTAGTTTCACGTCATTTCGGACGATTTTTTTTAGACTTCTTCTAGCTCTCTAATAAGCACAAGAGCCATTTCTCTATACTCTTCTTGCTTAAGTTCAAGATAGAGTGTTGCCTCGGAGATAATTTCCTCAAGACTGTCGATTTCTCTCTCTGAGAGCCAACCACCATGAATAATCTGAAGAACTTCATCAAGTTTCGTAAGGTCTTTTTCTGTGAGAGCCAATTTTAGCTCGTCAAGAAACTGATCGTAGTAATTTTCTTGCATGAGAGAATGATTAAAAAATTATTCGATACTAAAACTGGTAACGATTCCGTCCTCAACTTGTGCGTTGATTCTTCCAGGCACATAATCCATAGTCACTGGGAGCATTTCTCCATCTCGCATAACTACTCGAAATGGGATATTACTTTCCCTTGCAAGTTCACTTGCCTCTTCTTCACTCAGTCATATAAAGTCAAAACCCTCACTTCGCTGTCTTTGCTCATCCCATCCGGCTTCTATATCTTCCATATTCCAATCTGTATCATCACCTCTATCATTTGAAACTTCATTAGAAGTATTTTCAGAATCTACATTCCCAGTATCTTGACTCGGAAGTTCAATATCCTCTCTATCTTCATAGATATTATTATCTACCGATCCACAGCTTATAAGAAACACGGGCAACAAGAGTGCTACAAAAGTTTTCATATAAAATATATTAAAAATTAAAAATTATCTAGTTTTATCCAAAGTATACATAAAAAAATATATAATATAGTAAAAATAATTACTTTTATGTATCCCAAGGCATTATATATATCCTTGAATAAAGATATATCAGTAAATGCTATAAATCAACAAAGAACTGGAATAGAAACAATTATTGGAAAAATAAAGAATGTAACTATGAAGGAGTTAAATATTTTCATAACTTATTTATAAGCAATACATTCTATTTCTACAAGTGCTCACTTGGGAAGTGCTTTAACAGCGATAGTTGAGCGAGCCGGTTTGTGGGAAAAATATGTTCCGTATATTTCATTTACAGTAATGAAATCTTCGATATTTGCAAGATAGATAGTAGTTTTGCAAATATTTGTAAGAGAAATCCCTAACTCATAACATATTCATGATATATTTTCACATACTTGCTTTGTTTGACCCTCAAGTCACTCTATAAGCTCCATAGTATCAGGATTAAGTCATATTTGTCCTGAAAAATATATGGTTTCTCACACTGTCTGGTATGGGGAATACGGTCAAATAGCTTGTGGATATTTCATAATCACTTATACTAGTAAATTAAAATACATATCATTATCGGTAATATTTTCAAAAGAAAATCCGTTTTCTTGCATGTTATGTTCTATAGTAAGAAAATTATCTTTTCCAAGTGCCTCTATACCTATGAGTACAGGAGCTGTATTACGATTGGATTTTTTCATATACTCAAAACGTGCAATATCATCATCAGGACCGAGAAACTCAAGAAAGCTCTTAAGAGCTCAAGGCCTCTGTGGAAATTTTACGAGATAAT
Organism: Candidatus Altimarinota bacterium; assembly: GCA_022565555.1. Taxonomy (GTDB): domain Bacteria; phylum Patescibacteriota; class Gracilibacteria; order BD1-5; family UBA6164; genus JAACSU01. Next base: position 39,566 of record JAIUMN010000001.1, read on the forward strand.
ATCGTTTCTTCCCTTCATACCTGAGAGAGCGTTCTTTAATCTCAGGAAGTCGCTCAAAATCAAGATTCCCCCCACTCACTATAACTACTACTTTTTTTCACTTGAGTCTCTCTCACAGAGTCTTGAGTCCATCAGACTCAAGTGCTCCAGCTGGTTCAAGTACAATGCCATCCTCCCGAAGAAACTCAAGAATCGTTGAGCAAATACGATTTTCAGGAGCGGTAATCACTTCTATATTATTATCCCTACAAAGCCTAAAGGGCATTTCCCCAACTCTTGCAACTGCAGCACCATCAACAAAAGTTTCTATTTTTTCAAGTGTAGTATTTTCTCGTAACTCTAAACTTCGCTTCATACTTGCAGCCCCCTCAGGCTCAACTCAGATAATTTCAGTATTTTTTTCTAAGATATTTCGCGTAGTAATCACTCCAGATATTACTCATCCACCTCATATAGGAGCAACTATCATATCTACCTCAGGAAGTCACTCAAATATCTCGAGACCGAGAGTCGCTTGCCCAACAATAGTTCGTTCATCATCAAAGGGATGCACAAAAGTGGATCCGTTTTTGGCTTCATATTCTTTCGCAGCCTTGAGTGCCTGATCAAAAGTATCTCAGATAAGCTTTACTTCTATATATTTCCCTCAAAATTGCTTCGTTTTATATACTTTTTGCTCAGGAGTTGTTACCGGCATATATACGACTCAAGAGATACCAAGCTCCGAGCAAGAAAGCGCGAAACCTTGTGCGTGATTTCATGCACTAGCGCAAACAACTCACTTTTTTTGTTCTTCTTTTGAGAGTGAAGAGATGAGATTATATGCTCCGCGTATCTTGTAGCTTCTAACTTTTTGCAGATCTTCACGTTTCAAATATATTTCTGCCTGATATTTTTTTGAAAGTCTCTCTGAGTATTCAAGAGGAGTATTTTTTACAACTTCTCAGAAACGGTACTTTGCAGCAAGGATGTTTTCAAGTGTAAGCATAAAAAAACACATAAAATAATATTTATGTGCTTGCGGTCCTGTCCCCTATCTAACTTTCCCCTAAAGGGAGAAAGGATGAGTTACAGAAAGGTACCACCTCAAGCGATTCTTTATTTTATTTTGATAACGAAGGTTTTTGACTTCGAGAGGTTCTAATCAGGAATATCCCTTTCTTCCTCCAGCATCGCAGGTGATAGCTGCTCAAGTGCTTTTAATACTTTGATTATACAGTATTTTAAAAAAATACAATCTCTTTTTAGCTTTTTATTTTTCCAAGAATCCTCTTTATCTCTCGGCAGTAACTCTGAGTATCTTTATGGAGTATATGATTTGAAATATGTTTCTCATCATGCACGAGCCTGTTACGAATCTTATGTAATCTCCAGACAATTTCTATATCATCTATCTCTCTTGGGTTTTTCTTTAAGATATTTCAAAAACTTCCACTATATCCAAGTTCTAGTAAGATGTGATGATAGAGTTTATCAAGTTCAATTACTTGTCTAAAGGAATCTTTTTGGATTATTTCACTGAGACGTTTTTGAAAGTTTTTGTGACTTATTTGTGATATTTTTCTTCAAAATAAGAGGCGTTTGAGGAGCTTGAGAATCATAGTTTATTAATCATATACTTCTAAAATCTCAAGTTCTCAGAACTGAGTCGGAAGTCTCACTCATACTTCAAGCTTAAATCCAGCATCAACAAATTGTTGTAGTTCAGACTTTGGTACAATCTCAAATGCCTCTTCGTCACGATATCAATATGCTATCTCAGGCGGCAATACTAAAGTCTTTTTTTCACCGACTCTCATACCTATAAATCCGTCATTAAATCACTCTATCATTTGTCCTGCTCATAACTCAAAGTCTAGAGTTTGTCCTCTGTTGTGAGAAGAATCAAATAGAGTTCCATCCACTAAATATCAATCATAATGTACAGATACACTATCCCATATTTCCGCACTGAGTGCTTGCGTATTTCAAGATGCCTTCCTGAGAGCAATAAGCTCAACTTCAAACCTCAAAGTTTGTCAAACAAGAGGATGATTTAAGTCAAGTTTTACACTTCAGCTGATATCAGCTGCATCTTGGGATATATCGTCTCTGATATCTTGTAACTCTTTCAATATCTTTTGTTTGAGATACACGATTATAAGCCGTAAGCGTTTATGGGTTTGAGATTGTCCTAACTCAGGAAGAATTCCGTCGATTCTTGAAGCTATATCACGTAAGTCTTGAGGAGTATCGATGCGCGCTTCCACAAAGCTATCAAGTGTTTCTATATAGATATCTCATTTGGGAATATATTCTTGTACATCAGCTCTCGCGAGGATATAATCTTTTATAAGGAAATTATTTTGCGCGCTTGTAACTCACATGCCCATAAGGACGACAAGCATAAAGCATATTGTGTAAGTAATTATTTTATAGTTCATAGTGTGTGATTATAAAAAATATTAACGAAGTCTCTCGATGACTTCTTCAAAGAAATGAGTAGGATAAGCTCAGCTGATAATTTCATATTCTCAGCTTTGATTATTTACAATAACATTTCATGGAGTTCAACGTATTCAAAATACCTCTTGTCAAATACTCATATGAGTATCAATTCTGTCCTTCATCCTTCCATCTCAAATACATGCTTGGTAATCAGTTATATTAAAACTCATATTTTCAGAGTTAGCTACAGCAATGACATCATTTTGGGTAGATACTCACTGTTCAAAACCTTTATCAACAAGAGTATAAAATGCTTTTTCTCAAGCTTGCTCAGCAATACACTCGATAGCTTCTGGTACCTCTCTATTACGAAATGCCATATGTTGAAAGCGATTATTTATGATATCTGGATATGTATTGAGGATAGTGCTCACGGTCATATCATCAACATGCATACGCCTACAAAAAGGGCAACCAAAATCACTATACTCTATCCAGGTAAGCGGCGCGTTTGTATTTCCTTTTACATATGAAATTGCTTGTATTTGACTCAGTATATCTCTATCAACTATACTGAATCATCTTTCGCTTCTTAATGCAAACGAATCAAAGGAAGCTGCCTCACCAATTGCTAGGCTGTATTCGCCATTATGTAAGGTCGTGAGAAATGGAGTTATTTGTCACCCATCCCATAGCTGATCTGTACTAAATATAATAACTGGGAGTTTTGTAAGATTATTTTGCTGCAGCAGTTCACGCACTCAATCATCAGAAAAATCTTTGAGAACAAACTTTGCATCAATCAAAAATGGGGATTGATTCAATTGCGCAAGTATATCTTCTGTCATACAGTCGTTACATCGTGCATCATCAAGTATAGTTATAACAACACCTTCTCATGTTTTACTTATTTGTTCTTCTCGTCTCTGAGTGAGGAGATGGAGCTCGTATTTTGCTTTTTGTCATATATACTCTATTATATAACGAACTCGTATATCTCTTTGGGAAGTTCAGAGTCGTGAGAGAGCATTATCTACTCAAGTCGCTACCTTTTCTAAATACACTCTATCATCTTTATTTATTTCAATGATTTGATCTACATATTCTCTATATATTCCTCAACGTGAAACGTTTTGTTCGAGATTATTGATAGCAAATATGTACTCACGCATAACAAATCCTTGAGACGAAGCATATCAGCTATGAAATTGAGAAAACAGTATTCCAGTAAAAATAAGCACAAAGATAAAAATTTTTCTTCACATACAGCCTGAGATTAAAAAGTAATAACATCAATATACCAAAAAATACTAAATATCAAATCAAATAAGCAGTGTCGCATCATAGGAGTCAAAATCTTGGAACTTTGGGACGAGGTAATTATGTACCGTAAGTCAAGGTGAGCTTGATGAAACTTTTTTTCGTTTTATCTCATGAAACTCTACTACTGGAAATACTACTTTTTCTCCAGCCTGCATCACTATCGCTTCATCAGGATCGCGAAATGTACTATCGTGGGTTGCGGCAAAAAGTACTTGTCTTCTTAGGCATTCATGTACTCCATGATTTCTTTCTTCCTCGTGCTCAAAGATATATCGCCTATCTTTTCCATCCAGAAGTACTACTTCTTTCAGTCCTTGTACTGAGAGTAAAATATTTTTTTCTTTTTCTATTGCTTCTTCAAGTGTTTCAGTCGCCATTCATTGAGTCTTTTCTCACGCAAAACCTCATCACAATTCTTCTCCTCAAGGAGAAGATGAGGCTGCAGAAATTTTTGTAGCTTGTTCCCTCTCCTTGAGGAGAGGGTTAGGGTGAGGTTTTGCGTGAAAGCTTCATACATCCTCTAAACACTGTATTTTCTTTCTCTCTGACTCATCCATAGAGTGAAGTGCATTGATGATTTTATATACTTTTTCGATATTTGGAATATATTGCGCCTCAAGGTCTCCTACCGCTCAAGCGGAACTTCTCGCAAAAAATGTTCCATAGTTAAACAGATAGTGAAAAATATTATTTTTAGAAAAAGCGGTATCACGAATATTACGGAAGTGAATTGACATATGAAACTTGGAAAAAAGTCCATTTCGTACTTTTACGATGATTTTTTCGTTTGAGATACAAAAATATGACTTCGTCCAGAAAAAATAATACCACGCTGTAATACTTACTCCTCATACAAGTATTAATATAAGTATAAAAAGTATACTCCAAGAAAATATATATCAGAAAATCCCAACTATCACAAGGTAGGGAAGCAATATACTCAGTATCTTGAATATAAGTACAAAAATATGTTGATGTACTTGATAGAGGATAGTGTCGTTGTAGTGCTGCATGATTTAGAGTAAATTTTTTACGAACTTCTGAAGTTGTCCTTTTCCGAGAAGTCCAAGTTTTCCATTTTGAATTTGAAAATAGCTATTGAGAATGTATGGAACTTCTTGTATAGGTTTTATACTATACTTTTTTTCAAAACTTTCAAAAAAATGTTCATAGGCAATCTGGCATTCAGGAAGAAGTGCTGAAACTATGACTCATACTTTCTTCTCTGTGAGAGCTTCACCACAGATATCAAGAAAGTTTTTAAGGACTCAAGAAATTGCATAATGGTATACGGGAAATCCTAATATAACAATTTTAGATGCCTTAAGTTTTTGATATATTTCTTGTATATCATCATGATACTCTCAAAGTTCCCGCCCGTCACAAAACTCAAGAGTTTTTTCTCGCAAGTCTATAATCTCTACTTCAAAATCTCAAGATTTTACAAGCATATCTTGAAATTCCCTTAGTATCGCATCTGTCAAGGAGTTTTTTCTGAGTGATGGCTGGAGAAGGATTATTTTTTTCATTATAAAGGATTACTTCTTTAATAAATTCACAAATGCCTCACTTGGGAGACTGACTTTTCAAAATTGTTTCATTTTTTTCTTTCCTTTTTTTTGCTTGTCAAGAAGTTTATTTTTACGAGTTACGTCTCATCCATAAAGATGTCAAATAACATCTTTACGAAATGCTGAGAGCGTTTCACGCGCAACTACATTTGATCATATTGCTGCTTGGAGGGCAATTGCAAACTGTGCTCTTGGAACTGATTCTTTCAGATTTTTTACTATTTTCCCACCTATATACCTGGCTTGATCACGGTGACAGAGAAGTGAAAGAGCAGCGATTCGCTCCCCTGCTATCATGGTATCAAGCTTTACAATATCATCTTCCTTATACTTCAAAAATTCATAATTAAGAGAAGCATATCAGCTTGAAAGTGACTTCATCTCATCATAAAAGTCTCAAATCAACTCACTCATAGGAAGCTCATAACTGAGCATTACACGTGTCTCATCGATAAATTGCTGATTGCAAAATACTCCTCTTCGTTCCTGACAGAGCTGCATCAAAGTCCCTACATAGCCTGTTGGAGTAATAATTTCAACTTTTGCAATTGGCTCTAAAATACCCTCACAGGTTTCTCTTGCTGGTAAGTCTTCGGGGTTTGAAACAAGAAGCAGAGTCTTTGTATTTCCTCACTCTTCAAAAATCTGAGGACTTAAACGAGAATACTCAGAACTTTTATCACCATACATACGAACTTTATAGGTTACTTGTGGAGAAGTCATGATGACATCCATATCAAACTCGCGATAGAGACGTTCCTTTACGATATCAAGGTGGAGAAGTCCAAGAAAACCACAACGAAATCATTGTCCAAGTGCCGTTGAAGCTTCAGCTTCTTTTTGAAGTGCTGAATCATTGAGCATCAGACGCTCCATGGCGTCTGCGAGTTGTGGATATTCCTCAGTTGCTAGAGGAAATACTCAAGCATAGATAAATGGGGTCACTTTTTTAAATCCATCGATTGCTTTTGCTTCTTCAGGCCTCATTCGTGGTCACTCAACTTGTTCTGATTTCCAAAGAGTATCTCAAACTTTTGCATCCCGTATGGATTTAAGTCATGTTACCACATATCATACAGAGCCATTATGTATAACAGTATCACTTGTATATCCTGGCTCAAAATACCCAACATCAAGGGCTTCTATTTTTTTTCATGTATTGAGGAAGTGAAGGGTATCTCACTTTTTTATTTCTCCGGAAAATATTTTCACGTAACTTACAACACCTCTATACACATCATACTGGCTATCAAAAACGAGTGCTTTGAGTTCTTGCTTAGAGACGTCAGTATTTCAGATATACACTTCAGGCTCAGGAACACGAGTGAGAACAGCATCAAGCACTGCTTCAACATTTTGTCCTGTCTTTGCTGAGATTGGAATGATATCTTCCCGTTTACATCAGAGAAGATGAATAATCTCTTCACTTACTCGCTCGACATCCGCCGCTGGAAGATCTATCTTGTTGATGACTGGAATAATTTCAAGTTCGTTTTCTATTGCCATATACACGTTAGAAAGTGTCTGAGCTTCTATCCCTTGTGCAGCATCTACTACAAGGAGACAACCTTCAACAGAAGCAAGACTTCGTGAGACTTCGTATTGAAAATCCACATGTCATGGAGTATCTATAATATTGAGTTCATACCCTTTCCAATTCATACGAACTGGTTGAAGCTTGATAGTAATACCACGTTCTTGCTCAAGTTCCATAGTATCAAGCATCTGCCCGTGTTTCATATCACGCATTTCAATCGTTCCTGTAATCTCAAGAAGTCTATCGGCAAGCGTAGATTTTCCGTGGTCAATATGTGCGATAATACAAAAGTTCCGAGTCTTTGCGAGTTCCATAGAAAGTACTTATAAATATTTTCGCGCAGTATATGGAGATAGTATAAAAAGTAAAGTGAGTCTTATTTACTCGGAAGTAAAAATATGATCTCAGCGCGAACTCGTGTACGGACTTGAAGTTCTTTGAGTGCCATAGTAGGAGGAAACGCGAGGATAAATAAATGCCACATACCTAAGAAGGCTATGATTATTATAGTTCCAAGTAAGAAAAATCTTCTCAGTATAATACTTGAACCATCTGGAGATAGAACTTCACCTTCTGCATTCGCTTGCGAAATAAACCTAAGTGTAGGAGTTCTTGGAGTTGAACCAGGACGAGGAGTATTCCAGTACTCCATTCTCTGAGATTGAAGTGTAAAAGTCCGTGGGCGTAACTCAAAAATATTTCAAAACATATCAGTAAGCACATATGTTACTTCATGTTTTCATGCTCATATATTTTTTGTAGTAAAAGTATATCTTCCTGAGGCTCAAGTTGTAAGAGAGAAAAATCTTTGATCTCGTATAAATCACTCAAGCTGACTATAAGGAAAAGTTTCTCATGAAACTCTGAGTCCATCATACTTAAGAGCTCTCGCAGAAAATCAAAATACATTTTTAACATAGTTTTCATAGTGCTCATCGCTGAGTTCAGAACGGATATATTCTGGATGAAAGACTGGTATATATCTTCACTTATATGATATTCACTCACGAACTTTTGTTTCCCATACTATATCTTGCACTATTTCATTATTACAAATAAGCGCTATTCTCCCTCTTTGATTTCAGAGTGTGAGTTTCGTTTGTGGGCGAAAAAATCTCTTTTGTTCTCACGGTTCAAGATAATCTCACAGTAGAAATCTAAATTTTCTTTTTGCTCTATCTTCTAAGTAACAGCCATATAAATCTCTGGCTTCAAGATTTGTATTTCTAAGTTCTATAAACTCCTTCATATCAGAACCTATAGGATCAGCTAAGAAATCATGTATTTCAAGTCCATCGTGTAAAAGGGTATTAAAAAGTCATGGTTCAGTGTTTTTTTTCTTTTTATTTTTCAAAGTTCAACTTATTTCTTTTCACTCAACTATAACAAAAAACGAAGAAGTTCAGAGAAGTATTTCATCATCATATATTTCAAAGGTGATTTCATATTCTCATGTTTCAATCCAGTATGCTGGAGGATTATTATGTTCAAAAAGAAGTTCTCAATTTTTATACCATACATAATTCAGTCATCTTTTTTTATATTCGATTTCTCAGATAAGATTTACTGAACATTTCTCAACTTCTACACATATAAGCTCCTGTTTTTCGGCATCGTACTCTTTTTCCTTGCCTATTCTTCATTGTAAATGAATATTTATTTTTCAGATATCAAAAGCAGTATTTTCAATATTTTTATTATTTTTTACTATAACATTAGTATCATATTCTAAATTTTCATCATCCCATATATTTCTTACAAAAAATATAAATTCTCGCTTATTTACTTCGAAACGATTTTCGTATACTGTAAGGGAAAGTTCATGATCTCACTCTGGAAAAGTTACAATTCATGGATTACAGCGTGTATGTGTAGTTGGGTGATTAGGAACTCAAACTCAGAAATCCCATAAACATCTCTCTGAGCTGTGTCACTGTTTATAATCAAGATTTATTTTACAATCTTTTTTGAGGCATCGAAAAAATTTTCCAGTATCATCCATAGCTTCAAGTCAACTCTGTACTATGATTCTTGGAAGCTTTATATCAATCTTTCATACTTTTTCTCAAGAACTGAGAGCAAGAGATTGCCTTTTTTCAGGTGGTAAATATCAAAGATTACGAACGGTAAATTTTTGTTCATAAATATTTTTTTCTCAAGATTTTTCTTCGACTGTGATGGATACCTCATGAACTCAAAGTGGAAATACAACAGTATTCGGATTACACTTTTCTTCTTCTCAAGTTGTTTCTCAAAATCAGAAATCAGTAAAACAAGTATAATTTCGTAAAGGAAAATGACTTGAAAAACTTGTTCTGTAATCAAGGTTTACTCGACAATCTTGACGACTTCTATCACAATCATAGGCGTTTAATGAATCAGGTATAGGGCTTATATCAGTAGGCCTTTGAAATTCATAAATAATAGAAAATTCTTGAGTTTTATCCTTATCTTCTGCTTGAATTAGTTCTTCACTTTCAGGAATACTTGTGTCATCATACATACAATCAGGATGCGACACGTATCATACTTCCTGTATATTTGAGAGTATACTTGGTCCGATTCAGCGTATTTCGAGTAAATCTTCACTCCTACAGAGGAGGTTTTCCTCTCGGTAGACTATGATGTTACCCGCGATACTTGCTCATATTCATCTAATAGTAATAAGCTCCTCGTAAGTTGCAAGATTTATATGCATGAGCTCTATATCTCCCTCTTCTCCTACCTCTTCTACAACTGGTATATTCTCATTTTCAGATCAAGTACCTCATCATCATATATGTAAGTCTTCGTTCTCGCTCTCATCTATATCATTATTCTCAGTGTTTTCTCATCACTCGACTACCTCATCAAGAATATCTCAAGAGTCTTGATTATTATATTCCTCTAATATTTCATTCTCATTTTCATCACGTATATCTCAATTTTCCTCTCTATCTTCTTGTATAGAATCGTCTATAATTTCAGTAGTATCATCTATACAGTCAGTTGGGTCGATATATCACGATTCTTTTATATCTTCAAGCCTTGCTGGTCAAACTCAAGATACATTGAGTAATTCCTCTATATCACAAAAGGGCGAAATCTCTCTATAATTAATAATATTTTGCGCCGTAGCATTTCAAATTCATCGAATACTTTTCAGCTCTTCGACTGTTGCAGTATTTATATTTATACCCTCTCTCTGAGTCTCATCTATATCACCTATATTTGTATGTTCTTCTTCACTATATTCAGTACTCTCACTATCTTCACCTAGCTCTATATCTCAATCATTATTTATATTTTCTTCATTTTTGTTATCTTCTAATATATCATTTTCTTGCATTATTTCATTTCCTATACTCTCTTCATCTTCATTTTGATATGCATCTCAATTTTCTCAAGCTCACTCATATTCTAATATAGTATCGGTTTCTTCTCAAGTTATATTTTCTACTACCTTATCCTCTCATCACTCATTCTCAAAACCTTCATCTTCTTTTGATATACTTTCTTCTTCTAATACTTCTTCCTCAATAACTTCTACCTGCTCTTCTTCAATTATGTCTTCGATTTCGGATTCTTCATAAGTAATTACCTTCTCAACAACTTCTACAATCTCAGCCTCAAGAGATTCTTCAGCATATATAGGCTGAAAAAATACTCACACGTGTGAGAATAATAATGAAAAAAGGAGTATATTTGCAAGAAATCGTTTCATACTATTTATACCGAAACGAAAATAAGTATATATTTTTATATACAGAAAATACTCTCTTGCAAATATAAAAATTTTTTTTGCTTGTTACTTTCCAAATGTATGGAAAAAGTAAGAAAAAAAGAACTACTTTCATAATTCTTTTTTTCTTACTAGATTTATTTCTGAAGCTCTTCACCAACTTCCCCTGATATCTTGATAGATGGGGTAAGAGTTTTTGAACCTATTACCCACTTTGCAGGACAAGCTGTCCCAGGATTTTTCTCCATAAACTGAAGTGCTTCTATCTTACGAATAAGCTCCGCACTATTTCTTCCCAGTGGACCACTTGTTACCTCAATTCATTTTACGATTCCATTTGGATCGATGATAAATGTTCCTCTTCCCGCAATACCTGTTTCTTCGTCTAAGATATTATACATCTCAGCGATTCGAGTCGTATGATCAGCAAGCATTTTATAAGGAAATTTCTTCATAAGCATCTCATGCTTTACCCATGCTCTGTGAGAGTATACAGTATCAGTTGAAGCCGCAAGCACCTCGACTCCTAAGTCATGAAAAGTTTGTTCTTCATCTGCCATATCTTTGAGTTCCGTAGGACATACAAAGGTAAAGTCAGCTGGATAGTAAAAAAGCACTACCCACTTTCCTTTCAGATTTTCTAAACTGATTTTTTCTTCATCATCTGTTTTTGGATTATAGGCAGGAAGAGTAAAATCTGGGGCCTTTGTATCGATTTTTACATATTCTGGAAGTTCATATTCACACATAATTGTTATAACTTAAGAATTAAAGCTCATTGAGTCTATGGATTATATAAGAAATTCAAGTTTCATATCAAAAAATACATTGAAAATATAAATTAATCCTTACTATGAAAGTGATACAATTAATATTACTCTTTATGAAGACTTTTTATCCTAATACTCGTGACTGCCACTACCGTATTTTCAGCAAAGGCAATTCTTAGAAATCCTGAGTGAAAATTTGCACTCTGCATGAAAGAAATGCTCGTAAACGGAGAGCTTCACTCACGCTTTGATATACCATGAGGCGGGATTGACCATGGAGAAGATGCTCTCACGACGCTTCGTCGAGAAATACTTGAAGAAATGTGACTTCAAGCCACTCATATAAATCCTCGTCCAAAGTACTTCTGTATATGAGAAAGTTCAGATGGAAACACTCCACTTGTACTTGTATTTTATGAAGTAGAGGTAGAAAATTTTAACTACACTCCAACAGAAGAGTGTCGCGAGATGCGATTTTTTACACTCGATGAAGCACTTGAATCAGATATCTATCATGCTGTAAGGACAAGCCTTGAAGAAGTTAAGAGATTATTTGGAGAGTTTTAATTTTTCTTCTTCTCAAACATCTCCTCAATATCCTCACGTATCTGAGAAACCAATTGTAAATCTGTAATATCAGCGATTTTGAGATCTGGAATTCCAGATTGACGCACTCCGTAAACCTCTCACGGACCACGTATCTCAAGGTCAATTTCTGAGAGTTCAAAACCATTATTGGTTTGCTCCATCGCTTTGAGCCTATCAGTTGAATTTCCAGTTGTAGGAAAAAGATAACAATATGATTGATACTTCCCTCGTCCAACTCGACCTCGAAACTGATGCAATTGCGAAAGCCCGAATCGTTCCGCTCACTCTATGCACATTATAGAGGCATTAGGGACATCAACTCATACCTCAACCACAGAAGTACTTGAGAGTACTTGGATTTTATTTTCCTTAAAGTCTCGCATGATTTGTTCTTTTTCTTTTGATTTCATCTTTCCATGTAGAAGACCTACCTGAAAGGGATGAAAAATATCTACAAGAGATTCATAAGTTGAAATCGCATTTGCAAGATCCATTTTTTCAGATTCTTCCACAAGTGGCGATATCCAAAATACTTGCCTTCCCTTTTCAAGTTCATTTCGTATGAAAAGTTCTATTTGCTGACGTTCTGAATCATTTTTCGCAACCTTGGTATATATCTCTTTTCTTCATTTTGGGTACTCTGAAATAATCGAGAGATCCTGATCTCCATAGAGTGTGAGCGCAAGTGTACGAGGAATCGGGGTGGCAGTCATATTGAGATTATGCGGGATGAGTCCGCTTTTATTTCCCCATCACTTCTCCAGTACCTCTCGCTGACGAACTCAAAATCGATGCTGTTCATCTATGACAACAAATCAGAGATTATAAAAAAATACATCTTCCTGCACGAGTGCGTGCGTCCCAATGATGACATCAAGATTTGAGGATTTGAGAAGTGCTTTGATTTCTCATTTTTTCTTCGCAGGAGTACTTCATACCAGAAGTTCACATGAAAGCCCAAATTCAAACAACATATTTTGCATCGAAAGAAAATGCTGACGCGCAAGGATTTCAGTTGGCGCCATAATAGAAACTTGGATTTTACGTTCAAGTATTTCACTTTGCCTTATAGCATGCATAGTAGCAATGAGTGCTACAACCGTCTTCCCCGTTCCAACATCTCACTCAAGAAGTCGTTGCATTGAGTGGGTTTTTTCCATATCTTTGAGTACTTGAAAGAGTGCTATTTTTTGTCCTCAAGTAAGCTCAAAAGGGAGTTTTGACATAACAGTTTTCACTAACTCAGCATCAAGTGGAATCGGAAGAGACTTTCCTTCGCTTGCGTCAAACTTTTTATGCTTGGAGGATATCGCTTCATAATTGATAGCGTAGAGTTCTTCATAGGCGAGTCGATACTTTGCAAGCTCGATATCATGACTATTTTTTGGAAAATGTATCTTATGAAATGCTTCTTTTCGACTGATAAAGCTATATTTTTTTATGATTTCTTCGGGAAGATTTTCCTCGATATCCACGGTATATTTCTCAAGATTTCACATCTTAGACTCTATCCACTTTCCTGGTATATACTGCGCGTCTGAGTAGATAGGAACCACTGAGCCACCGATTTTTGCAAGATCAGTTTCTACTTCAGGACTTGGAAATGAGAGCTTTCCATACTCATACTTAGGCTTCCCTGAGAGAATCACTTTTTTTCACTTATATCGCTCCATCTGACTTGCAAGGTACTTCCTATTAAACCAAACTGCTTCGGCTAAATATCACGATTTGTCTTCTATAACTGCTTTTGTGAGTATCTTATTTCCACTTGTTCGACTGTTTTCTATAGAGAGAAGTGTGATGAGAATCGTATTTTTTTCTTTGAGCGCTATCATCGAGAAACTATCAAGTACTTGCGTTCTATCCTCATAATCACGTGGGAAAAACCTCAACATATCCCACACTGTACAAATCCCCGCCTTTTCAAGCGCCTTGATATAATTATCAGTCGTACGAAGGATTGTTTTTGTAAGTGGAGTTTGAAGCATATGAATTAACCCTATCTTGAATTCTTTTCCCTGAAATCAAGGAAAGAGGTGCAAGTAAACTAAAATATATACTAAGTATAATTATTTTCTCAAAAATTCAAAACTTGCTTTTTAGGGCATTTTTTATACTATCGTGACATATCATTTATTGTCACCCATGCAATCCATCTTTCAAAAATACCATATCGAACTCTCTGAGAGTGAGCTTGAGAAATTTCAGAAATTTCTGGAGATTTTTATGGAGACTAATAGTCAGATAAACCTCTCTGCGATTAGAGATGAAGCGTGAATTATAGAAAAACACTTTGTAGATAGTATTATGCTTGCAGTTTTTTATGATATACAACAATCTCCCACACAATACCTCTCTCCAACTCTCCCCTCACAGGGGAGAGAGCAAGCTGCAGCCTCTTCTCTCCTAGCAGGAGAGAATTGAGTGAGGTGTTTGGTGGAGAAAATAAGGGTCGCTGACCTCTGAACAGGCTGAGGTTTTCCAGGGATTCCCCTTGCTATCGTGGCACCTCAAGCTGAGTTCACACTTATAGACTCAGTTGCAAAGAAGCTCAAGTGTATCGATGAGTTTGCTGAAAAGCTTGAACTGGATAACATAGAAACACTTGTATGACGAGCTGAAGAGATTGGTCAAAATCCTGAGTACCGAGAAAGTTTTGACCTTGTGACCTCACGCGCAACTGCGTATTTCCCTACACTTCTTGAATATACACTCCCCCTACTTAAAGTCTGATGAGTGTTTGCAGCCTATAAACTGACAGACAAAGAGGAATTTGCAAGTATGAAAAAAGCACTTATCCGACTCGGAGGAAAAATACTCAAGATAAAAAACTATGAAATAGATGGGCAAGAAAGAAGTATTGTATTCATCGAAAAGATAACAAAAACGCACGCAAAATATCCTCGTAAAGTAGGAATTCCACTTCAAAATCCTATAGTATAATTTTCAAAATACCTATGCTCTATATACTCCCAACTGACACCTGTTATGGAATCTGATGTGCTTTTCATGACAAAGATGCCTATGAACGTATCTATAAACTCAAAAAAAGAAGTTTTGATAAACCACTTGCTATCTTAGTCGAGAGTTTTGATTGGCTTGGAAAAAATACGGAACTTACAAGTGAACAAGTGGATTTTTTGAAGAACTATCATAGACCATTTACTATACTCACTGAGAGTTCGCCAGTACGCGCGTATCTCGAGTTTTATACCGATGAGGAAGAAGCTTTTATCAACAAAGATATCTATACGCATATCTCGTTTCGAGTAGTACATAATGACACCCAAAAGAAACTTCTCAAACAAACTTGACCTCTTTGGCTTACTTCAGCAAATCTTGCAGATGCTTGAGAAAGCTATAGTCCTCTTAAAATAGAGGAAGATTTTGGATACCAAATATCCACTTGAGAACTTGTATTTCACTCGACATGAGAACTTAATAGTGCAACTCCTCCATCAGATGTATTTCGTTTTATCTGAGAAAGCTTAGAAATAGAGTATGTGCGTAAAATCTAAATCGATATAATTTTTGCAGCTTGTTCTCATACCTGTGGAATAACATATACTGGATTACAAAACACAGGAATTTGTGGCGCTGGAGGAATCACTCATAGCGTATATGCTGGTGGAAATTGACAGCTAGGAAGATTGAGTGGTTCACGCTCTTCTGCATCATTTGATCAAGCTGGTTGAGCTCAAAGTGCGGTGATAATACTCGTCGCTGCAAGGATTCTAAAGATACTATTTCTTGTCACGTCTTGAACTAAAATTTTTATATCATCTATTTTATCTTGTCGTATAAGACTCTTATTTGCATCTAATAATATTTTATTCATACCTTGTGTACTATAAAAAAATATACTCAATACTCAGTTATAAAATATATTATCTGTAATCTAAATAAAAATGCAAGAAAAAACTCTCACTTCGTGAGAGTTTTTAGCTTACGAAATAAGGGATCATCAAGTTGAGCGTCATTGATGCGCTCTTAGTGCCATTACAATTGGCATAACTCAGATACGTGAGTCTCGTGTTTCACGACTAAATACCCCGTCACGAACAAACATACCTCACTGACTTTCATATGCTTGACTTCCAGCCATTACATATGGACTCATAAGTCATCTATTCCTATATCACAAGCCATTAAATCTTTCAGCGAAATCAGCTTGTCATCTCAAGTCTCCTTGAGTAGGTCTTCCATAGGATGCTCTTGGTCAAGTGAGAGCATCAATCGCTGCGTCTTCCCAATTGTTAAAAAGGATTCAAACTGGAACAATGGTAGTTCTTCTTCCAAGTGGTTGTCCATTATGGAGATATGTATTGAAGTTAAAGCTCGATTCTCTATAATGGATACCTGCTATAAGTTCCCAAGGAATTCATGTTCTTGACGCAATCGTTTCATATCTTCATTTAAAACGTAATGCGGTACTTACAGCTTGAGCAAGGATTCATTGTTTTTCAGGTACTACATCAATCTCTCCAGCATCTATAAGAGCTTGTATTTCTGGATTTATTTGTCCATCTACCTGTCTTCCATACGTTTCAGTTTCTTCAATTTGTTCAGGAGTAAATCCATATGCCTCCATAACTTCTTCTCTTCTTCCACTATTATGTTGATTCATAAAATAGGAAGCGAAATAATGTGTAAATCTTCCATCATCTGTCAGTGCCTCATGCTCAGTATTCTCTCTGTGATACATAAATCTTTCTTCAGCTCGCGCTAAATCTGTAAGAAGTATCTCTAATCTTGTGCTATCAATTGAAGAAAGCTCTCCATTATCTCAAAGCGATTCAGGAGCTGGGAAAAAAGCTTCGAGTATAAAAGCATGATCATATCATTTTTTCTCTGCTTCCTCAGCTATTTTTCTCTCTATATCAGCCCCTTCAAATCACTCAAGTTTTTGCTCAATTTGGGCTTGTATATCGGATATATCATCCACACGTTCACTTACTTGTAGCACTGTTCCTTCATGAATTTTTAGTCTTTCACCATTCTCAGAAAAGAATTCTCAATTCAATCACCTCCTCTGATAAACAACTCATGATTCATCTGTAAAAGCTCTAATACGTGGTTCTCACGCTGTAGCCTGACCGAGTGTTGTCCGTAAATATAATTCATTATTTTGATGAAAAGTAAAAGTAATTCGAGAATCTTGTTCAAGCTGGCTAAGTGTAAATGGAGGATTTGTAATGTATTCAAGTCTATTTGCAACTGGTACTTCTGTAAGAAATCGCTCATTGTTTATAGTTCACATTTCCGCTAGGATTTCTTCATCTCGTTCTATTATATTTACTGGCTCTGGAGTTTGTTCAATATGATCTCACAAAGCTTGATGAATCTCATCTCGGAGTCTTTGGATATCACGTACAGTATTGGTATGTATCCTTATAAGTCGTGGGATAAGTTCATTTCTGATACGCTGATACTCTGGATCAGATGGTCCATATCAAGCAACTCTTCACTCTGCGATAGAAGTAAGTGATCCTATGAGATGCTGCGCCCAACCAGATATAAACTGTGATTCTCATTCAAGAGCCTGAAGTTCTTCTGTCTTATCTTCAATATATTGACGAAGTTGCTCTGGAGTTGCATTTCTTCAAAATGTCTCATAGTCACCACTCATACGAGCTCTTCCTAGCTCAGAACTATCTGGTGAAGCTGTTCTATCTTCAGATACACTTCACGCTAATCCTCCGGACATATCATAGAGCGCAAATTGCGAGTGAATTTGTTTTAGGATTTGTGTTATTATAAACATAATTTTTTATAAAAATATAATACCCTGTAAGGATATCATATTTTTATAAAACTCGCAAAAAAATAACGTTTTATTAGGCAGCGAGAGCTCCAGAAGATTCACGAATAGTCCTGAGTTGAGAAAGTACTTGTTGTGGACTTACTAAGGCGTGATTTAAGCCATCTCAAGCATAATAACTTGCTCATGACATATCTCGAGGAAAAGAAGCCCATTCCATAGAAACATTTCTCATGAAAGTCATCTCATCTATCTGTCAAGACTGAAATCTTTGAAGTCATCTTTCATTAAGCTTTCCAAGAGTGAAACGCATTTGAGCATCTTCGTTGAATAATTCACCTTCGCGCAATAGACCACTCTGAATTGCACCATCTAAAGTAGAACGGATAACTTGACAAGCTCAGACAGCTGAAGAAGGACTTCAAGCTTGCACCATTCTATCTTGAAATTGTCGGACTTCACGAACCGTCATAGTTGTAATAGGCTGTGGTGGTTGTACTGGACTTCATCCATATATAATGTCTGGATCTCCGTTTGCTTCAGCTTGATAAATAAGCTCTACAAGCCCTTGTACCCCCGGAGTAAGATTTTCTATATCTATATCCATAGTATTTGGTCCAGGAGAAGGTCTTGCTCCTCAGGTATATCCACTCACTACTTGACCTCAGCGCACTTGCGGAAGTCATGCTGGAGCGTCGTTTCAAGGATAGGTAATAGGAGCTCCTCATTGTGGAGATTGTATCGTAATATTTCCGGCTTCATCAACTGTAATTCACATTTCACTCATAGCCTCAGGAGAAATAGGAATTTGTATTTCTCAGTTTTCATTCATAAGCTGAGTCATAAGCTCTTGAAACTCTTCTGGAGTAGTTGGCATTTCAAGTCATTCTGTTTGCTCGACAAGAGCCTGGAGTCGCTCCATTTGATTTGCAAACTCAAGCATATCAGCTTCTAGATTTTCAGGATTCAAGTCTGGATTATTCTCAGTACTCCAACTATAGAGTGTAGCGAGAGTATCCGGTTCTATTCCTACATCTTCTGCAAGGCTTAATAAACGTTCAGTTTGTAGAGATTCGGGAGAAGTTTCTCAAGTCTCTCACACTTCCTCAAATCATGCCTCATCTCATTCTTGGGATTCAACTATTCAGTTTTCAGCTCTATTAAGTCAACTTAATCCATCTTCTAAATCTCTCCTTCCTCTATCAGCTTTTCTTAGTGCTTCATCAGCATTTGAAGTAAGATTTTCTGAACTCAAAGGATCAGGATTTTTTCCTACTTGATCTTCTACTCTTTCAGAAGGACCTTCTGGAGTATTTATATGAATCAGGTGAAAGGAAAACTGAATACTTATTTGTTTTAAAATATACATATAAATACATAAAAAATATAATACCCTATAAGGATATCATATTTTTATAGAACGGGCAAAAAAGACGGAAAACTATCTTACGCTCATTTATTATACTGCTGACACTGCATCAAGAGGGCGTCATTCGCTATTTCATAGAGCTATAGGCATAAATACCCTATATTGTCATTCAACTGGTGGTCTACGACTTCAACCTGGTGATTGAGCAATCTGTCAAAAATAATAGCTTCCATTTCCAAGTGCAATCTCAACATGTCCAAATTGTGAAAAAGGAACCGATCCACCTGGTCAAGCAGCATAGGAAATAATAGCTCATGGAGGTGCATCTTGAGCGGATACTTCTACTTCTCTATAATCATTTGGGCGTGAAGCAAGCATTTGAGACCAAGTATATCAGTGACGTGGTCTATCATTAATTTTTAATTCTGGCTTATCAATTGAATCATAAAAACCATTAAGTGCATCTCAAGTATTTTGTCAACACATAAATTCTTCTCCTGTAGAAGGAGTGCATGTTGCTGCATATTCCGCGAGTCTTTGTCCTGTAATTCAAAACTCAGCCAACTGTTCAGGAGTCATACGTGCAGCTTCTCATCTAAAGAAGTTTGTATTTCATGGTCATTCCCCTCTTGCACTCTCCCGTGCTTGTCATATTTGCTCGGTACGCTGATCTATCTGAGCTTGCCTTTGAGGACTTGCAGTCACTCTTTCTTGTTGTAATCTTTCTTCTTCTTGATCTAAGATAAGCTCAGTACGCTCTCGCCAAGATTCAAACCTCTCTTGCATAAATCTAGATTGTTCCTCAGGACTTAGGGCTTCAAATTCCACGATTTCATCAGGAGTCATTTCTCAAAATACCGACTGGAGACTTTCACCATCAAGTCACTCAATCCCAAGAGTAGTCATCATATCTAGAATCTCTTCATTTTTTCTATTTTGTATTTGTGTTTCTAGATATTCTTGTTGCTCTTCAGGGGTTTTACTTTCAAAATCTCTTCGTTCATCTTCATTCATTGCTGTAATAATTTCATTACGTAATTCAGGATTTATAATGTCTTCAAGCTCTGAGTCTCAAGTATCTTCTATAGTATCTCTTCAAGCTTCTTGTGTTCACTCAAATTGATCAGATGAATCAACTCCTTCTTCAATCTCACTCAATCGTGCCATCCTATCATCTAGCTCTCAATGTGCAGCTTCAGCTGCTCTCGCAGTTGTATCAGCGTTATGAGCAAGTCACTCCGGTGAAACAGTGGGAGACGAAGTACCTTCAAGTGGATTTACATCTTCAATTCACCCTGCTTGTTCAGGTCCAGCAAATACATATATCTGTAAATAAAATTGTCGAAGAATATATTGAAAAGTAAACATGTTAAAATTTTAATAATAAACTATATCTAAATTAAGCTACTCATGAAGTTCAAGTGCTACTTGGTTGGGGTGGAAGTGTTGCTTGTTCAGACTGAAATCAATATCCTCAACCGTGTCGATTTACTGCTTCTGCGAGACGAATCATAAACTCATCTGGTGCAACTACGCATCATAAGCTATTTTGACCAGGAAACCTTCCATCACGTCCACCATGCCACCATCTTCCTCATCGTTCTTGTCATTCTGGAGATCGTATCTCTGCACCTGTAATTGTTTGAGCATTTTGATTTGCTCGTTGCCCAACTCAAGCAATAGTTACACTATTAAAGTTTTGGACTCTTCAAGTTTGTGTTCTTCCGTCTCACCTTTGACCAGGTACGTCATGATCAGCTCGGACTTGTGGACCAAATCCGTTTCTTCAGATTGATATAGGAGATTCTTCGATACGAGGAGGTGTACCAGGATATGATACAATTGCGATAAGGTTTGAACATGAAGCGAGCGCTATAGGTCGATCTGTATTAATATCCCCAGCTGTATTCATAAACTCAATAGCTATTCAATACCACTGACTTGGAAATCTTGTTTCAATTATTTCTTTATGTTCTGGATTACGTAACTCTGAAACTTGTGACTCTGTAAGTTGTGTATCTGGAGTAAATTCAGTCAGTGTATCATAGGTAATATTTCCTGCATCAGGAGATATCTCATTAGGTCTTCATTGATATACCTGTCCTCAAGTAGAAGATGGAGACCCAGCTGGTCATACAACTGTCCCCCCAGGAGCCTGCCTGTATCATGAAGATTCTGGATTTATAGCAAATCCTCCATTTGAATCTCTTCTTACATCTATTCACATAGCAGCTGCTGCGGCTGGATCAATAGTCTGAGTTGCGGCTACTGAGTCATTTTGATCTAGTGAGTTATATATTTCTAAAAATTCACTTGTACGTAAAGTACTCATATCTCTTCACTCTGATTCTGCGATTCTTGATATCTCATCAATAAGTGCTTCATAATTTCTTGTAATTTCTTCAGGATTCCAAGCTTGAGCTCCATCAAAATCTATAGCTCGCAAATACATGAGAAGTTGTGGATTTATTAATCTTTCCTCAGCAAGTCACTCAACAAACTCTTGTTCTAAGAGACGTATAGGTCAATCTTCTCAATTATGTGGAAGTTCAGTTTCAGCTATCCTCGCGATGCGCGCTTCAAATATTTGCCTTCTCATTTCAGGATTTATTTCTCCTCAAACTTCTACTCAGTTTTCTTGAAGTGTTTGCATTTCCTCTTGAGTTGGCTCAATGGTAGTCGAAAGTGTAGATATCTCTTCTTCCCTTATCAAGGCATCGAGTCTTTGAGTCATGATATCTGACATCCTGCTTCCTTCATTAAGTCAATTTCATACACTCACTTCTAATCATCTTATTGCCTCAGTAGGATCTTGATTTTCTGGTCTTTGCCTTGGTAAGTCACTTTGTTCCTCGTTAACTCTTGCTTCTGGAGCCTCTTGATAGCTCATACACTGCATAAAAAATAGAGAAGAAATTTGTTGTAAGAAAAACATATTTTTTTATAAATTATAAGTCCCTAATATACTATCATACTCACCAGAAAACTTCCAATAATATAACTTGACAATGATAAAAATAAAATGATAAAAATATTTTTTAAAATCTTGCAATACATGAAAATACAAGTATATTTTCAGTATATACTATTTACTTCCCATTTCTCAGTTCATAATAGAAGGATGGGAGAAATTATTTTCCCTTATGACTATAGATATTTTTTTTCTCCTTCTATCTCTCTCTGCAATACTCCTTGTTGCAATCCTTATTATTCTTATCATCGTACTCACAAAACTCTGAAAAAACTCGTGAAGTGATGCAAAATTTCTGCAAAATAGTTTCGAGCATTTAAGGCAAAGCCTGGACTTCAAGCTCTCAGAGAATGGAAAACGCCTGAGTGAAAACTTTGCAACAAACTCAAGAATCTCTGAAAATGCAAGCAAACATATTGAGCATCTTACCCGGAAGCTTACTGAACTTGGAGAAACAAATAAAGAGATACAAGAAATAGGAAAACGTCTCGAATGACTAGAGCATATTCTGAAAAATCCAAAGCGTCGTGGAAATCTTGGGGAGTATTTTTTAAAAGAACTCCTTGAAAATGTTTTTCATGAAAATCAGTATACCCTTCAAGCAAGTCTCTCAAGCTGAATCGTCGATGCCCTTCTTCATATTGGGCCGACTTCTATTCCAATTGACGCAAAGTTTCCACAAGAAAATTATGATAAGCTGATAAAAAGTGAAGATGAGTTCTCAATTAAAAAATACTCAGGGGATTTAAGGCGGGATATAAAACTCCGTATTGATGAGGTAGCAAAATATATCCTCCCTGCTGAAGGTACAAGTGAGTTTGCGTTCATGCTTATACCTGCAGAAGGACTCTATTATGATATATTTATCGGAAAAATCTGAGAGATTTCAAGTCGAGAACTTGTTGAGTATGGTTTTTCTAAAAAAGTAATTATCACTTCTCCAAGTGGATTTTATGCCTATTTACAAACTGTACTTCAAGGAATGAAGTCACTTCAAATAGAAGAACATGCAAAGGAAATACAAAAATATGTTCTTAAACTTCAAAAGGACCTTCAAAGCTATGAAGAAACATTTCTTAAGCTCGGTAACTCACTTGGAACTACTGTAAATCACTATAATACTTCAGCAAAAAGACTTCAAATAGTTGAGAAAGATATCTTGAGAATTAATCCAGAAAGCGAAAAAATACTCGCGTGAAGTGAGGAGATCGAGAGACCATATATTTCATAACTTCACGTATTCTCCACTAAAAATTATTTGCAATCTCTTTCTTGGTTCTTACACTGATTACTATGTTACATTGTTTTTATTTTTCTGATTTCTATATTATGAAGAAAAAATATTCATTATTAGTTCTTTTTATATTCATATTTGTATGAAGCTTATCTTTTGTGAGTGCAGCTCAAGAAGATACTTCAAGTAATGAAACTAGAAAAGTCGATACTAGAGATACTCAGACAAAAACAGTTGATGCTCATGAATGTGAAAGATATCCAGAAAGATGTCCTGATGTGAGACCAATTAAAGTTGAAACTAAAACAGATGACTTCAGAGATACTGATGACGATGGTGATATAGTACCAACTCGATATGAGAGATCAGCGAGTGAACTGTGAGATACTGAAAACAACAAAGTAGAATGAGCTAAAACCTATAACTCTACTCGTTCAAATAGAACTGGTGGAATATTTATAGGCGATAATGAAATAGAAGACTGTAAATGGGATCCACCAAAATGTCGTGATGAACTCGAAGTACGAATTATGGAATCTCAAATTAAAGTACGAACTGATGATACTTTATGGTGTTGGGGGAGAGCTGGGAGAGAATGTCCTACTGAGCTACGTGAAGAAAGACGTGACATACTTAAGGATAGACTCCAAGTAGAACAAAGACAGTATCAAAGACTGCGATTACAATTTAAGCCTCGAGTTGAGAGACTCTTTGAAAGATTATCAGAAGAGGAATATGACAGACTCTCTGAAAGACTTGCTTCACTTATAGAACAGCACCAAGATAGTAGTAATACTCGATTGCTTGCTGCAATACTGGTACTTCAAGAACTCCTAGAGTCAGTTGAAAGATTGTAATAATTTTCATTAAAAAAAGTTCGACTAAATAGAACTTTTTTTAATGTCTATCAAATCAGGGGTTGCAAAGAAGATATTATTTTTTACTTGATGCTTGAGAAGAAACTCGTTAAATACTCGTTCAGCTTTTAAGATATAAAATGCGCTTGTAATACTATAGAAGAGTTTATATTTAACAGCATAATCCTCAAAACTAAATATTTCAAGTGATATAAATCCATCGTCTCAAAAATAATTCGTTTCCTTTGGTTTTTTCAGAGCTTGAAGCATCTCTTCATAGGCGTCATAACAGACTTGTTTGATATTATTTATATCTGTATCATAGCCAATATGTATATCTATCTCCCTGAGTACCTTATTTGATTTTCAATCTATTCCTTGAGAAATATTTCTTAAAGTAAGATTACGAAACTGACTCGGTCTATATATAAGGGGGTTTCAAAAACGTAAATCGATACATTTTACCTCTGTGAGAGAAATATTTTTTATCCATATATACATTTTTTGTTCCTCTATATAGTAGACATTTCCGATTATATAATTTTTAGATTGAAGTAGTATAATTCCTGCTATCATATCAAGAGCCCAAACTGGAGCAGTAAATCACATAAATGCTAAAATACCTGCCCAAAGTCACCCTATCTGTATGAGGCTATTTATCTCAAAAATATGTATAAATAAAAATACTCAAAGTACAAAACCAAGTCCATTTATAAGGAGACTATAAAGATTTGCTTCATAGCCTTTACGAAAATACTTCTGCCCTGAAACTTCTACTTCTTCCCCGTAGTAAAGAAGTATTTTTTTATGAATATAGAGAATACAAATATGAAGTGCTGCTAGGGAAAAAATGAAAACAAGAAGTTTTTGAAAAATACTTATGGAAAGTGCGAGAGAGATTATATAAAAAACAACGATTGTGATACTAAAAAAAATCTGGAGAAGTATATGCTTGTAATTACGATTTTCATGAACTATTTTCTTCTCTTTGGAAACAGCTTTAATGTTTTTTTGTAAAACATATCTTGCAAGTACAAAAATACTTAAAACTCAGATAAAAGAAAGTATATCAAAAAGACTTCATATAATAAAATCAAATATTTGCTCCATATGTATTATAATAGACTATAGAATGAGTCTATCATAGACTGAAAGATTTTGCAAAACTAGAGTATCTCTCCAAGATAACTCTTAAGTTCTTCTATTCCTTCTCATGTGTAAGTCGAGATAAAAAATATATCTTCTTTATTCTTAAATGCTTTTTTGAGAGCAGTAAGATATTTTTTCTCACATCTATCAGTCTTATTAAATACTATTAGAGTTCGTTGACATGCTCCTATTTTTTGAAGTATTTTTTCCACTACCTCTCGTTTTTCAGGCATTTTTTCATCACTCACATCAATAACATGTAGCAAAATATCTGATTCAATTGAGTCTTCAAGTGTACTCGCAAAAGCATCAACAAGCTTAGGTGGGAGGTCACGTATAAACCCTATCGTATCTGAAAGAAGTATTTCTTTTCAAGGGGTATATATCTCGTCACTTTGAACTTGAGGCTCAAGCCACATCTTTCCAACACTCGTTCCAAGAGTCGCAAAAAGTTTATTTTCTGCAAGTACTCACTTTCAAGTTAATATATTGAGGAGGCTTGATTTTCAGGCATTAGTATATCCAACGATTCCGACTGTTGCAAGTCACTTTTTCTTACGTCCTTGTCTGTGTGTTTCACGTACTTTTTTATATTTTTCAAGAGTTTTTTTAATATCAAGTTCTCGTTCTCTGAGATGGCGTTTCATTATCTCTGTATTTGTTTCTCATTTTCCACGAGCAAGCTTACTTCCTCCTCATTGACGAGAGAGTTCCATCCCCATACCAAAAATACGTGGTCACATATGCTTGATAGCTGCGAGCTCTATCTGAAGTTTTGTTTCCTCTGTTCGAGCATTTTTTTCAAATATCTTAAGTATCAGATCTACTCTATCCCAAGCAGCTGCTCCTATAGCTTTGAGTTTTTCATTTATTTTATATATCTGATGTGGTTTTAAGATATTTCCGAGTATTAAAAGATTTGCTTCCTGCAGCTCCATTTCATGCATAATCTCATCAAGTTTTCCTCATCCTATATAGGTATTGTAATCTGGGAGACTTCGTTTTTGTATATGTTCAAGTATCACTACTCCCCCATAAGTGGTAACAAGGTTTTCAAGCTCAATCATTCTATCCTCCATAGCCTCGCGTTTTTCCATATCAGGGGGTACAATATCAGCTACAAAGACTCGGAGGTTTTCCATTTCCCCTACTTGTGCTTGCCTAGCCTCTAACTCTCGCTCTGAAAAATGTCGTTTTCTCTCCTCTGTTTCTTTCATATATATATGGTTATATGTTATCTATACTATCTTAGTTATTTACGGGTATTTGTAAAAATTGTTTTGACAGAATATAGTTTTTTCGTATTTTAAAATAACATTTTAAATAGATTTTATGAATACACAGATATTCTCTACATCAACTTGGAACTTTTTCTATTTTTTCTTTTCAAAATATGGAAGAGTTTCTTATTGTGTTTAAAATCTCGTTTTTAAAAACAACAACAAGTTCTTCCATAACTGGAAGAACTTTTTTATAATTAATTATTTATTATGAACTCATTTGTAAAAAATCCTGGTTTTTGAGCAGTAGCTATTGAACATACATCTACTCTCGTAGAAAAATCGACCATTGATGCGAGCTTTAAACATCTTTACTGATTCAATTTATGATTTGCAGCTGAGAGAGATATGGATGATATTAGAAACAATGTGGTAAAAGCTTTAATTTTAGATGCACAAAAATCAAAATGACTTGATACTAACAGAGACTGTAATACACTTGAAAGTCTAAAAGCAGATATTACCACAGAAGTAGAAAATCTCTTAAGTGATGCAAATATTTTAGCTCGTGCAAATGAGTTTAGGGAATATAAAAGATGAGTTGAAGAAAGAGCACAAAACTGTGAATTTAAAGAAGCACTAGGAGATTAATTTTATATCTTAAGCTTCCTTTTAGTTTAAAAATTACTATACTCTTACAAATATTTTTTAAGTATATTAATATGGATTATGATGTCATTATTATAGGAAGCTGAAGCGCTGGTCTTCCGGCTGGAATGTATGCAAGTCGTTATAAATTAAAAAACCTAGTTATCGGTGCGCAGGCTGGAGGAGCACTTGCTACGAGTCACCAAGTTGAAAATTGGCCTGGAATACTTTCGGCAAGTGGGAAAGAGATTATGTATACTTTTAAAGAGCATGCTGAGACTTCGGGAAGTGAAATACTTACTGATACTGTTACAAGTTTAGAAAAAACCGCTGAATGATTTCTCGTAAAAACTCCAAGCAAAGCATTTACGAGTAAGTTTGTGATACTCGCAACCTGAAATACCTATAGAAAACTCTGAGTTCCAGGAGAAGAAGAATTTTTATGAAAATGAGTGAGCTACTGTGCAACCTGTGATGGGATGTTTTTTAAAGGAAGAGATATCGCGATAGTGTGATGAGGAAATACCGCCCTCACTGAGGCGCTATATCTTGCAGAACTCGGGAGAAAAGTATATATTATACATCGTAAAGATACCTTTAGGGCAGAAACAGTATGGATTGAAAAAGCACAAGAAAGAGAAAATATTGAATTTATTCTTAATGAAGAAGTTAATCACTTAGAAGGAGGTCTTTTTCTTGAAAAAGTAATACTGAAAAGTGGAAAAGAAATTATAGCTGATGGATTTTTCGTAGCAATTGGATCTGATCCATCTATCAATCTTGTATCAAACATGGATCCTAATATAGATGATGAGAATTGTCTTATCGTAGATTCAAGACAAGAAACATCAGTAAAGTGACTCTACGCTGCGTGAGATGTTACTACAAACTCAAATAAGTTTAAACAAACTATCATGTCGGCTGCGGAAGGCTGTCTTGCTGCAAACTCAATTCATGAAGATATGCTCAGAAGTTAACTTGTTATATGAAATCCAGACCTATACGGGTCTGGATTTTTTTATGAATATTACTTGAAGCATTTTTATTTTCCATATACTTACGGACATTAAAATTAGTACGAAAATTATGAAAACAACTTGGGAAGAAATCATCGCAAGCGATGCGAGTTATATAGATCTCATTGGCTATGGGAGTATACTCAATACAGCGTCACATGAGGGTGATACAAGTGAGCCTGATACAGTTATGGTGCATTGATTTAAAAGAATCTATAATCTTAAGATGGCTCATCCTAATCTCAGTGATGAAAAAATCGAAACTATACGTAAAAAATACTGGGAAAAATATGGGGTTATGTCACTTAAGGAAGCAAGAAAAATTTGAGATGAAAACTATTGTGCTCTTAATTGCATCTACACTGGAAGTTCATCAGATACTGTAAATGGAGTCATTATTCGCATCTCAAGAAAAGATTTTGAAACCTATATGAAGCGTGAAGAAATCTATGACCTCTATACAACTCGTTATCACTATATCAATCCAGAGACTGGAGAAATAACTCGTAATACTCATTCTGGATATATCCTCTCAGCTAAGGATGAATATACTATTGATAACGGTTATGCTTTTCTCCCTTATCATGAGTTCTCAAGAGCTTGAGCCTATCATTTCGGAGAGTATTTTGGTAAAATGTTTGATAGGACAACATTCAATATTGATAAAAAGTAAAAATAAGTTTTTATTTTTTTCATATTTCCCTATACTTGCTAAAATATATAATTATTGTTTGGTATGAATTCATTAAGTGAATGAGTTTTCGTTGAAAGACAATTCAGGATATATGATGGTATAAATAGACTCATAGATTTTTGCATTCAAAATCAAAATGAGTTTTTATACAATCTTAGAGATTTTTGAAATACAAAGACTGAAAAACAAATTCACGATAACATTATAATATTTGTTGCATATAATCTTCTAAAAAATTGAGTTATAACTGAAGAATTCTATAAAGACCTTATTGAAATTTCCTATGAACACGCATGATTTCAACTCTTAATAAAGCTTTCGCAACAAGACTACTTTGAGTGAGATTCAGAAATAATAACAAAAATAGATACTCTTATTACTTTCTATCTTGAAAATTTCAGAACTACAATAGAAGATACGACTCAAAATACACAAAAAAATGCTCTTATAATTCTGGAATGACAGAGTGCAAATTGGCTTTTAGGTGAAGTACAAGATATGATATACATAGTAACAAATATACTTAAGGGTCTTCAAAAAAATTTTAGTACAATAAAAGAAATACAAATTCCTGAATATCTTCAGGAACTCCCAAAGAAAATGTATTTAACTAAAATCATCAATACCGAAGAATTAAATTATTTACAATGAAAACTGAGTAAAACTGATACTATTTTATCATTTGTATGACAAATTATCTTTTTTCTCCTTAATACTGGAAGATTAGATTTAGATGAAAAAGTACATCAATCAGCTTGTATATATATGAAGCTCCTAACCAGAAATATGCTACCTAGTGATGGAAATATCCTAAGTGAACACGTTGGAAAAATTATGGAAAAATATTCTGAAAAGAAACATCTTGAAAAAATATACACCATACAAAGTACTACTCGGAAAAAAATTTACACGTGATTTTTAGAAAATGCTGAAGATTTCGCAGGTAAAAATATACCATTGATATATCAATTTTTATGAGACCTTGAAAATTTATGATACATTTTACCAGTACAACATATAAGATTATTGAAAGAAAAAAATTTATCTAATACACTTGCTCAATGAATACTTTTTTCACTTGAGGCAGGAGAGTATGAAAGTCCATGAATTGCAGTTAAAATTATAAAATGATTAAATAAATTTTTTAATGACAGATGATTAAGTGAAGAATGCGAAAGAGTTCAATGTTTAAGAAATATTTTTTAAATAATCACTCCGCTTCCCCATAGTTCATCTCCATCATAGAGCGCAATAATCTGTCCAGAAGCTATAGCTCGCTGTGGTTTTTCAAACTGGATTTCATATCAATTTTTATTTACTTTCACTTCACAGGCTTGGTCAGCTTGTCTATATCTGATTTTTGCGTTGCATTTTTTTGGGAGCTCCTGAGTGTGTCATAAAAAATGTAGTTCATCTATATAGAGTCTGTCAGAGTAGAGTTCCTCGTCTTTTCCGTATCAGACGATGAGTTTGTTATTTTTGATATCCTTTTTCATCACAAAAATTGGTTCAGGCATACCTCAAATATCAAGACCCTTTCTCTGTCCTATAGTATAGTAGAATACTCACTTATGTTTTCCAAGGATTTTTCAAGACGTATCAATGATATCACCCTCTGAGTTTGGAATTTTTTTCTGCAAAAAATCTTTCATATCTACTTTTCCTATAAAACAAATACCTTGCGACTCTTTGCGTTCAGCATTTGGAAGACCAGCTTTTCGGGCGATATCCCGTACTTCTGATTTTTCTAGATTCCCAATAGGAAAAAGTGCTCTTGAGAGTTTGTCTTGTGATAGTCATGCAAGAAAATACGATTGGTCTTTTGAGGTATCGACTCATTTTTTAAGAATATAATACCCTACTCAAGATTCCCTTCATGCAACACCTCAATTTTCTCAATTCCTTGCTCACACAACACCTCACCCTAACCCTCTCCTGCCAGGAGAGGGAATGAAATTGTATATTTTTTCTAATAGTTTTTCTATATTTTTTAATTCCTCATTCTTAACTCTGATGATGCTCACTCAATACTGCTGTATAATTTCATCTCTCAATAAGTCATATTCTTTCCTATTTTCATGAACTTCACCATCTAATTCAATGACAAATCATATTTCATGACAATAAAAGTCTGCAATATATCTTCAAAATGGATATTGCCTACGAAACTTTAGATTTTCAAATCTTCTATCTCGCAAGATATCCCATAGTATTTTTTCACTACATGTTTCTTTTTTTCTTAATTCTTTCAGTAATACTTTTATATACTCAGGTGTTTCATAATAATTTCCTACTACATTATTTCTCCCCGCTCCTGGCAGGAGAGGGGTTGGGGGTGAGGTGTCTTGCAAAGAAGATTCGTTATATTCTATCCTCGCATAATGCCCTGTCGCAACCGCGTCGAACCCAAGCTCGAGTGCTTCATCAAGAAATACTCGAAACTTGATTTCCGAGTTACACATGATATCAGGATTTGGAGTGATTCATTTTTTATAGCCCTCATACATATAATTTAAGACTTTCTCTTCGTACTCATCTCGGTAATCAAAGGTAAAAAATGGAATCTCTAAAAATGCTGCAACCTCTTTTGCAACTTCGATATCTTCACGAGTGGGACATACTTCCCCCTCTGGAGCGAGATAGTTAATCATAAAACCAGCAGTGATATCGTATCACTCTTTTTTGAGTAAATACGCTGCGACCGCACTATCGACTCAGCCAGAGAGTCCTACAAGGATTTTTTGCTTATTACCCACGTAAAAGTATTAAATAAAATTTTCTAAAATTTATTTTTTTCATCTTCAAGTTTCTCAAGATATGCTTCGAGCTCTTCTTTTGGGGCGAAGAATTTTTTATCTGTAAAGTACTCAAAAAATATTTGCACCATATAGTAACTCATAGAACTCACTATAAAAAATATCCAAAACCAACTGAGGGTAATATATGGGAATACCATTTTTATATGTGAAAAATAGTTTTGAAAAAGAGAAAGAAGGATAAAAAATAAGATAATTTGAGAAAAGATATGTTTTCAAAAAATAATAGTCTGGGTCTTAATCTCCTGAAGTCGGAAATATATTGTGATACCTCAAGAGATAATTCAAGAAAGAAACGAAAGTAATAAATACAGCATAAAAAAAGAATGAAAATATATGAAAATATAATAGGGAAAATAGAGAAAATGCAACTATATATCTCGCATCTCACGCATCGCACATGTAAGCTTAATATCAAAATACGATACACTAAGCTCTCCTCGTGACTCTATAATTTCTTTTATCTCTTTAAGTCATTGTTCTTCTTCAGTAAGTACTTGAGATATTGCTTTAATGTTATTAAAATGAGTAAGCTCAAGTACTTGTGCAAGTGGGAGCTTTTTACTTTCATAGAGCTTTATAACATGACTCTCGATAGTTTGAGGAGTAAGCTTACGAAGAGTAGCAATTTCTGAGAGTGTTTTTCCTGAGCTCAATAAATCCAAAGTTTCATTATAAGTACTTGAAGAATTGGGAGATAGTTTTTTGGAAGATTTCTGAGAGCTATTAATCTTTTTTTTCGGAATCTTATGCATTACGAATCAATTAAGTTCTCAAAGTTCATCTTTAATATATTGTTCACGACGAAGAGAAGTTTGTCACTTGGAAGTTATCATCATCATAGGATATCTTCCATGAGTTTTTTCTAAAAATCCATATTCAATCAATGCCTCAAACATCGCAGAAATTATTTCTCTTTCAAGAGTCTTGAGTGCTCCATAATGCTCATAATATATAAGACTCCAATCTGTAAGTTTCTGATCTCCTGATCATAACAACATTTTGGTAAATATAGTTTGTCCAAATTTTTCATTATATTTTTTAACACTCTCTAGTATTACTTCATAACTACTGAGTGGAAGAAAACTTTGCATATCTTCACTTGAGTATTTTTTAGCCTCTAAACAAAAGTCACAGAGTCAACAGTTTAGGGGAAGTTTTGCTAAATCTTCTGTATCTCAAAAATATTCAAGAATATAACGCTTGCGACACTGTGGATAAAAAAGGAGTTTTTTCATCTCGGTCAATTTAAAGTATGCCTCTTCTTCAAGATAATTTTGCTTGTTCCAGTCTATTTTCAAATCAGACTCTCGTTTCTTTCATTCTCTGAGAGTAAGTCATCTTCCTCTAAAATCATCATCTCATCAACCATCCATTCCTCGTTCTAAAATATCATATTTCTCCAGCACTTTGATAATACTTCATACCTTCATATCATTTCAAAGACCAGACTCACTTGCCATCACATATTGAGTCTTTGCGAGCTTTACTCCCATTCACTCTCCAAGTTTCATATTTTTATAAAGATACTCATAAAACTTAAGTATCTCGGTTTTACCTGGATAAGTATTTTGTATAAAAAATTCTTGTATTTTCGTATCACCATAACTCGCAAGTGTTACAGCATAACTCATCTTTCCATCGCGTCATGCTCGTCCTATCTCTTGATAATAACTCTCAATACTTCCAGGAAGGTTGTAGTGAATTACGAAACGAATATCTTTTTTATCTATTCCCATACCAAAAGCATTCGTTGCAACTATCACATTGTATTCATCGTTCATAAAAGCATTTTGTTCGCGTTCACGAGCATCTGGAGAAAGATCTCACTTATATACTCCAGTTTTTATTCACTTTGAGATAAGATATTCTGAAAGCTCTATGACATGCTTGCGACTTGAGCAATAGACAATTCCAACTCATGGGGTTTTTTGTATAATCTCAAAGACTTTTTCTTGTTTTTCTTCTTTTTGGGATATCTCTCTCACAACGATACATATATTTTTTCTATCAAATCCTGAGATAAAACTCGTAGGATGAGTAAGTCCAAGTCGCTCTTTGATATCTGTACGAACTTTTGCAGTTGCCGTTGCAGTAAGAGCTACGATAGGAAAAGTACGCTTTCATTCTCACGAGTTTTCCCGCGCTCAAGATAGACTTTCTATAAAAGCTTTTACTTTCATATAACTCGGACGAAAGTCATGTCCCCATTGAGAAATACAGTGCGCTTCATCTATAGCAAGAAGTGATATCTGTCTATGTCGTAATACTTGTAAAAATTCTCGAGAGTTAAGTCGTTCAGGAGCAATATAGAGAAATTGTAATACTTTATTTTCTACATCATAGAGCACCTGTTGCTGTTCATGGTAGTTTTGAGTTGAGTTTAGAAGCTCTGCTTGTAGTCCAAGGGATTGCAGCTTATCTACTTGATCTTTCATAAGAGATATAAGTGGTGAAATGACGATACAAAGACCATCTCTTACAACTCATGGAAATTGATAGGTGAGAGATTTTCCTCAGCCTGTTGGCATAAAAACAAGCGTATCATTCCCCTCGATGATATGCTCAATAATCTCTTGCTGCCCCTCACGAAAAGTATCAAGTCAAAAAATATCTTGAAGTATGGACTGTAAATTATATCACTTCATTTCCTTTTTCTTTATATATCTCAAAGTAATGCTCAACAAATCTTCGGGCTTTTGGATGTTTTGGAAGAAAAATTTCATCTTGTTTTTCTACAAACTCGAGAAGAAAATTTCAAGCTTCAAGTGTATTGAGATACGTGAATATTTGTTGTGTGTATACAGACATATATAGCTCTTTAAACTCTGTAAATGTTTTTTCCTTAAAATTTAGATTTATTTTTCAAGCTTTATATTCTACAAGTCCTGAGGTAAAAAATATATGAAGATGAATGAGGCACTCAAAATAGTACGGAAGGATATCTTCTACTTCTCTATAACGCATCATGCGTACACTTCGTATCAAATGCGTTATCACGATATCTTCATCAAGGTAGTCATTTCCACCTGAGAGGAAATATGCTGCAAGTCCTCATGCAGTTGCCTTAAATTCTTCTATATATTTATAGTATCACTTTTCGTTCATAAGTACTTCAGATCAAGCTTTCAACCAAAGACTGTGCCCATACTCATGACCTATAGTCTCTATATCATATACTTCAAAATAATGATTAAAATCTTTTTCAAGAAAGGAGTAATATTTTTTTAATATCTCTTCATCGATACACTCGCTCTCAAGCTTCATTTTTGGAGCAGCTTTTTGAGATTCATACACAAACTTTGGAAAGGCAAATATTTTCTTTCCGTACTCTTTACTCACCTCATCATCATTGGGAACTACCTGCGCACTATAACTTCAACATAGGAACGACCCGTACATAAAAATAGGAGCTCAAACATAGAGTTGTACTTTTTTGAGATTATTTAAACTATAGTTATAACTTTCAGGGAAATTTTCTCGTCCTATTTCGTCATAGAGAGCTTCGTACATATTTTCTATATTTTGTAAAACCTGAGACTTTGGAATACTTGGATCTACGATACGTATATCTGACTCAATAGATACTGCTCTACGATACTTATCTTCATAATACTCTAGCATATGTCATGGCTGAAGTGGGGCAGTTATATCCATCCAAAGTGT
The DNA here is from genome assembly GCA_022565555.1 of Candidatus Altimarinota bacterium. Lineage (GTDB taxonomy): Bacteria > Patescibacteriota > Gracilibacteria > BD1-5 > UBA6164 > JAACSU01. The sequence goes on from JAIUMN010000001.1 coordinate 74,904, forward strand.
GTCAACACGAGCCCACTTTTCTACTAAGCTATCAGTATCAGACTCAGCAAGCGCTTGTCTTAGAGCTCAATAGTACTCGATATATTGAGTTTTTTGACTATAGACTTCATCTTCAAGATTTTCAAGCTTTTCTATAAAAGCATCATACGCAGCAGTTATCACTTCTACCTCTTGTGAGAAGGCAGTACTATAACTTTGAGAAATATAGGTATCTCCTACATTTTCAAGTACCGAGTAACTTCTGTCTGCATACTCCCCCCTATGTCATCTATCAAATAGCTTTTCTTCCTGGAGATAGCTAAGTATCGCTTCTTGATTATTTCAAAATCGTGTTTCAAGTTCTCTATTGATTCCAAAAAGAAGTTTTTTATTCCACGCAAGAAATAAATCAGAATACAACTTTCCAATAGTATGAGTTTCCTTGAGTATAGTTCTATAAAACTCTGTGAAAAGCATCTTCTCTTCTATCTCAGAAAGTATTTCTGTCTGAAGTTTTTCATGCATTTTTCTTGTCTCCTTATAAGACATCACAAAAGCTTCATCACGCTCTGTTTGTGACTTTCAGAGTTTTTCAAGATAGATATCGAGAGGCTCAAAGTGTTTATTTTTGAGCCTTGCATAGGCTATATATCTCGTTTCTTCATTTTTCTCTAAACTGAGAGCATCAAGCAAACTATCTAAAATTTCCTGCTCTTTTCCGACTTCTTTTATCCCCTTTTGGAGTCCACTCAAGTAACTCTGCTTTTGCTCAAATATTCCATGTAGTTCCGCAAGGTCTTGTAAAAATTTTTTTTCGATCATAACGATATATTAAGTATCCAAATATATTAAAACTCATATTCCTGCACCTATAATAAAAGTAAAAGCAATTATTCCAATTAAAACTAGTAAGAAAAATCTTTTAGTAGAGATTCTATGATTATGAGACATCCAAGACTTTAGAGATTTCTCTTGCGATATATCTTTTAAAATTATAACTGGATCTGAGTAATACTTATTCCAAAACCATAGCTTATCAACTTCTATATAAATTCTCCAAACATACTGTCTCGAAAAAAAATTCTGTAATGAAAAATCTGATGTATGTGTATCAATACAATTAAGCATCATAGATTGAATTTCTTCAGGAATACTTTCAAGTTTCGGTATCTTTAAGTGTAAGCTTAAAAATCTTGACTGATACGGATTTAAATCTATTTTCTCAATTTTTGAAATATCATATTTTTCAATAAACACTGTTGTTCTTCTTCCTCAAGCATGCATGCGTACGAGCTCTCAAAATACAAAACGTAGACGAATATTAAAATTATTTTTCCTTTTTGATATAATTTCTATATCTGTATTGACAGAATCACCAAATATATAAGCTCTCTTAAAAGAGAAATTTTTAATAGTAAAAAAAGGATGGAAGAGATGTTTAAAAAAACTATTATTAATAGTAAAATGTATGATAAATCCAAAGATAGTAATCATCAAAACTATGATTCATAAAACAAGTAATATGTCATTAAAGATTCATTCCATGTGTTTCTTTTAATATATATATTATTATGAGTATATTTGTTTTTTATAAAATCACCAAAAAAAGAGAAGATATCTCTTCTCTTTTTTACAAAAGCTTAGCATCTATCTCCCTCCGCTATATCCTTGTCCTCTATTTCCTCAAAATCCTCATCTTCCTCCTCTTGAATCTCATGATTTATATGAGAATTTTCCAGAACCTCCACTTGATCCACCACGTCAACCACTTGAAAATCCTCTCCCGCCTCAGCTATATCCTCATCTTCCTCCACCTGAAAATCCACTTCCTCCACCATCTCGTCCCTTTGCTTCTACTACAAGTGGTCTACGACTGTTTTGAGCTTTATAGAAATCAAGTACTGCTGCAGCAACTTCTGCTTGAACATTCATATAAGAGAATTTTTCAAATATATCTATTTTTCAAACATCTCAAAGTCTAGTACCTACTTCACTTTCTATAAACTGGATAAGAGTTCATGGAGTCATTCCATCTATCTTTCCTTTTGCGATAAAAAGTCTTTGTTCTCCAGTTGGTGAAATACTTGGACCACGTTCCTGTATAGAACTATATGATGATTCATCAAAACGTTTTTCATAGGCGTCTTTGAGAACTGCAGCAAGCACCTGCGTAATATCTTGCTCTTGAGTAAGTTCAGAAGCGAGTTCAATAAATTTCTCAAGTCCTCACACTGTAATATTTTCAGTAATTCTTTCAGCAAGACGTTTCTTTTGAATTGTTACTACATCTTTCACATCTGGGACTTGTTCTTTTTTTATTTTTTGCTTCAAAAGACGCTCTATAGCAAAAAGTTTTCTTGTATCCATTTTTGATACAAATGATATTGCAGTACCTGTTTTTCATGCACGAGCAGTTCGCCCGATACGGTGGGTATAGATTTCAGCATTATCTGGAAGTGAGTAATTTACCACATGTGAAAGATTATCAACATCAATTCCACGAGCAGCAACATCTGTCGCTACAAGTATTTTACTTTTTCCTGCTTTAAATCTTCCAAGTATCTTTTCACGATGCTTTTGTTCAATATCTCCATGTATTCCTTCAGCTTTAAGTCCTCTTGCGATAAGTCCAGCAGCTACTTCATCAGTATCCATTTTTGTCTTACAAAAAACGATTCCGTAGAAGTCATCTGTCATATCAATCACTCGTGAAAGTGCTTCAAACTTATTTCGTGGTGAAACTTCATAGTACATCTGTGTGATACGGTCAGAGATAGTTGTTTTACTTTCTATCTTTACGGTCTCATAGTCTCCCATGTATTTTTTCGCAATTGAGAGTATTTCTCGAGGCATAGTTGCTGAGAAAAGAAGGGTTTTTTTATTTTCAGGAGTATACTCAAGGATCTTTTCTACTTCTTCTTTAAAACCGATATTAAGCATTTCATCAGCCTCATCGAGAATAAAGTAATCAAGATCTGCTACTTTCAATGTCTTTTTTACTGTAAGATGATCTATCACTCTTCCTGGAGTTCCAACCACGATATGTGGTCATTTCTTAAGTGCCATCACCTCATCACGGATATTTTGACCTCCGTATATGAGCGTTATTTTTACTCCCTTCTCAGCAAATGATTGTATCTCAGTTGCTACTTGTATCGCAAGTTCACGAGTAGGAGCAAGTATAAGTGCTTGAATACCGATTTTAGACATATCAAGTCTATCAAGAAGTGGAAGTCCAAAACTTGCTGTTTTTCCAGTACCAGTTTGAGCTTGCCCAAGAATATTTCTCTCTCATTTAAGGAGAAGTCGTATTACACATGCCTGTATTGGACTTGGGTGAATATACCCTTTCTTCTCAATGGCCTCAAGAAGCTTTTCCGAGAGTCCAAGATCTCGAAATGTTGTTGTCTGTTCTGTCATATTTATAAACAAAAAATAAAGAGACACACCTCAGCTTATAGCTGAGTTCCTTTTGAAAAGTTACGAAAATTTCTCGCATCGCTCGAGAGAATTTCCAAAAAATCAAAAAGAAATGTCTCCCAATCTCAAATCACACCAAAAGTGCGTATGTCGGCACGGACTATACAAAGAAAAATTAAAAATGCAAGAAGAAAATATTTTCTCTTATTTTCTTTTGACATATTATGTATCATCTATATATTTCAAGGACTTTAATTGATACTAAGTCTCAATTATGAAAATAGAAGAAATCCTTCGTGAGCACAAGAAAAACGTAACTCCTGAGCGAGTAAGTATCTTTAAAAAGATGCAAGAGTTTCATATATTTTCGGCTCGAGATATAGAAGTAAATTTTCCAGAAATACCGAGAGCAAGTATATTTAGAGCTATTAAACTCTTTTCTCAGATATGAGTACTCAGAAGAGTGAGCTTAGAGGCTTGCTTAGAACAATACGAAGTAAACTCACATACACATCATCACGAACATATGAAGTGTGAAAGTTGTGGAAAAATACTTTCTTTTGAGTCAGACTTTCTCTGTAAACTCCTCACTCAAGTCGCGAAAAATCACAAATTCAAACTCAGAGAACACTCGATTAATCTGTTCGGAAAATGCAGCGAGTGTTGTAATTAATATATTTTATTTTTTTGAAGCCTCTTCCCCTTAGAATTAAGGGAAAGAATTCAAGTTAGGGTTATACTATTATGAATAAAAAAATACCAGTTACCGTCCTCTCAGGATTTCTCTGAGCTGGAAAAACTACACTTCTCAATAATATCCTCCATCAACGAGGAGATATGAAAGTTGCGCTCATCGTGAACGATATGGGAGAAATAAATATTGATGCGAATCTTGTAAAAAATGAAATCACTCTCTCTCAAACAGAAGAAAAACTCGTGGAAATGGATAATGGGTGTATCTGTTGTACCCTTCGTGACGATTTACTGCAAGAAGTAAAACGCCTAGGAGAAGAGTGAAAGTATGATGCTCTTATCATTGAGAGTTCTGGAATCTCAGAACCAGTTCCAGTTGCACAAACATTTTCCTATATCGATGAGGAAAGTGGGATAGATCTTGGTCAATTTGCTAAGCTTGATACGATGGTGACAGTTATTGATGCTGGAAACTTCCTTGCACATTTTTGAAGTGATAAAACTCTTGCTGATCTCAAGATGTGACTTGATGAAAGTGATGATAGAGGGATTGTAAATCTCATGGTTGAGCAAATAGAGTTCGCAAATGTAATTATCCTCAACAAGATAGACCTCGTCACCCCCGAAGAAAAAAAATATATTCTCTGAGTTATGAGAGGACTTCAAGCTGAGGCAAAAATCATCGAAACTACTGAATCTCAAGTAGATATCTCAGAGATAGTGGATACTGGTCTCTTTGATTATGATAACGCAGCTCGCTCACCTCTGTGGGTAAAAGAACTTGAGTCTGGTGGACATCATACACATACTCCTGAAACAGAGGAGTATGGTATTAGTTCATTTGTCTATAAGAGAGATATCCCCTTTCATCCTGAAAGATTTGGAAAGATATGTTCTGAAAATTGGCCTTGAGTAATTCGTTCTAAAGGGATTATCTGGTTAGCAAGTCGCAATGATCTTGCGTGAAACTGGTCACAAGCAGGAGGAAGTATTCGGCTTGATGGACTCGGGCGTTGGATGGGAAGCTTTAGCTATGAAGAACGTGAAGCATACTCCTCAGCTCTCAATTATGAGTACGAAAGAGAATATGGGGATAAGGATTTTGGAGATAGAAGAACGGAGCTTGTCATTATCTGAGTAGGAATGAATAATGCAGCAATTATAAAAATGTTTGACCAAGCACTTCTCACAGAGGAAGAACTTGCACATCCTGAAAGTTGGTCAGAGATGAGAGATGATTTTCCTGCGTGGATATAACAATATTTTTTGAAAGAAATTATGAAAAAGATAACAAAAAAGCAATTACAGAGCTTTATAGAACAATTAGAGAAACTCACTCACCTCTCTCCGAGCACAGAAGTAGATGCATTTTTTCAAGCTATATGCTCATATAGTGTGAAAAATAATGAAAAAATACCCTCTCACCCTGATGTCACACGCCTACAGCAAGCATGTGCTACATGAGAATGTTTTATGGAAAAGAGTATCGCGGAACAAATTATATCATCAGAAAATCCATGGAATACACTAA
>JAIUMN010000002.1 GCA_022565555.1 Candidatus Altimarinota bacterium
AAAGCTTAAAGGAGAAAGGTTTAAATATGCGTTCTTGTGATCAAATCTTTACTTTAATATCGTGTCTTTTTATATATTTTTCCGGAGAAAAAAAACTTATACCTATAGGGTATTGTCAATCTTTTCAAAAATATAAAATATTAGATTGTATAACTTCTATTTGTTTTTCTTGTTGCTGCTGGGGTTTTAGTGTATGTTTTTCCTTTTCAGTATAAGCGGTATGAGAACATGAAAAAATCCCATCTTCTACTCTAAAATATATTCATAAATGATTAAATTTCTGATTGAGTCAGCCAATCATTTTTCTGAGAGCTGTAAGTATGTTTTGATTTCATTGCTTTACAGGAACTCTATTGTTATTTTTTATTAAAAATCCAATACTCTTGAGTTCATTTTCTGTACAAGGTAATAAGTATGTATGTTCTCATATATAGGCGATTACTCATCACGATACGATAAGTAATTCAGTATCGTCCTGTATTTTTAAAAAAGTTCATTCTATCTCATCTTTTCATTCAGGTATCAGATTGATTACTTTACCTATTACATATCGAGTTCGTCTTGCTATAGGACTTGGATCTGATGTGAGAGTTTGATTTATAGTAGCCTGTATTGAGTGTATAATTGGTAATATGGCTAACATATGATCGATATCTCAAGACTTTATAACTTTATCGATACAATCAAGTTGCTCTTTAATCTGTTTTTCCGATTTCATATTAAGCCCCTCACTGCCTCAGTCCATAAATAATATTGATATATAAACTTTAATCTGAGTATAGTAATTTATTAAAATATATCAAATAAAAATGTCTAGCTTTTAACGAGACATTTTTATGTGTAATACTACTTCAAATTCTCAAATATTTCTATACTATTTAATTCTTCCCATGGTACATCATTTCTTCCAAAGTGCCCATAAGTTGCAGTTTTTTGGTATATAGGTTTTTTGAGATCAAGAAAGTCTATGATTCCTCTTTGAGAAAGATCAAAGTTGTTTCTTATGCAGTTTATCACTGTTTCTTCATTTACTTGTCCTCCAGTCATGTCAACATAGATACTTACCGGTTCAATAACTCATATTGCATAAGCAAGTTGTACCTCGCATATATTGCATATTCATGCAGCGACAATATTTTTAGCAAGATACCGAGCCATGTAAGCTCATGATCTATCAACTTTACTCGGGTCTTTTCCAGAAAAAGCACCACCTCAGTGGCGTCCTATTCCACCATACGTATCGATAATAATCTTTCGCCCTGTGAGTCCTGCATCTCACTTTGGTCCACCGATGACAAACTTCCCAGTAGGGTTAATATGAAAAATAGTTTCACTATCTATATACTTTCATAGTTCAGCTTGTATCACTTCACGTACGATACCAGTTCGAAGCACTTCCATATTTGTATCAGATTTATGTTGATTTGATACAACTACAGTATGCACGCGCGTAAATACTCCGTCTTCATACTCACAGCTTACTTGCGTTTTTCCATCTGGACCGAGGTAGGGAAGTATTCCATTTTTCCTTACTTCCTCGAGTTTACGAGCGAGTTTATGTGCAAGATAAATAGGAGTTGGCATGTAGGCCTTATTTTCATTACTTGCATATCAAAACATAATCCCCTGATCTCATGCCCCTCAGCTATCTACTCACTGAGCAATATCAGGTGATTGTGAATTTATGAGTATCTGCACTGATACATCATCAGCACTAAAGCCTACTTCTAAGTTCGTATATCCGATGTCTCGTACGACCCTGCGGGCTATGTCTTGAAAATTTACCCAAGCATCAGTGGTTATCTCACCACTTACAATAATAGTTCAAGTAGTTGTCATACATTCACAGGCAACCCGTGAGTTTGGGTCTTCCTTGAGACAGGCATCAAGTATCGCGTCACTTATTTGATCACACATCTTATCTGGATGACCACAGGTCACTGATTCTGCACTTATGTAGTGTTTCATAATCTTTATGATTAAGAAATAAAATAACATATGCCAAGAGATATAAAAAAAGATTTTCTAAATATATAGAAAATCTTTATGAAAAATATTTTTTCTATATCTTTTCCCGCTTGTTGGAGTGGGAGGGAAGGAGCACCTTTTTTCCTTTGACGAAACTAGGTTGCTGGAGTAGTCATAGAGCCTTATCTCTCTTACTCACTCTGGATATGTTCACTTATACTAAAAATATTTTATATATATGCAACTTTTTCTAAAATAAATTTGCAATACTAGCTTCTCTCCATATAATCCCTGCGTATTTCGCTCTTACCTCTTTAATATTACCTGTATGTCTATCGTACCTACTAAGAAAACTTCGAAGTCACGAAGTAGAAGAAGAACCAGTAACTGGATTAAGCTTACTGCTCGTAAACTTTTTAACCGAGTACAACTCAACGCTGAATGAACAGGACTTTCTCACTTCGCGGATGAAAATGGAATGTACAAAGGAAGGCAAGTAACAAAGTTGAAAGCTTCTAAGAAAAAAGTAACTCGATTATAGTTTTAGCTCTTATATTTTATCATAAAATATGAGAGCTTTTTTGTGCCATAATTTTTACTTAAATAGCTTATATACGTGAAAGCATCAAGAACGAAAACGCGCCGCCTCTTACTTCAGAAGCTTTATACTCATATATATACTGAACTTGATGAAGATTTATTTGAGTGAGCATTTTTTGAGGGGAGGTTTGATTTTGCACCTGATGAGGTATATCTCAAAGAAATGATAGCGATTATATTAGAAAAACAAGACATACTTCTTGATATTATTTCAGAGTATGCCCCAAGGTTTGATATCGATACGATGCTCAAAACTAATATACTTGCAATTATGGTTGCATTAGCTGAGATGCTCTACCTTACAGAAGAAATCCCTGCAAAAGTCTCAATAGACGAGGCTATCAGTCTTTCAAAATATTATGGAGATGACACAAGTAAAAATATTGTAAACGGTATACTACATAGTTTTTATAAAAATATTGAAAGCCATACTAAAAAAAATATCAATACTACAAAAAAACAATACCACTTCTTCCATAAAAAACTCCCTTAGACATACTTTTATATTTACAAGTTTTATATTTTTGATAGAGTATAAATAATACTCTTTTTTTTGTTGCTATGACTATCCTTGATATCATACTTATTACTTGTTGATTCCTTATAGGTGTCTGAGCATTTTTGAGTGGAAAGGATAGTCTATATAAGCTTTTTCTTGGACTTATTATAGGTTTTTTAGCATACACTCTTGCTGAGTCTCAAATTGCACTCATGCAAACAAAAACTATCGCGGAGCGTGATAGTTATGAAATATTTCTTTCTGCTCATGTTACATCCATTCTTACGGCTCTTTTACTTCTTGTGCCAGTATTTGGAATATTTTTTATGCTCCATCCCAGGCTTTATATTCTAACCTATAAAAAATCTCCTTCCCAACTCCTTCTTTGAATACTCCTTCCATTTTTCCTTGTTGGTATACTTGCATACCTTTGAAAAGAAAGTCTTCTTACACAAAATGATGTTTGGAATAGAATATTTGATTTCTTTGCCTCTAGTTTTATATATCAAGTATTTGAAAAGCTTCCATGGGCAATATTCGCACTCCTACTTTTTCTCCTTCTTTATAAAACTCTCTTTATACTTGTTGTATCTTTTTGACTTTGGTTATACCGAGATGTAATTCCAGAAATTTTTGCAAGCTGGTCAAGAAGAAAGTCTCATCAATTATGATGAGACAAAGAAGATGGAGAGTAAAAATAATTTAGCTTTCTTTTCTAAGTATCACTTCTTGAGTTGGAAAAGCCATAGAAATTTTTTCTATTTCAAATCTTTCTTTGATAGTGAGATTAATGACTTCCCGCTCTTTTAGAAACTCTGTAAAATCCAGCGTTGAGGTAAAGTAGGTAGAATTAATATTAAGTGAAAAGTCTCAAAAGCTATCAAAGTTGACCCTATAACTTGTTATGATCCCTTTTTGAAGATATCATTCGAGTATCTCTTCTATAATTTTTACAGCCTTTTCTACTTGTTTTTTACTTGTATCATATACTATTCACACAGAAAAATCACTTCTTCTACTTCCTCTTTTTGAATAGTTTTCTATACTACTTGATATAATATTTTCATTAGGAATCATTACATCATGTCCTGTCATATCTGATAAAGTAATATAACTCAGTGATATTTCTTGCACTGTTCCAACATGTTCTCATATTTTTACAAAATCTCCTATCATAAAGGGTTTGTTGAGAAATATAGTAACGGCTCAAAAAATATTTGCAATACTCCTTTGAGCTGCAAGTCAAATACCAAGTCAGAGCACTCAAGCTCAAGCAAGTACCCCTGTGATATTATATCAAAGATTAGAGGCTATTGATACAAGTCCTATAGCCCATACAAGCACTATAAAAGTTTTTTTAAGAAATGGGAGAAGGCTTGCATTCACCATAGGAAGTCTTTCAGCATCTTGTATCTTTTTTTCAAAAATTATCTTAATGATGCTTGTTATTAAATAGAGTACGAGAAGTGAGTAAAACAATCATATTACTTGTGAGGCAAGTTCATCAATTTTTTCTGGTAATATTGCTATACTAAGTGCAACAAAAAGGGCTAGTAGATATTTTGCGATTTGTATAACATTTAATATTTGTCTCACAAAGAGTCTTGCGATACTCCCTTCATAATGAATAAATATCTTTTCAACTCATTTTTTAATCTGTAACTCTATAATTTTAAAAAATCCTATAAGTGTTAGAAAGGCAATTCAGGCACTTAGGTAACTTAAGTATTGAGGTGTAATAAATATACTTCCTGCAAGTAACTCAAGTGTTTCAAGTCACGGATACATATATATAGCTATAAAGTAAACACCTCATAGTATTAAGTAACTCCATCATGTAAGTAATCTGAGCATAAGTAGGTATTATAAAAATATTGTTAATTATTTTCAAGTGTCTTTATTTTTCCAGTCTTTGCAAGCTATTGCATAAAAAAGTATTGACAAAATAATATTTGTTTTAAAATATAAATATATTTTATAAAAATAAAATTAGTAATGTTTCTTCAAGACTTACAAAATACTACACTAATAAGTTCAAGTAATTGAGAATTACGTATTTGAGATTATATTTCACACTGAAGAGCACAAACTGTATATACTCTTGAGTGAAATGATGCTTGAAATGTACTTAAAATTCCTAATTTTGATCTACAACTAGATATTCAATCAGAAGTGTCCAAAATGAGCACCAGAGAATTTAATGAAAGACTTTTAAGGATAGTGGAAACATCAGGTTGTACGCAATTACCTCCCCATTGGAAGGTAATTGATATCCCCACTTCTGTTTATAGTTGAAATATAGAATGAATTGCACAGCCAGTTTGATTTATGCAAACGCATTTCAAAAATATAACAGCCTATGTATCGTGAAATCTCCCTAATTTACAAAGATATGCTCTTTTAAAGCAATGGGAGCCATTTTTCCCTAATGAGACAGAAGATACATTAATAGACTTACCTTTAGCTTTTGAATCACGATCATCATTATTACAAGAGTTTTTTTTACTAGATTGAAAAGAAATATTTTTTGACTGGGATACTTTCCTAACTTCAATTTCAACGAGAAAATATTTTAAGTATCTCATTGAGAAATGATATACACAAGAAGATATTGAAGCATATTATAGACAAAAATGGAACAGACGATCCGAATCAGTAGTTATATCACGTAATGATGTGAAGTCTCCAGAAGTACTATTTAATCGATGAATTGATTGCCTCAATGAACACGATTATGATTCAGCAATAAAGTATTTTTTACAAATACCAGTAAATACAGTAGAGGAATATCAAAAAGCACAATATAATATATCAGAAATTTATTTTCAAAGGTTTAAAAGGACATTTAATCCAAGTGATTTAATTCAAGCATATAGACATATTTGTAATATAGACTGATACTCGAGTCTCATAGAAGAAATAGAAGTACTATCAAAAGAATATTGAATTGATTTAGATAAAAATTCCATATAATACTTCTGCCAAAATCTTTCCTACACCGAAAGAAAATACAATAACACGGCACGTTATTTTTTAATCATAGCAATCTATGAAGCACAAAGAACAGTTTACGCTGCTGACTTTCTATAAGTTTGTAGATGTGGATAATCCAGAGTTTCACTGTAAAGAACATCTCAAGTTTACCAAAGATATCGGAATGAAGGGGCGGATATATATCGGAACAGAAGGTATTTCATCAACAGTAACATGAAACGAAGGACAAATTATAGCATATAAACTCTATCTTCAAAATCATCCGCTTTGGAAAGATATCCCAGATCTTGATATCAAAGCAAGTCCAACCGATGGACATAAGTTTCCTCGTATGCAGGTAAAAGTACGTGAAGAAATTGTTGCTCTTGGGAAAAAATATAGTAGAGAAGAGATTGAGAAAGCATGAAATCGTATGAGTATAGAGGAGTTTAAAGAGTTGCTTGATACTGGAAAAGTTGAGGATTATATTGTGCTTGATATGCGAAATAATCATGAGTATAAGCTTGGTCACTTCAAAAACGCTATCCCTGCAAATACCTTAACTTTTAAAGAACTCGAAGAAAAGATAGAAGAATACAAAGAACAATTTTGAGATAAAAAAGTAATCTCTTACTGTACTTGAGGGATTCGCTGTGAAAAATCAACCGTGATGCTTCAAAAAGCGGGTCTCAAAAATACCTATCAGCTTGATGGAGGAGTGGTGAAATACATCAATACCTATAATGATGGAAATTGGCTCGGAAATCTGTATGTCTTTGATGATAGAGTAAGTCAACAGGTAGGTGATGAACAAACCCATACTACGATAGGGGAGTGCGTGTATACTTGAGAGAAAACCGATCATTGTGAAAACTGCCGACTCTCAAGCTGTAACGCACGACTTATCTGTACGCGTAAAGAGTATATAAAACATCGAGGATTTTGTAGCGCAGAGTGTGCACGTAAGGCTCAAGAAAGTTTACTTGTGAAAACTGATTTTACACTAGACTCTATGGATTATAAATCAAAACGCTGAGCTATCAAGGCTCACCCAGAACTGAAAGAAGAAATCGAGTCTGAGATGAGGAATAAGCTTGAAAAACAACTTAAATGAGTAAATTACAATCACGAATTTTCCCAAAAGGAAGAATATGTGATAGAGTAGTAATAATATTAATTAAGATTTACATTTATGTGAGGTTTAAATGATGCTTCCCAGGATTTGAGACCTATTACTGATTTGGAGTTGATTGCTTTCTTGGAATCATTAGATGCTTGATGAGCTGATTGAGTTGAGTGATCGCAAGAAGTTTGAAAATTACCTGATAATGTAAATGCGCTAGTTGACCAACTCATATCAGGTTCAACACCTCAGGAAGAGTTAGGAGAATTTCTAGACTATATGAATCCTAAAAACTAGAGAAAAGCTTGCTTTTCTCTAGTTTTCTTTATAATCCTCACGACTTTATATATTTACCCCTTGTATATTATGGAAACTACACTGATACTTCTCAAGCCAGATACGGTTGAAAGAGGGCTTATAGGACAAGTTCTTACCCGCCTTGAACAAAAATGACTCAAGATAAATGGACTCAAGATGATGGAGATGACCCCTGAGTTAGTAAGCGAACACTATGATTTTCTTGCTGATAAACCATTTTTTCCAAAAATTATGTCATACATGACTCGAACTCCTATCGTAGCTATCGCTGTGAGTGGGGCAAATGCTATTGCAACAGTACGAATGCTTACAGGTGCAACGAATCCTCAAGAAGCACTTCCAGGATCTATTAGAGGTGACTTTGGTCTCACTATCGACGGAAATATTATTCACGCTTCTGACTCAGCTGAAACTGCTGAAGTAGAACTCAAGAGATTTTTTGGAGGAAAAGATATCTATGAGTATGCAAGAGGTTTTGATGATGTACTATAATATAGAATGTACAGTAAACAAAAATTCCGCAACTGCGGAATTTTTTAGTAAAGATTAGATAGCATTTCAAATTCTTCTTCAGTTAACTGATATTCTCTTTTTGAGCTTCATTTGATTAATAAAGTATATCAGTTATCCGTTCTAGTAATATCAATATTTGCATTAAGTTCTCAATTTTTTCTACAATAGCTTAATGTGCACCAGATATCCCAAAGAATACCTCTTGTTTCACCTTGACCTACAGGCTCAAAGGCATAATTTATAAGATTATTTTTAGCTTTTGATATCCTGTGTTTCAATATAAGTGATTCAATAATGTTTCATTTGATACTAGGAAGTAAGTTTTTTATTTTTTCAGCAATTTTTCAAGGAATATCAAGTAGATTTTCAAATGAGAGAGCCTGTTCTCTGTTAATTTGTTCTGCTTCTTCTTGAGAGATTTCTACTCAACCGTAATAAAATTTTCCGTCTTTGCAAATTAATCAATCAGAATTATTAAGATTTTCTTCTCTTTCCATAAATTATTTAAAATTAATTATAATATATTGTCAATTTACTATAATCAGAATTTGTGAAAATCAAAACTTTTTTTATAGAAAAAATCGATATACTAAAAGAAATATTTTTCAATATAAACATATGCGTTATTATGATACTATGCTTGCAGAGTACTTAAAAAATCCAGGTCAAAGAGGACTCGGTCTTGACGCTCTTGCGAAGCGTAAATTTCAGTACGATATGAAGAGCTATGACGAAGTAAGTCAAAAGAAAAAACTCCGATTTGATGAGGTAGATTTAGAGGTAGCAGCGAACTACTCGTGAGAAGATGTGTATATGACATGGAAGCTATATAGTGAGCAAGGTAGTATGAAGGATTGAAACCCGTCCCCGGTGAAACCTATCTCGGGTGGGGTAAGTATCCAAAAACTCGATATTCTTCAAGATATGGAACTTCCGCTTCTAAAGATTCTTTCAGATATGGAAATGAGAGGAATCAGGATAGATAGAGATTTTTTGAAGTGACTTGAGGGGAGGCTTGAACAAGCGATCTGAGAACTTGAATCCGAGATATATGAACTTGCATGAGAAGATTTTAATATTAAATCTCCAAAGCAAGTAGGAGAACTTCTTTTTGGAAAGCTTGGACTTCCAAGGGCAAAAAAAACAAAAACTTGATATTCAGTTGACTCAGAGGTTCTTGAAGAGCTTGCAAAAAAATACCCTATTGCCGCACTTATATCTAAACATAGACACTATTCAAAACTTCTTTCAACCTATGTCATCGGGCTTTTAGAGGTTGCTGATGAAGATGATAGAATACATACAAGCTTCAACCAAACTGTTACCGCAACAGGAAGACTTTCTAGTACTAATCCTAACCTCCAAAATATCCCTCATGGCGATGATGTTGCGTGAGAGATACGTAAGGCATTTATCCCATATAGAGAGGAGGATATGCTCGTAGCTTTTGATTACTCACAGATAGAGGTACGACTTTTAGCCCTTATGAGTGGAGATGAAAATCTCCTTTGAGCTTTCCGGGATATGAGAGATATTCACCAAGTAACTGCTGAGTTTATTTTTAAAAAAAATACTATTTCCTCAACTGAGAGAAAGTTTGCAAAAGCAGTAAACTTTGGAGTAATATATGGAATAAGCCCGTTTTGACTCTCAAAAATGCTTGATATTCCCCAAAAAGATTCACGCCATTATATTGATACCTTTTATGCAAGTTATCCAAAAGTGCGAGAGTTTTATGATACTCTTTTGGAAAAAGCTCGAAAAACCGGTTATGTTGAGACGCTTTTTTGACGAAGAAGATATACCCCCTCTATCAATGATCGCAATAAAATGATCGCTTCTTGAGCAGAGAGAGAAGCTATTAATATGCCGATACAGGGAAGTAACGCGGATATTATCAAACTCGCTATGTTGCAAATTCAAGAATATCTTGATAAAAATAATTGTAAAAGTGTGATGCTTTTACAAGTTCACGATGAGTTGATATTTAATATTGTACCAGAGGAAAAAGAGACTTTACTTGTAGAGATTCCACGTATAATGGAAAATATTATCCCAAACTCATCCATACATCTCAAAGCCGATGCAGTAATGGGGAAGAGTTGGAAAGAGTGTAAGTAATTGAGGTAAAGTAATTTATTTATTAATCTTATGAACGTGAATATCAATAGAAAAATTCATGATATCGTATGAAATAATCCGTGAACTCCATCTAAGTATACAATATCATCTGACGAGAAGATTGATTTTATATATACATATCTTAAAAAAGAACAACGTAACTCACGCGTACGAAGAATTATAAAAATTATTTTTTGGATTATTCTTATAGGGTATTTTTATATTACAATATTTGTCTTACTTCCAAGGATATTATGAGACATGATCCCTTGAGTAGATATAAATAGTATACGTAATAATATATTTTGACCCCAAGGTGATACTCAATCAGATAGTCCTTCTAGAGTAGATATGCAAGATGAATTTTAAGAGATTTATTATATAGCATCACTTTTTATGATTTTTGTTATACAAATTATATATGGAATACTCCTTATAACTTGAGGATATTATCTTATAAAATATAGAAGAACTGTGAAATCTTGGACAGGAAATTGGTATTGGGCAGAAAAGTATATCGGAAATTGAGGAACGTATTTTGTATTAATACTTATATGACTCGGTATGATGTTTTTTTGAGTTCTTTATCCTTTCTGATGATTAGAGATTATTTTCTGACCTTGAATCAACCCCCCATCTACACCATAACTTTCTTCTTTTTTTATCCTCCTAGTCTTCTATAAAGTCATCTTTTTGTTTGCTATTTTCTCTATGTTTTATACAATATTGACGTTATTTTTAACCTATGATTCTTATGCGATATATTCTAAAAATTACAGCACTCTTTCTTATTTTTTTATCAAGTATATCATTTGCTACTGCAGACGATTCTACCGTTACGAGAAATGAACTTTTTCAGTACTTTGCAAACATATATCGGGATGATGTACCACAAAGTTACTTATATATTGATGTAAAGTATAGTGGTTTAGAGAGATACCCACAGCTACACCGTTCGCTTCAAGTTTTGATTTATAAAAATCTTATCAAAAATAATCCTATAGTTTTTCGTCCTGAATCGAAAGTAACACTTCGTGAATTCTCTATTTTGAGTGAACGACTTACATGAGTGACTGTTCCTTTTGATACTATCAATACGTCACAGCTACAGAGCCAAGATTTTGAAGCATTAAAGCTTTACATAGAAGGCGTAAGAGATCAATCAATTATCCCAGTTACTTCCACGCCTTCATCTCTTGGTCAAAAGTGAGATATATTGTTTGATATCTATGATACACTTAAAAGTGAGCATTACGATGCTCAATGATTTGATAGAGATCAACTTATTTTGTGAGCTATCAGATGAATGACTGAAAGTACATGAGATACATATACAACATACTTTCCACCAACGCAAAGTCAGGATTTTTTTGATTGACTTGATGGAGAATATGAGGGAATATGATCATATGTTGACATGCCTGAACCCTGAGTATTTCTTATAGTCACTCCAATGGTCTGATCTCCTGAAGAGAAATCATGACTTAAATGAGGAGATAGAGTAACTCATGTTGATAGCCGTGAAATCACAACTGAGAACTCCCAAGCTGAGATAATATCATGGATTAAATGACCTGCTGGATCAACAGTGGACTTAACTATTTTCCGACCAAGTACAAGAGAGACGCTCGTACTGACTGTTACAAGAGCAAAAATAATCATCAGTGAGGTTGATCATCAACTTATTAATACCAATACATATTATATACAAGTTAAAAATTTTTGAGAAAAAGTCGATAGTGAATTTTATGATGCTATGAAGGCATTTAAAGATTCAGGGGCCACAAAACTTATTCTAGATTTCCGTAATAACCCTGGTGGATACCTCTGAAAGGTTATACATATACTTTCACACTTTATAGAAACATGAGAGCCTGTAGCGCTTATTAAGCAACAGAACTATAATATGTATCATGAGGCAAAAGATATTGAGAAATTTGACCTTTCTCATACTAAAGTAATCATACTTCAAAATTCATGAACAGCATCTGCTTCTGAGATTTTTATCTGAACGCTTCAAGATTATTATCCTAATATTAAAACTATTTGAGAAAATACATTTTGAAAATGATCAGTTCAAAGTCTGAGACAATATTATGATGGCTCTACTTTACGCTTTACAACTGCGAGATGGTATACATGAAAATTAGAAAGAGCAATTGATTGAATCTGAATCTCTCCAGATATAAAATTAGAAGATACTCCTTCAGATTCTGAAGACTCTATACTTAATGAAGCCTTGAGGTAATTATATGAAAAAGTACTTTATACAGACATTTTGATGTCAGATGAATCAGGCAGATAGTGAAAAGGTCCAAATGGTACTTCTTCAATGTTGATTTATGAGAGCATCTTCTATTGAAGATGCTCATATTGTCGTATTTAATACCTGTAGTGTGAGGCAAAAATGAGAAGATAGAGTTTTTGGAATGATTCAAGAGATAAAAAAACATGATAAAGATAAAAAAGAAAAAACACTTGTTTGAATAACTGGGTGTATGGTGCGTAAAACAGGTATAGCAAAAAGATATCTAGAGAGTGATGTAAGAAAAAAAATCCAAAAAATAGAATTTTTAGAAACTCAAAATGAAGTATACAATAGTGATGATAAGCTTTTCCCTCGTAGTATATACCTTGATTTTACTTTTCGTATAGAGGAGACAAAATATATCCCACATATTCTTTCACATATACTTTGAAAAAAAATAGGACAAGAAGATAAGTTTGATGACTATTTGAAACAAATACAGCAACGAGAAAATCCTTTCTCCGCTTCTGTAATTATTCAAACCTGATGTGATAATTACTGTACTTTCTGTATCGTTCCTTATACACGCGGATCTGAGGTTTCACGAGAAAATAGTGAAATAGTAAGTGAGTGTAGGGAGAGTGTGAAGTCTTGAGCTAAAGAAGTAACACTTCTTGGTCAAAATGTTAATTCTTACGGAAAGCAAAAAAATATCAAACTTTGGAATGCTGAGAAATCTAAATGGAACAATACTGAGAGAAAAATGAAAATTGGGATTGATCTTGATGATACTCTTTTTGTAGTCCTTTGAGAAGAATTACTTATGCGTTACAATCAAAAATTCCGTGATTTAGTACGGATGGAGGATATCACAACTTTTGATTGTTGAGGTATAGAAAATCTTATGAATGAGTATCATATATTTGAAACAGAAAATGCCCAAAATTTAGAATTACATACTTGAGGGCAAGAAGTTATTCAGAGTTTAAAAGATGACTGATATAAACTATATGTTATTACCTCTCGAGAAGTTCAAGCAAAAAACGATACTCTTATACTTTTAGAAAAATATTTTTGAAATGATTTTTTTGAGGAAGTTATTTTTATTAAAGAACGTGGGCATGATAATAAATATGAAGCTGCAAATGAGTACGAGCTTGATATAGTTATAGATGATGGGCCACATCATATCGATGCATATAGAGAAAATTTTAAGTGAAAGATATGCGTATTTCACTCACCATGGAATAGAGAATGTAAAGAGGATAATAAAAAAATATATAGAATTCATGATTGGTATGAGTTTCAAAACCTTCTTCCAAAGTTAAGTTTCACCTCCCCATTTCGTGTACTTCTTGAAGATGTCTGAAATATAGGTTGACTCGATAGGATACGCTTCACTTCTAGTAATCCTCATGATATGACTCGTGATATACTTGACGCTCACTTTGAAGTACCATCTATGTGTAATTATCTTCATTTTGCCCTTCAGTCTGGATCAAATGAAATGCTCAAAAAAATGAATCGACGACATAGTTATGAAGATTTCAGAAATATGGTCTATTATCTTCGATCTCGTGATCCTTTGTTTTCTATTTCAACTGATATTATAGTAGGATTTTCTTGAGAAACTGATGAAATGTTTGAAGCTACTATAAAAGCTTTTGAGGAATGCCAATTTGATTTTTCTTATACAGCTCGCTATTCTGTTCGTCCACAAACACTTGCAGCTCAGATGTTTCCAGATGATGTTCCTGATAATATAAAAGCAGAGAGATGGCATATACTTAACTCTCTTCTTCTCAAAAATGTTCAGACTCGCAATGAATTAATGCTTGGAAGAATTGAGGATATCCTTATATCATGAGAGCGTGATGAACAATTTTTTGGTAGAACACGAAACTTTAAAGAAGTTTTTTTTGAGAAATCTGAATGAGTAAAAATATGAGATATCATACCTGTAAAAATTACTGATATGGAAAGATACGTTTTGCGTGGATATATAGCCTAAGAAGGAAACTTACTTTACAAAATATAAAAAAATATTACTCTATTCAGTAATATTTTTTTATATTCCGTCATATGATAATGGTATATATTCGCATGTTACTTGCATTTACCGCTCTGTTTATTGCATATACTGCACTTATTGTATATATTCCAAGTGTAGGGCAATCAATCGATGAGTTTACATGAAAAACATGGAATGCGGATCTCAGTGAAAGAGTAGAGATATTTTTTTGAAAGGCACGAGAGGCTCAAGATACTCTAGAGCAAAAACTTGATAATCCTGCACCAAACACCTCTCGAAATATTGAAGGGAGAACAGGAAGATAGTCTCACCTCTGAGATGCTTAATACTTAATTATCTCATAAGACTGATAAATTATCAAATCATACCTTGTTGGTATATTTACTTTTTTTTGAGGTATTTCATTTTGAGTCCTTAAAGGGAATTAATTTTGAGATATAATATTTTGGCAATACTCGTTTCAACTCATACTCTAGCTCTTGTTTTTTCATGCTTTCGATTGATGTATAATCTTTAAGTGAAAACGTTCATATTTTATCTGGAATCTCATCATAGATATCTTTTAATATTTGTTTCATAAGTTCAGTAGGACTTACTCATCAGAGAGAATTTCTACTACTTTTTGATATATCTTCTACGAGTAAACATGAAAGCTTTATGACACCCTCTTTTTTAATATACCCTTCCAAGCGAATCCTTTCCCCTATTTTCCTTCTATACATAAAGGGCATGTGATGTGCGAGTCAGATATTATTTGTATGCCCTTCATCTAAAAATAATATCTCAAAACTAAGTTTGTTTCATTCTCCTACAGGAACAAGCTTGATATCTGAGTATTTTAAAGCTGTACTTGCTCTTTTTTCTACTTTAGAGAAACTTTCTTCTAGCCTTTTGATAAACAATGATATAGATGAATTATTTTTAAAGTATTCAGATTCTTGTAATAATATCTCAAGATCATTTTCAGTGATTCAGAATTTATTTTTTATTCGATACTCTCAGTATTTAAAAGCAAGTTGTGAAATAAGATTCATAAGAATGAGTTTATCTTCTTTGTTTTTTGTTGTGATTCTAATTCAAAGCAAATCCATAATATCGCCTTGATTGATGTAATCTTTTTCTCGAAGTGCTTTGGAAATGGTAGATTCTAAAGATTTTTCTCTTACTTCAACTTGAAACATTATTTTTTTTCACTCTCACGGCACTCATTCAGCAAAGATACTTCAAGTAAATGTTGTCTTTCATGTTTGAGAAAAATCTTCCATGATTCAATCAATTTCTAATCATAAGGATGAACTTTTCGCAATATCTTCTAGATTTCTAATAACTTTCTTTTCAAGTACATCAACTGTTTTTTTTCTCTTTTCTTCTACATGGTGTCAAATTCATTCTTGAAATAGCATTCATACTTTTGCGAGCATGCATTTCTTGAGTCATTGAGCTTTTCTCGTTCATTTAAAAAAATCTATTATATCCTTAGAGGTATTGAAGTGAATATTTCATAGTCACCTTAGTTCCTGATCAGTATAAAATAACTCCTCTTTAAGGTATTTTAAAGATCTTTTTGCTAATTCATTTACTAATTCTATTCATTTAGAGCTTTGAATAGTGATTCATAGAATTTCTCTCAGCATTTCTGAAATCTCATCATCACTGAGATTTCATATATTTTCTAGATCTAAAAGAGAAATCTTTATCTTCTCTCATTGCTTATTTTTAAATGAAATATAGCGATCCTCAGGTCATATTCTCCTGATAATATCTCAATGATTTCTCCATTGAAAGTTTTCAGTTATTTCATCCTCATCTTGAGTATTTCATAGATCCAATATACTATGTGTAATCATATATCTCTATTATTTATAAGAGAAGTCTCTTACTTCATCTTAAGTTTAAAAATTTCTCTTCCAACTATCTGTTCATCACGTTTATAGAGAAGACTTCAAGAGCGAGTGTGATGGATATTTTGGAGTTTTGGAAGAAGCGGTACTATTTTAGTATACTTCTCTAGTATAGCATATATATCTGAAAAGTAAAAATATTTCCCCTTTATATCCCAAAAAGGAAAGCATATAACGATATTTCACTGAAACTTGGTTTTCTTGAGTCACTCAAAGAAATTAGTATAGATATCAAGAAGTTCTTTTTTTTCGATAGCTAGCTTTTTTTCTGTTACAGAGTATTTTTGAAATATTTGCCCAAGATATCACTCTGTTATAATCGAATCACATTTTTTAATATATGGAGATGTTAAAATTTCCTTTGCATCAAGCACTGAGACTCCCGAGACTTTAAGGGTGTTAAAGAAGTTTTCTTGTGTAAAAGCAATATTTTTCTTTGTTTTTTCAATATTTTCCTGAGAGATATCACTTCAATATACTTCTGAATTTCCCATAAGAATTGATTCTATAAGAACTGTTCCAAGTCCACAAAAAGGATCGTAGATTTTACTTCATCATGAGATATGTATCATCATTTGAGCAAGTTTTGGAGGAAGCATCCCAACTTCCATATCGCGCGTTTTCCCGTAATCACGCTTAGAGTATGATTCTATGTCTTGAACCCATATAGTTTTTCAAAAGTAATGCGTATTATTAGAGCTTATAATAAGTGTAAAATCAGTACCTCTTAGGGTGAGATTTTCTCATATAATTTGTGCTGAACTAAGGTTTTTAAAATCCTTATTAATAAAACGAGATGAAATTCAGTTATCTTTAAGTGTTTTTTTAGTTTCTATTAATATTCATTTTAAATTTTTATTATCTCATAAGATAGAAAATCCATATCGAAACTTTCCTTGAAAGTCCTCTGCATGTTTTGAGATAGATGCAGAAACATTTCATGTATAATTTGAGAAAAGTTCAATACATTTTATCGTTCCTCATATATTCTGTAATTTCTTAGTAACTTCATCTCTATTTTGAGTATCAAGTATACATATACAAGAATCTACATATTCAATACGTGTAGTAGGGAAGAGCGCAACAATTTCAGCAATTGAGAGTTTATATTCACGTCATAGTTGAAAAGCGTACATTTTTATAGCATTAAAAATAATAGCACAATAGTATGTATTATCTTATAATTGTACAGAAAAAAATATTTTCCTATTAGCACTTTTTTCCTTTACAAAAGAGTATAAAAAAGTAGTATCCATACATATTATTTTTATTATTTTAGAGCGTGGTAATAGAGAGAACAGCTTGCGAAAGCACGTATAATAAAGAAAAGATACAGAGGCTACTTGAACAAATACAAATTACCACAGAAAATTATAGTCTCTATATATTGGCATGTATCCACCGTTCCATTGTAAATGAACGTGCAAGTTATGCTCCAGAGCATAATGAGAGACTTGAGTTTCTTTGAGATGCTGTCTTGGAGCTTTCTATTACAGAACTTCTCTATACTACATTTCCTGATAAGACTGAGTGAGAGCTTACTGATATACGTTCCGCTCTCGTACGAGGAAGAAACCTCGCGCTCATAGCTCGAAAACTTGAACTATGATCATATTTACTTCTTTGAAATGGAGAAGAAAAATCCTGAGGGCGAGAGAGTGATTATATACTTGCAAATACCCTTGAAGCTATTATAGGGGCAATATATCTTGATAAGTGATATGGTGAATCTCATAGCTTTATAACCAGTTTTATATTTCCATCTCTCCAGGATATACTTGATAAAAGACTTTATAAAGATTATAAAACTCTTTTTCAAGAGGAATCACAAGCAAAGTTTGATATCACTCCACGGTATGAGGTACTTGATGAATCTTGACCTGATCATGATAAGGTGTTTATCGTATGAGCATACCTTTGAGAAAAGCTTTATGGAAAATGATCTTGAAGTAGTAAAAAGAAGGCTCAAGAAAAAGCTGCAGAAAATGCATTTAACTCACTAAACTAAGATTATGAATACTATTATTCTCGCACTTGTACTCTTCTTATATCTTGTCCATTATATTATTATAATTGATGTAATTCTATCTTGGCTTTCATTATTTTGACTTAGATTTCGCCCCCGTTTTATCGCACAATTCATAGATCCGATTTATACTATTATACGAAAATATATTCCTACAACTATTTGAATGTTTGATTTAACTCCGATTATAGCACTCCTTGTTACTCTTGTTTTCCATTCACTACTCTTATCAATTTTCCCAGAGGTCTCAGATATTATTAGCTCTATTGCTTCTCGATAATGCAAACTAAAAACATTGATTACAAACTTTTCTTCGCGGTTGTCGCACTTTTGATATTTGGTCTTATCATGATAAGCTCTGTATCAGTATATGGATCTTTCCGTGTAACGAGTCAACTTGTTCAAGCTTGACTGATAGATGAAGCATATAACCACTTTTATGTACTCAGAAGTATTTCGCATTTTGTTATCGCATTACTCATAATAGGGG
This sequence comes from Candidatus Altimarinota bacterium, assembly GCA_022565555.1. GTDB lineage: Bacteria > Patescibacteriota > Gracilibacteria > BD1-5 > UBA6164 > JAACSU01. Next base: position 18,813 of record JAIUMN010000002.1, read on the forward strand.
TTATATCAAAAGTACCATATAGATTTTTTGAAAAATATGCCTATCATATATTTTCTATCGCACTCATACTTCTTGTTGCAGTTCTTTTTGTCTGATGGTGACATCAGTGAGCACAGCGTTGGATAGATATCCCAGGACTTCCTTTCAATGTTCAGCCAAGTGAGACAATTAAGTTTGCAATCATAGTATTTCTTGCGGCATTTTTTAAAAAATATTCTTATGTTATCCATCGTTTCAAAGAGTGATTTGTCCCATTTATACTAATTATTTGAGTAGTTTTTCTCCTGCTTGCTATGCAGCCAGATTTTTGATCTATACTTATTGTTGTCCCTGTCGCCTTTATGATGTATTTCATTGCAGGAGCTAATATAAAATATATGTTTTTAATGTTTATTTTATGATTTTTCCTTGCATTTTGAGTATATACAGCTTGAGATTATGATAGGGAAACTGGGCGTAATCTGAATAATCTTTGATATATAACGCAGCGTATTGATAACTTTTTGGAAAATAAACAAGATGCTATAGAGAATAATAGACTTCATTATCAAACAGAGCAAGCGCTTATTGCTATATGAAGCTGATGATTTACTGGTTTAGGTTTTTGAAACTCTATCCAGAAGTTTTGATATCTTCCAGAAGTACAGTGAGATTTTATATTTTCCGTAATAGTTGAAGAACTCGGATTTATTGGAGCATTGATACTTCTTAATCTGTATATGTATATATTTTATCGCGGAATGATGATATCTCGTTATAGTCCTGATGCATTTGCAAGTTATGCTGCAGCCTGAATATCTTGCTGGATATTTCTTCAAGCATGTATAAACATAGGGGTAAATCTCAATATTGTACCTCTTACGTGAATCACACTTCCATTTGTAAGTTATGGGTGATCAAGTATGATTAGTATTAGTATCTGACTCGCTGTCTTACTCTCTATATCTCGACATATAGATGAAGATGAATATCATAAAAAATGGAAGCGTAAACACCGCTTTTCTCTCAGAAAAACATTTCAAAGATTTAAGCGTACATAAAAATAATACTTCTCAATGATACAACTCATAACATGAAATATATCATATCTTCTTAAGCAAGAGCTTTTGAGGTGGAAGCAAGGATTTATCACAAAACATGGTGATATATGAGTATCTCATGTTCAAGAGCTTAATGAATCTAATATACAAAGTATACGTGATACTATCTTATCAAGAAGCTTCTTTTCTGAGAAGAAACTTCTTATACTTGAAGATATATCATTTCAAGATAGTCTTATCTTGGAAATAATAGATATTCTTCAACAAAAAGATGATGACACTATTGTACTTATCTCTTTAAGTCATGTAGATAAAAGACTTTCAAGTTATAAAAAACTACTTAAAATAGTTTCAAAGCATCAAGATTTTTCTTTCCAAACACCAGAAGAAAATTTTGGATATTTAAGGGAAAAATATAGCTCTCACTTCTCCCCATGAGCACTTCGATATCTCTTTGAAATAAAGTGAGGTGACCTCTCTAAAACACTTACTGAGATACATAAGCTTACTGAAGTGTATGATTATATTGATAAAGATATTATTGAATCTATCATAACTCCGGAACTTAATTCATCTATTTTTACTTTGATAGATGCTTTTTTGAACCGTAATTCAAAGATATTTTTTAACGAATTAAGATCTTTATTTGCAAATGAAAACTTCTACCTTATATCTCAATCATTTCTTTCTAATATACGATTACATCTTTATATTGAGTATCTTAAGAGTAACTCAGTTCCCAATACAGATATTATAGATATTTTAAAGCTTTGAAATCGATCATTTCTAGTATCAAAGACTTATAGGCAAAAGTATAAAGAAATTTTTAGTTTATATATAGATCTTATAGATTTTGATTCCTCTATGAAGCGTTGAAAAATTGCCACTCAAGGTGATGAGGATTTAGCTCTTTTCTATACACAAATATTTTTACGATATTTCTCCTAGTCATGGTCTTTTTTGAAGACTTACTTGAAAAGAAGTACGTATATCGTTAATAGTCTCTTTTGTTTCATCTATAGACTCAGTAGTAACAAGTCTCTTTCTATACTCTTTTACTCCAGGGAAGCTCTTAAGGTACTGTACAAGATGCTTTCGTATCTCAAGTGATCCTTTTCGTTCTCATTTTGTTGCAACAAGCTGAGAGGCATGAAACTCCATTGCTAAAAGCATTTCTTCAAGTGTCGGTTGATATACGTTATTGAGAGTATATTTTTTCTCTTCATCACTGAGATGATTTTCTCATAAAAAACACCAAGGATTTCAAAAGCTACATCTTCATATCATAAAGCCATCAAGATTTTGAACTTTTTTCATTCCATCAGTATAGCTTAGTACATCACCATTACATATTACTGGTATATCGAGATTTCTTTTGAGTTCATATATATTTGTAAAGTCAGCTTTTCATGTATAAGCTTGTTTTGCTGTTCGTCAATGTATCGTTATCAGCTTTGCTCACGCCTTTTGAAGTCACTGTGCAAATGCAATAAGGTCTTGATTTCCATCAAAGCTTAAGCGTGTTTTTACTGAAACTGGGAGGCTCGTAGATTCATCAAGAGCTTTGACGATATCAAATGCAGTTTGTTCGTTTATAAGTAGGCTTGATCCGTGACCAGAACGAACAACTTTTTTTGCGGGGCAGCCCATGTTAATATCTATCCCAGAAACTCCGTAGGACTCTATGATCTTTGCAGCTTCTGCAAACTTCTTAGGATCTTTTCAAAATATCTGAACTATAAGCGGCTTTTCTATCTCTTTATGTGGCAGTACGCTTCCTGCAAGAAACTTTGAATGAACGAGTCCGTCTGCGCTATAGAATTCTGATATACAATATATATGTGGGGCTATACGCTTCATAGATTGCCTATAGGCACTATCACCATATCCATCCATAGGGGCAAGAAATGCGAGTTTTCAATGTTTTTCTATTTGTTCGTTCCAGAAGTTTTTATTCATAAATGCTGTCATTACTCCGAAGCCCCTTTTACTTCTATGAAAGTCAAAAAAGAAGGGAGATATGAGACAGAGTTTTTTTAAGGATATAATTTTCTTCCGCATTATATACAAAAATATATTTTTTCTAGTTTTTATAAAACTTGTCAACGAAAAATATTTGCTCATATAAAATTATAATGCTACTATTGAAGAGTAATTTTTATAAATACTGTATGAACATATCAGAACTCTTTACATCAAAAACAGAAGCACGTGATATACTAAAAGATCGATATAATCTTCCTAAAAGAAGTAAAGTTCTTATCGCATTATCATTTACTGATAGTGATATAACAAATTTTCTACTTCCATGACTTGAAGTTTTACCAGTCAACTTTATAATATTTGGGAAATGAATTTCTACTATCCAGGCAAAAAATATTACCTATATTGACTCAAAAGAAAACTTTGATATGATGTGAGTAGATGCGATATTTTGAAATTGTGAAGATATCATCCTTGAAAAAAAGATGCGTCTCTGAGTGGTACCAATTATGAATCAGAAAAATTATCTTTGAAAAATACTTTCTGAGTTTCAGCCAGCAAGATGAGAGGGGAATGCGTATCTTTATGAAGATAATTCTCCTTGGTCTGCTTATTACGCTCTTATACGCTATATAGAAAATCATAATTTCCCATACGACAATAGAAATCTTGTAAAAAATGTTGTATGAATGTAAATATTCCTATCTGAACTTACAATGAATCACCTTTGATAGGTGATTTTATATGACCACCAAATATCAAATGAATAATTCAAGATATTTTAGATATAAATTATTGAGATTTTGATGAGCAAATTATTGAACTTGCAAGGATGCAATTTCCCAACATATGAAATAACTTTACAGTAAGAGATGACTGAAGTATTTATAAAGTATTTATAGATGGGGGATATATCCGTTTATTAAAACGTGGCAATAATACTTTATATATTGATATGATTCAAATGCCATGAAAATGAATTCAGGGTGTATTAGAATGTATTACTTTTGCAGTTGATAATTGACTATCGTTACTTGAATGAAAGATTCAGCCACAGAAAAAAAATTCAACACAAAGAACAAAGATTTTATCTGAATTTTATAGTAATTTTTGATTTACTATATTAGCGTGAGAGAAGATAGAGCTTAAGCTGAATCATGAAAATAAACACGTTTTAGTAAATAAATTAAAGTATTATCTGGAAAATTGAAAATGGTTTCGTTCTTAGAAATTAAGCATAAAAACAAAAAATTTTTGACAACTCATACTTTGCCTATAAAGTAGGCAAAGTATTTTTTATAGAAAAGCTATGGCAAAAAACTTAGTAATTGTGGAGTCTCCATCAAAAGGGAAGACAATAGAGAAGTTCTTATGACCTGATTATAAAGTAGTTGCCTCTATGTGACATATACGTGATCTTCCTCAAAAAACACTTGGTATCGATATAGAGAATGGCTTCATGCCTGTTTATGAAATATCTGAATGAAAAGTTAAAACTGTAAATGAGCTTAAAAAACTCGCTAAAAAACATGATAGTGTCCTGATAGCAACAGATGAGGATAGGGAAGGGGAGGCGATAGGATGGCATCTATGCCATGCCCTGTCACTCAATCCAGCGGAAACAAAGCGTATCGTCTTTCATGAGATAACTAAGACAGCAATTACAAAAGCTATTGAAGCACCTCGTACACTTGATATTGCGCTTGTTGATGCTCAACAGGCTCGCAGACTTCTTGATAGACTTGTATGATACAAGGTTTCTCCGATACTTTGGCAAAAAATACGAAAATGACTCTCAGCTTGAAGAGTTCAGTCAGTAGCTGTAAAGCTTATAGTTGAGCGTGAACGTGAGATACAAGCATTTATTCCGAAAGAAAGTTGGGCGCTTAAAGCTGAGCTTAACCATCAAGGAAAAACTTTTAAAGCTGAGTTTCATAAGCTTGATGGAAAAGTAAAGAAACTTCTTTCTCAGGCTGATACTGAAAAACTTCTTTCGGTGCTATGAAGTGATATTAATAAATTAAGTGCGAAAAAAAATAGTAAAAATACTCTTGAGCTACATTCATCTCTCAAGCTTGATTTTATACTCAAGGAAAGCATAGTCAAAGACTCAAAAAGAAGTCCGTGAGCACCTTTTACCACTTCCACTCTTCAGCAAGAAGCTTCTCGAAAGTATGGATTTTCCGTAAAGCAAACTATGAGTGTAGCGCAGAAATTGTATGAAGGTATGGACTTATGAAATGGTGAGCGAGAAGGACTTATAACTTATATGAGAACTGATAGTCTTTTTCTCTCAGATCTTGCTAAAAAACAAGCCGCTTCAGTAATAGAAGAGCATTTTTGAAAAGAGTACCAAAAAACTCGTAATTACAAAACAAAGTCTTCATGAGCTCAAGAAGCTCATGAAGCTATCAGGCCAACAAACCTTGCTCGAACTCCTGAGAGTCTCAAATGAGCACTTGATCCACAACAATATAAGCTCTATACATTGATATGGAAGCGTACTCTTGCGAGCCAAATGGAAGATGCGATTGTTGAAGTAACAAGTTATCATTTAAGTCCAAGTATTGCAGAGTCTCAAAGTTGGCTTGCAAAATGAGAAGTAATACGTTTTGATGGATTTATGAAGCTTTATATCGAATGAAATGATGATGAAGAGGAAGAAGTTGATGACTGACTCCTTCCACTTATGTCCGAATGAGATATAGCAGTTTCACAAAATATATCTTGATTACAGAATTTTTCTCGACCCCCAGCTCGTTATACTGAAGCTAGCCTTGTAAAAAAACTTGAATCTGAAGGCATAGGAAGACCATCGACTTATGCCCCAACTATCTCAACTATTATCGATAGAGGTTATGTTGAAAAAAATGATAAAAAACAGCTTGAACCAACAGAAATTGCTCCTATAGTAAATGATTTTCTTGAAGAACATTTCAAAGATATGATGCAGTATAGCTTTACAAAAAATATTGAAGAAGAGTTTGACAAAGTTGCTGAATGAAAGCTAGAATATCAAGTTATGCTTGAGAAATTTTACACCTGAAGTCTTCAAAAAAATATTACTTCTGCAACAGAGAATGCTGAAAAAATAGTTCAAAAAGTTTGAAGAAAGTGCCCAAGTTGTAAAGAGTGAGACCTTATATATAAATTCTCAAAAGGTGGGAAGTTCATAGGCTGTTCTAATTATCCGGAATGTAAGCATATAGAACAACCTGAAGAGGAAAAAACAGCCCTTGATGCTCTTAAGGCAAAATATGAAGGAAGACCATGTCCTGACTGAGTTGAAGGAACTATTGTAGTTAAGACGGGGAGATTTTGACCATTCCTTGCTAGTAGTGAGTACCCGAGAGTTAAATGGATAGGAAAGATAAAATCAGAGAAAGATGAACTTCTTGAAGAGATACTTCAAAAGAGATGACTTCTTGTAGATGAAGAAACAGGAGAGGAAATGGTAGTAAAGTGATCAAAACGTTGACCATTCCTTGCCGCAAAACGTTATCCTGAAGTTAAGATAGCAAAAAATATTCCAAAAGATGTTTGGGAAGAACTGAATAATCGACTTACTGAAAACACTGAAGCTTAAGCTTCAGTGTTTTTTACTCTGCTGCAATTTGTTGATCTGGACTTATTATTTTTTTAACTCTTTGACTTTGTTCTAATACTAATAGTTTAGTATTTCTAAGTCGTATAAATGCTTCTCATTTTTCATTAACTCAGATTTTATATTCTCAATCACTATAATTATCTGTTCCATCACCTCTAGTATTTCAAAAAATTATTTTATCATCCGGAATTCATATACTATCATTTCTGCGTCGTACCTTTATTTGATGAATATAAGTATCTATATCGGAATCTCGGACTTTCTCTATATTGTTTAAGAAAAATCTCGAATTCTTTGGTGTCATTGAAAATTTATTTTGTATATTTTCTATAGTATAGGGGATTCATTTTACTATTTTACTAGCAAATATAAAAGGTACTTTTAGTATCTTAGCTGTTTTTGGAGTAAATTCTTCAAGAGCAGCAATTCTATTAAAGGCTTTGAGAGTAGAATTATATTGCTTTTGAAGTTCTTTTATATTTTTTACCTTTATTCATAATTTTTCTCTTTCTTCTGCATTTTTCAATGCTTTATTATACTTCTCTTTCTTCTTTTTTAATCTTCTGTAATCATCTTTCCATTGTCATCTTACAAGTCCAGATCAAAGCATCTTAGCCCATCTATTGAGTAAAAGAATTATTGGAAGTAAAGCTCAGGTAAGTATGATTACTTTATTTTTATCTACAAGTTCAGGCTTTTGAATCCTATCAGTTACTCGCTCTTGATTTCCGTTATATCTAAAAAAGGCCCTTCGTAATTCATCACTTCAAGATAATTCCGTCGTTGTTGGGAAGTATGAAGTACTTATATTATGATTTCTTAAAAATTCCTTCAACTCAGAGTCTCTGTGTAGCCTATATATTTCCTCACTAAATTCAGTATTTCATTGAGTGTTTGAAATACGTTCCAATGTTGACTCTAATGATTGAAGTATTGTTATATCCTCAATCGTAATATCCGGATGAGATATGTATACCTGAAGTATCTCTAAATATCTCTCTAGATGTCGACGAAATGTCCATTCATTATATATAGTTTGCCCGAGCCTATTATTTTGTATAACAGGATATCATATACCTACATCTCCATATCTTTGTCTTATTATATCTAGAAAACGTAATATATGATTTTCAGCAAATATTATTTTTTGAACACGTTCTCACTTATGATTTGCTAGTATAACAGCGTTATCAAAATCTAATAGCTCTACTTCTGATATATCACCTCAAGCTCTTATAAATTGTTCGATAATATTATTAAGTAAACTACTGCTTACTCTTTCTTCCATCACAAGTAATTCAAGTATTTTTCATACTATATTACTATTACTCCCATCATTGAGGCGTAATAATTGCATCAAAAGTCATTCTATTGACCTATGGTTTTGTGGATCTGTATTGAGTTCATTAAATAATTGACGTACTATTTCTATATCTTCATTAACTCTTTCAGGATATGTTTGAGCTATATTATCAATATATATTTTTAGTTCCAGTAGTCTATTATCTCAACTTGATTCACCAAGGACAAATGATAAATATTGATATACTACTCCTCACGGTTGCAGATTAGCTCCTCATACTCATCGCAATACAGGATATCTTACCTGAAAATCACCCATAGAATTTATACGTGGAAAACTATGCGGTATAGTAATTCAAATACCTTCTAACTCCTCAATTATTCAGGTATTTTCTCTTATGTAAGCAGTTATTTCATCATAAATATTACTCCATCAACTTTGTTCTAAATTATATACTAAGTCTTTTGCACCTCTTCTTGATGCAAAGTGAGTCTGAAGTCACCATATAAATTCTCTATAAAATTGATTACAAGATTCGCAAGGATTTACATATGATTCATTTGCCAAAATGAAAGCAAGCATTCCACGTACCATATCATTTGTGGTAACTGATTCTATTAACTCCATATCTAAACTTCTATTTCAGTTTGCTTCATAGAGGACAAGATTGTTACTTGGAAGTTGTCGTATAAGATCAATATAATTTTTGATATCTCTCGTTGCTATAATGATACTATCACCAGGAATAAGGCGAGATTTTCCAAGTGTACTCGGTGATAAAAAATACTCAGCAAATTGATTTCTCTGAACACTTGTGAAGTCTCTGAGATATTCTGCATATTCTCTATCAAGCTGTATTTCAAGTTGTGTGAGTAACTGTGTCGGTACACCTCTTCAAAATACTACCACCTCTACAAATGGTCTATCATCTTGAAGTCTTAGTAATTCTATATATTCTCTTTCACGCTGCCAGAGATATCTATTAAACCATCTTTCTATTATTGTAAGACTTTCTTCATCTACTCAATAAAACGGTATAGCGGCGTTGATATTTGTCGCTCCATCATTCCAGCTTGCTCATCCTGCAGCTTGATATCAGAACATTTGATGAGCTCTTGAGTGGATACTATATATATCATCAATAACACCTCTTTCTTCATCAGTAAGTTCTGATATATGTTTTCCAAATACTTGGAGAGATATTTCGCTTAAATATCTCGCTTGCACGTCATCTCAAATTCCTGCATAGATAAAGCTTTGTGGAAGTATATTTTGAAGTATTTCTCATCTCACACCTATTGCGTGCATTGATTCAACTCGTACTCTAGGCTCTATAAGTGAGGTGAAATAAAATCATCTTCCGCTTAAATGTGCTTCTTGGTAATTTTTTCCAACTAGAAATGGATAGAGGAAACGTACCCTCATCTCCATTTGTCTTCTTCCGAGAGCACTGCACATATCTGATTCTCAAACTTGAAGTCAATCAATTACTACACTCCCACTTATCGAAATCGTACTATCTTGATAGATGCGAATCGTATCGTCGCCGATACCTTGACTAATACTTAAAGGTACTCAGTTTATCTCTATATCAATAATGTCTCAAAAATGTCTAATATTTTCTCTTAGCACTCTATCAGGAATAGTCCTCATGGTAAATATATCTCACTGATCTTTAATGTAATATATCAGAAAATCCTCTAAACTTATTCATTCTGTTCCTATTTCTTCCCAAGGTAGCTCTATTTCAGATGCTATAAATGTACTTGTTGTGTTTCAGGTAAATAAAAAACTATGGGAGTTTGGTTCTCTTGTTTCCCATCCTCCATTCTGACTTGCGATTTGCCCCGCACTCCTAGTGCCACTAAATAATGCAGGAATAAATGTTCCGGGAACTCCCTGCTCCCTAAGATATTCTCATAATTCTATTTGAGAATTTAAATAATCCTCGGTAAATCATTGTTGAATAATTCTAGATTGGTTTCATAAAAAGGCTCGATCAAACATATGACGAGTATCAAAATGCCTTTCAAATTGACCAGTTTCTAATGCCTTTGGTCATATATGCCAAGCATTCACTCATTCTTCGACTATAAAATGATATGCTCATCAGGGTGCAAGCTCTGGGTGCTCAGGTCATAAAAGATAATATATTGCTCTTTTAATAAGGTGCATACATGTCGCATTACATTGATGTGCAATATCTGGCATGACACTACGAGGTCCAAGTGCTTTCGATTGATTATTCAGTAATTGTGTAAGTACTTGATATCATTGTTCCAATCAGAGTGATGGACTTGTTGGAAATACCCTATATCAATATTCATTTCTTATTGTATCAATGTCTCACGATTCTAAAAGATTAATAATCTCTTGCATGCGTTCTTGTTCAATAAATCTTTCTCTGAGTTCATTCATACGCTCATTTCATCTTTCAGTAAGGATGATAATTTCTGCTCAGGCACGTATTCTATTTGGATCCCAGTCTTCATAACCAGGACAATTACTTAAAAATCTCTGTAAATTTTCAATACTAAATCAATACTCTTGTGCGATTCTTCAAAGGTTATCACCCCTTCTAACTGCATAGTATTGTGTAAGTCAACTGCTTGATAAAAAGCTTGACGAAGGATCACAAGCTGTAAGTACATCTTGTATTTCTCAGCTTACATTATTAGCTGTTGCTTGAATAGGTCAAAAAACTGCTCAAATTCAAATCCAAGCAGCTGTTGTGTATCAACGTAATCCTCAGGAGGTTTTCAGATGTATAACTTTACAAGTTAAATGGTTGTATTACTATAATTATGTAAATATATATGTCAATATTTAAATATATTTTTTATAATAGTTGTATCAAAACCAAAATATGACTCAAAAAATTGCTCCTCATAGATGTCACAAGAGACTGATTCCTGGGATAAATCATATCATAATATTAACTATAAGAGCTGTGATTCCACCTTGATAATCAGGGTGCCTTACACTATAAAGTTCTAGCGTGTAGTATGCAAGTATAGCCATTGCAAATCAACTCATTCATACAGTATTTACTCCAGAGACGAAAGTAATCAGGACTCAGAGGAATATAGAAGTCAAAATAAAAAAAAGAAACATTTTTTGATATCATAAAGTCCGTTCTATGGCATTTCAAAAATATCAGACAAATACTACATTAAACGCAAGATGAAGAATGCTTCCATGCAAAAGTTGAGAACTAAAGAATTGTGTTACCCATATATGATATTCTCATGTAGTATAAAAAAACCTATTTATACCAAATAGATATAACTCTGGAAATAGCGATAGTGCTAGAAATGTTATAATCGAAGCTCAGATTATGAGCGTGTTTGTAAAGGTGAAGTTATTCATGTTATTTTTTTGATATTTTTATATATAGATAGGTTCAGATAAAAATCATTGGAATACTTAATAAGCTTCCATGAGTCAAAAATCAAAAGTGGTATCAAATATACGTATCTGGCATACGTATAAATAACTCGGTAAAGGTTCTGAAAATACCGTATCAGATTAAAAATATAGTTTCTATTTGTCATGAAAACTTTCTTCGAGTCCAGAAATAACACAATATAAGAAAAAGAAGGAATCATTCTGTAAATGCTTGAAATAGGGGAGAGGGGAAAAAGCTTCACTCAGATGTCTGTACTGCAAGAAATCACTCATATGGAAATCAGAGAAGTTCTTTGTTTATATAGTTTCCTATTCGCCCAAAAAATATTCCGAGTGCTGCAAGTGGTGCTATAGTGTCAAATGTATCAAGATAAGACTTTTTATATCTTTTAGAAAAGTATAAAAGCATAATAATGACTCCTATAAGCCCTCCATGAAAACTCATTCCTCATTCATGAACTGCAAGAAGTCACCAGAATGGAATTTCAGAACGGAAATCAATAAAAAGACTTGGGTTATAGAAAATTGCAAAACCAAGTCTTCCTCAAAGAAATACTCAAAGAAATACTAAGAAAAATAGACTTTCAAGCTCCTTCTGTGAATATTTTTTGAGATACCATAATATAAAGTAACCGCTAGTAAATGCCAAGACATACATAAGCCCATAGTAGCTCGGAGTAAGGGAGAGTCAGAATATTTCCGTTTCAAAAATATACATAAAGAAGAATAAGATATTATATAAAAATGGCTCTTATAAGCCATCATATCAAAAAATAGAAAAAAGTATATTAAAACAGATACTTATTATTTGACAATACTTATTTATTATGGTGTAATACAATTACAGAAATAAATTATGTACATTAATTATAAATAGTCAAATAGTGATATATATCTTTATACTAACCACATATAGAAGAATATCAAGAAGAAAATCACAATTTTATATCTCATAATTGCTTATGAAAACAAATATACAAAAAGTCTGAGCAAGCCTTGCACTTATAGGACTTATGTTCCATATGCTTCCGGTATCTCTGGTATCTGCGAATACTTCTTCAGAAATTATTTTTCCACTAAAAGAAGTATCAAAACTAGAGTGTCGTTTTGAAAAGTTTCACCTTCTCTGATCTGAGTGTCGTAAACAAATGCCGCTTATAAAAAGTTCTGATTATGAACGTTACGCTACACTTAATGGTTGATATAATAGATATACCCGTCTTTATACTGTACTTCATGGTGCGAGTTACCGTTATGGTTGGGATGTTGGTATGTGAGGACATCACGGAATAGATATTGCAACAGCTGAAGGTACTCCTGTTTACTCTATTGCTGATGGAACAGTTATAGCAGCATGAACAGCACTTTGATGGGGGAAGTATGTATCTATTGAACATACTATTAGATGACAAAAAATAGTTTCAAACTATGCCCATCTTCATACTCTTGAAGTTAATGAGGGTGATAGAGTGCGAGTAGGTGTACAAATAGGTACAGTAGGAAATACTTGAAACTCAACAGGAAATCATCTTCACTTTCAGATTGATAGACCACATACATTTCACCCTTGGCACTATAATTCTTGAACTTGTCCGCTCTCATATAATAATCAAATAAATACTAACGAATGTCTCGGAGAACTTCATAGACAAACAATTGATCCTATAGTATTTTTTGAAACACACTGAGCAGTAGTTAATACTCCGATACAAGTAGTTCCGAGTAACCCAAATACTCAGCAACCAGCTCCTACGCAAAATACACAAACTTCAAGCTCTTGAGTTGATATGAGCGTCTTTAATAGAACTGTATATATTGGGTATTCACTTACTGATACTCGAAGTGTACAACAAATAATGAAAGATCTTTGATACTATAACGAAGTAATTACTTCAAATTATGAAGATGTAGTAGAGGCAGTAACAAACTATCAACTTGATAGTGGAGTGATTAGTTCACGAGATGATGAATGAGCTGGATGGTTTGGTCCACGTACTAGATCTCAGGCTAAAGTAGACTATGATAGATTTCTCGCAAACAATAGTCTCTGAGTTACTATACAAGATACACCACAAACTTCAGATCCAGTAGCGCAAAATCAAACCCCAGTTATCAGTCGAGAAAATCTGATGACTCGTGAAGAAATAGAAGCAATGGAAATCGCAGAGTTTCTTAAAAATCACACACTAAACTTTAATAATACATTTTCTCAACTTGATACTTGAAGTTCAAGAACTATGCAAATCGTTTTTAATACGGAAAGAGGAAGAGGATTTAGAGGGAATACACCAGGAGAAATACACTTTGAGTTCAATAGTGATGTTATAGATGTATTCCCAAGAAGTTTTTACAACTTTACCGATGGTATAAGAGATATACGTATAACAGGAAAAAATACAGGGCATACAACGCTTCACGTAAAACTTTGAGATGTCATACTTCGAACCTTCTCTCTCTCAGTATGACAAGCCTGAGTACAATCAGGAGTATCTTGAGGAAAGATATATACGCAAAATCAGGTAGTTCTTTGAGAAGATAACAGAGCTATTGTACTACTAAGAGATGAACATGGGAATAGAATAGTAAGAAAAGAGTTTGATGGAACATTTCACATAAACGGAGGAGATAATATTAAATACTGTCTGAAAAGATGAACTCTTCAAAATATTAGAGCAACATTTGCAAGGACTTGTCATGATGAGGAATATACAGACACTCTAAGCTTTAGTTATAAAGATACTATATGAGGACTACTTCTCTTTGATTATAAGATACTTACAGAAAATAAAGTTGAACTTCGAGTAATGGCTAATGCCTGAAATACACTTACAAGACAGAGTCTTACAGTAAATGCTCCAAAAAATCTTCGCCCAAGTCATCCGTATTTTAATGAAATAGTACAAGGTATTAAGGCTTGAGAACTCTCTGGTTTTAGAAATGGCTACTTCCTTGAAGATGAAAGCCTAACTCAAAGACAAGCAAATACTTGGATAGGAAATATTATGCGAGAACGAAATATAAATACATGAAAACTTGAGGCATTACGTAATGAGCCTAATGGTGTATTTATCCCAGTAACTCGAAAAGAGTTTCTCACACTTGCATCAAAGTATCTTTGAGGACAAAGCGTACAAACTTCATGACAACGTTACTTAGATCTTGATGCAAATGGGCAAACTCTTGTGGCAAGCACACTATGACCACAGTATAGCTGGAGAGATAATTTCTGAAATAATTACTTTCAACCAGATGCTACTATTAAAAGATGAGAGGCAGTATATCTTCTTTCAGAACTCTTGAAAACACAGTGAAGGTGAAGTGTTGCTGCAAGATAATAGATGTTAAACTTTTAGTAATATAATTTACATACCATGAAAACACAAAAACAATTACCTTATGCTCCTGTAGTAGAGCAAGCACTTATAAGCTATAACAACTCTATAAATCAAGCACTTGAAGCAGTTCAAAAACTTGAAGCAATAGCAATAACTGCTCGACTCTCTCAGATGTTCTGAGTAAAAGAACAGCAGGCTGCCGAAATGATACAACAAGACTATCTTATAGCAGCATAGAGGTATATTAAAAAATAAAAAAATAGATTTGCAAAAGTCTATTTTTTTATTACATTGAGAAAAATATTATTGAATATGAATATATGATATTACTCGGCATTCTTCTTGATTGAAATACTATAGAGTCTGATGATTTTTGAAATAAAAATTTTGAGACTTTGATGAACAAGCACCTATGAAAATGAAAAACCTCCTCAGAAGTTTGAAAATGATTACAGGTTATACTTAATTATAAGTCGTGACAAACACTTTGAGTACATGAGCAAATTCAGATTACTACAGCTGTTGTAGCAATGAATGCAAAACTTATTATAGATGGAGAATCTGATACATCTGATATACCTGAAAGAGATACTGCTATACTAAATACACTTAAGACTTTTTCTATAAGGATTGAGGACTATCTCACTCAAATACATGAAGTGCTTCATGAGTCTTGAGCCCCTGAACTCTTATGTATGTTGGGGTGAAATAAATTTTGAATATACGTAACAAAAGAGAATAATCGAACTATATATTATGTTGCTGATAGTAGGAATCCTGAGGGGAATAATTATTGATATGTCGTAACTGAGGACTGAGAATCATTTGATTCCTTAGGTGATACTGATTTTATTTACTGTCTCATAAATAACGAGTGATCAACTGATGTATGGAGCTGAACTCTTGATGCTTGATTTACACTTACGACAACTCTTAAGTGATTTGATGCAGACAATCTCTCGATTCTCCAAAAATGATTTCTATGTTATACTGAAGATGATATTTTTTATATCTTTGATATTGCTAATGATGCTGAAGTTTTTACAATTGAAACCTCACAAATTTCTGATGCAACTGATTCCTGAAATCCAGTTGATATGTATACTTTTGCTTGAAAATCACTTTTTATATATCTATGATATGATAGTAATGGAAATGAAGTTTATTATGTGCAAGATAAAGATGATGAAATAGTGTTTAAATCATATCCATACCCACATCCTATTCTGACATCTCATTGATATTATGTAGCACTCTATTCTCAAGAAGAAAATAGATATTACCTCGCAAATGATAAGGATGGAATACTTACAAAAAGTATAATTGCATTTATTGATGATGAAGATAATTACTTTTTTTGAGGAAGCTTTCCTGAAAGTATCATAAAACCAAACTGAACCTGCGAACTACGCTTTATACATGAGTTATTAGATGAAGAGTGAAACCCTACCATAAAACATTGATATATAATTTCGTGAATTGAAAGCGATGTAATACCTAAGAAAGAAAGAAAACCTATCCCAGACATACTTTCTATTGATTCACCGAGTCAATATAATCATTAATATACAAAGTAAGTGAAACTACAGCAAATACATATTTGAAAAAATGTTTTTTCCCCGTGAGATGTAAACTCTGATCAATTTCAAGACGTATTTTCTCAAAAATTTATATCTGCAATTAATAACGATACTCTAGGATCGATTATAGCAAAGTGATATGAAATCCTCAAAAAATGAAATACTGACCCACTATGAATCACTGAGCAAGTTACTCTTGCTTGTTTTCAGATAAAGACAGATATAGATTTCATACTTGATGATAGTACTAACTTCTCCTCACTTGTAGAAAAGCTATCACCATTACAGATAGAAGATATATATGATATCCTTACTTCCTGCACCTCTCAAAACGATCTTGAGGAAACTCTTAGAGTTTTAAAAGTTGAGTATTTGAGAAAAAGCGATTTTGCAGACGCAGTAACTATATTTGCTGAATTAAATCTCAAGGAAATCAAGGAAAGTGATTTAGAAATAATATGCTCTCTCTTGAGGGAATTTGAATTTGATTGAGTATTGCTTGCCACTCTTGAAAATAGAGCCGATAGGAATATACGTATATTACGTAGGTTATGAACATCTCCATCAAAAGATGTTATTATAGAGCTTGATTGAGAAACACAATCGCCTTGGTTTTACCTTGAGTGACAGATTTTATTACAAATGAAGGAGATAGCAGTCAATTGAGATGATAATAGTAATAAAAAGTACTATAAATGAATTACTTTTTGATGAAAAAAATGAATATTAGTTACTTCCGGAGATTATATTTTTGCCCATGTTCTTGATATAACACATTCAGTTAACGGTAATAATGTTATCATAATAGATGATTTTCATAAAGCATGATACCACCTTTATTTACCCGAAGAAAATATGATATTTCATCTTAATGCTACTAATATTGACTTTTATTACTGTGATATAAATAATCATAGAATAGATGAAAATAGTGATGATTTTACAGAACAAATATCAGATCCTTGAGTAAAGAAAATTATGAGAGTAATTATAGATGCTGAAAAATGATACTTTTATGATTTTAATGGGGAGGAATTTTGAAAGTTAAAAATACAAACTACAAATCTGCTTTTAGGGTATAACGCACAATCAACTCTTCACTAAAACCCCACTTGCAAGTGGGGTTTTTTTGTATATACTGCGGGTAATTATTATATTAGTATTTGACTGTGGCACGAAGAAAAAAATCACCTCTTACAAAACTCTCTCAAGAACATATTAATATGCTCGTCGCACTTACGGGTATTTTTTTAGCACTTATTACACTTATCTGAGATACTCAATCATTGATATGATTTTATACTTTTGATATTCTTTCAAAAACATTTTGAGAGTATTATAAACTAGTATTCTCTCCCGTACTGATACTGCTTGGGATTAAGCTTTTTACTGAGAAGACACTTCATTTTAATAGTTATCGTGCTTTTGGATTACTCTTCTACTTCCTTTCACTTACTACTATCTTGTGAGTATTTTTTCACCCATATGAAGCGTATTTTAATCTCTATGATACTCTTATACCTCTTCTTTGAAAAGCAACTCTCCTTGCTTGTAGTATAGGACTTTGGTTTGCTTCACTCTATATCCTTTTTCGATTCTCAGTTGTTCATGCTACTATGCGGTCCACTCAAGTACTCCCAAGATTTTCCGATATCAAAGAAAGTTTTAAAGTAGAAAAAGAGCTTGCAAAAGTAAGAAAAGAGCAGAGAAGTGTACAAAAAACATGAAAAACTCAAACTCGGGTCGAGAAAAAACTTGAAAAAGAAGCGAGTGACCTAGAAAAAAAACTCGAAGAGCTCCGTCGAGAAAAAGAGCAACTCGCTAAGATGAAACAACCAAAACAACTTGAACTCCAAAAGCAAACACAGAGAAAGGTATCAGTGAGTGAAGGTTCATCTTCTAGTTCATCAGGTATAGCTTCACTCTTTACTAAAAAATCTCCAGAAACAGATTGAAAAACCCAAGTTCCTATAACAAACTTTAATAATTGGCAGTTACCAACAACTATGTTACTTCAGAAGCGTGACACAGAGATACGAGTTGATGATAATGAGGTTCGCACAAAGGAAATAGAGATACAAGAAAAACTCTTGCAGTTTGGTATAAGTGTTACTATGGAGTGATATAAAGTTGGACCTACAGTTATACAGTATAGACTCAAGCCTTCAAAGTGAGTAAAGCTTCAAAGTATAGTAAATCTTAAAAAAGATCTCACACTTGCACTTCATGCAAAATCTATCCGTATTCAAGCGCCTATCCCAGGACTTGGAGTTGTTGGAGTAGAAGTTCCTAACGAAGAGAGACAAGCAGTTGGACTTCGCGAGCTCTTAGAGTCTCCTCAGTTTAAAAATAAAAAACTTGAAATCCCAATCGCAATAGGAAAAGATGTCTCTTGAGACCTTGTATTTGGTGACCTCACTAAGATGCCTCATCTCCTTGTAGCAGGACAAACTGCATCAGGAAAGTCTGTTGGGATGAACTGATTCCTCCTCTCTATGCTCTATAAGTTTTCCCCAAGTGAGCTTAAGATGATCATGGTAGACCCAAAGCGAGTCGAGCTCTCCGTCTATAACGGAATTCCTCATCTTCTCACTCCTGTTATCACCAACCCAGAAAAGGCACTCAATGCACTCAAATGGGCAGTTGCTGAGATGCTGCGTCGCTATGATATGGCAACAAAAGTAAATGCTCGTAATCTCCTTGAGTACAACGCTAAAGTAAATAAGTCTGAAAAACTTCCATACATCGTTATAGTTATAGATGAACTCGCTGACCTCATGATGAGTGGACAAAAAAAAGAAGTCGAGGGAAGTATTGCCCGTATTGCTCAAATGGCACGTGCTGTAGGGATGCATCTCATCGTTGCAACTCAAAGACCATCGGTTGACGTCATCACCGGTCTTATCAAAGCAAATATCCCATCACGTATTGCCTTCACCGTTGCCTCTCAGATAGACTCTCGTACTGTCATCGACAAGATGTGAGCAGAAGACCTTTTAGGACGCTGAGATATGCTCTACTATCCTACCTGAAATCTTGCTCCAGAACGTGTACAAGGAGTTCTTGTTGAAACCTGAGAAGTAGAAGCAGTAGTGAACCCGCTCAAACTTACTATTGACCCAGATATGCTTAATAATCTCCAAGACACTTCCATCGCAGATGGTCGTAGTAACAAAGAGGGAAGTATTCTCGAAGGATACGAAGGGGATCAAGATGAGGACCCAGCTATCATCGAAAAAGCCATACAAGTAGTCAAAGAAACTCGCAAAGGCTCCACTTCACTTATTCAACGCAAGCTCTGACTCTGATATGCTCGCGCTGCCAAGGTTCTCGATATACTCGAAGAACTCTGAGTAGTTGGGCCAGCCAATGGGAGTAAGCCAAGGGAGGTGTATGTGGATTAAAAAAATAGATTTGCTTTTATATAGAACATATTAATAAAATGGTTAAACAAACAAAAATTGAAATAAAAGCAAAATTTCTTCAGGAGTATATCTGATTTTTTGATAGGAGTCGTCTTATAAATGTGGAAAATCAATTAATATCAGCATTAACAAATATAAAAACAAATGCAGATTCCAGCTATAATAAATCAGCTTCTATTAATTCTTTTAAAGCATTAAGTTGATTTTTTAATAATCACTTTTCGTCCGATTTTTATAATAGGTTTGATGAAGGTTTCTTTAATAATACAAACATTGAAAATATTTACGCTAAAATCATTGAGATTGAAAATTTTATAAAAAAATTAAAGACAGTTGTGGATTTTGCTTGAGAAATATTAATATACTCAACAATTGAATCAAATTCTATAAGTAGAGGATTCTTAGAAACATTACTAAAAAATAAAAATTATACTAAAATTACTTTTAAAAAAGATTTTTCCTTAAATCCAGATTATATTAATGAAATAAGAAATGTAGAAGTACGGTGAACTTTTCAAATACTCAATTCAAAAAAAGAGATTTTAATTTGTGATTCAACATTTTATAGTGGGGAAATAGACAAGATTCAGGAATGAACTAAAATTGTATTCAAAAATTGTAGCTTCTTAAAAAATCAATTAAATCCAATATTTAATTTCTGAAATTGCAAATGTGATGAAATTTCGATTGAATGAGGAACTATTGAATCTATTATTAAATTTGAGAAAAATAAATGAAATAAGATAAAAATAATTAGTGTAAATACCTCTTGAATTAAAAGATGAAATATACTACTCGAAAGATTAAAAAATGTGAGTGAAATTACAATTTGATGAACTAATAAAAAATTAAAAGTTAATTCATTAGAGTTGTCCAAGGTGTATAAAACAGATTCAAGCTGACTTATATTACTATATAATATTGAATGTAATAATTTTATATATCATTGAAGTACAAATATACCAAAATTGTCTATATCTGGAGCAAAAATTGATAATTTAGAGTTTTCTGAAATTGATTTATGAAAATCAATGTTTAATAATTTAGAATTGTTAAACATCTATTTAAACTGAGCAAATTTAAATGAATGTATCTTAAATGATATAGATTTTAAATGAAATTATAAACTATCTAAAAAAAGAATAATACGTATATTAGAAGATAAAAAAACTATAATTCCTGAGATTTCAAACTCAAAACTTAAAGATAATTATAGGCAGTTGAAATTCATAATGGATAAAAATTGAAACCATACTGAAGCAAATATTTTTTATGCTAAAGAAATGGAATATTATGAGAAAACGAAGAAAATTGATAACACAACTTTTTATCAGCTTATATTAGAATTATACCAAGAAGATTTTTCTTCAGAAAAATCAAAAGAAATATGAGAAATTATGAGTCTTAAATTTAGTAAATATGTAAATGAGTTTTGAAATAATTGGTTAAAGCCAACTTTTTTATTGCTGAATTTATCTATTTTAGCAACTTTGATTCACTGAGCGCATAGTATGCTGAGAGCGTATGGAAATGATATCAATAACGATAATATTTTTTTAATAAAATTATTGCAGCAATATGATTTAATTAGCCTTTTCTCAATATTTTTATTTATTTCGATGACATTTTTTATCTATAAATATTTTGATTTTTTTTATAAATTGTTCGAAAAAATAGTCTGACCAATTTTTGGAATAATAATTATACTTTTTTTATTATTTATCTGAATAAAGAGTGTAATACCAAGTTTTAATTTCTTCGAAGTTTTTGCAATCTACATCAATCCTATCTGATTACTTCCAGAATACTCTATAATCAACTGAGAAAAAGTATATATAGTTTATAACTGAATTGAACGTTTATCATTTGTAGTATATAAAATCCTATACTGAATCATTCTTTGGCATCTTATAGTCGCAGCAAAACGAACAACCCGAAGATAATTTCTATTGCCGGAGATTCTGATAATAGTTTCACGAAAGGAAAAAAGCATTATGCAAAATCTACATAATGCTTTTACTCAATGAGCTTGTGTATTTTTTGCACATACTGAATTTTCCCTTTCATCCTATAAAAAATCCTTATAATGGGTATATATAGTATATAATAAAAGAAATATGAATAAGGGAGAAATAAAAATATTTCAGCGAGGAGAAGGGAAAACAGAGATTCAAGTACGACTTGAAAACGAAACTGTTTGGTTAAGTTTAGAACAAATAGCAAAGATTTTTTGAAAAAATAAATCTACGATATCAAGGCATATCAACAATATTTATAATACATTGGAACTACTCCCAGAGCGAACTGTTGCAAAATATGCAACAGTTCAAATAGAATGAAATAGGGAAGTATTGAGAGATATAGAGTATTATAACCTTGATATGATTATATCAGTAGGTTATCGTGTAAACTCTAAACAAGCAACGCAATTTCGTATATGGGCAACAAGCGTGTTGCGTGATTATATTACAAAAGGTTATGCTCTCAATCAAAAACGTCTCAAAGAAAAATGATACTCTGAGTTGGAGTGAGCGATTCAGCTTGTAAAAAAAGCACTTGAGAGTGGGGATATATCAAAAGACGAAGCACTAGGACTTCTTGATATCGTGACGAGTTATACTAACACTTGGCTCTTACTTCAAAAGTATGATGAAGATGATTTGCTGAGAGAAGGGAAGACAAAAGAATTGAGATATAAGCTTGATGCAAGTGAAGCACAAGATGCGCTTTTTGAACTGAAAGAAAACTTGCTTACCAAAGGTGAAGCAACAGATTTATTTGCAAAACTCAGAGAAGAGAGAGGACTTGAAGGGATATTTTGAAATATTTATCAAACATTTTGAGGACAAGACCTCTATCCAAGTCTTGAGGAAAAAGCAGCGCATTTACTCTATTTTATTATCAAAGACCATCCATTCACCGATGGAAATAAGCGTTCTGGAGCATTTCTTTTTATCCTCTTTCTTGCAAAAAATAACATCCTCTTTGATAGTGAGTGAAATAGAAAAATCAATGATAGAGCGCTTGTAGCGATAACCCTTCTCATAGCCGAGAGTAATCCAAAAGACAAGGAGCTCATGACAACTCTTGTGCTCAATCTTATAAATTAAGGTGTGAATATATAGTGTGTAGGAAGTATATCTAATCATTGAAAATACTTTTATCTATTGCATAATACTACTAAATTAATTATAATATATATTATAATTAATTTAGTAGTATATTATCTATTTTAGATAAGTATGTAATCAATAAAAATATGGAGACTAATAATATACTTCCCGACACTCCCCAGGAACTCATGGAATGAGTTGATTTTTTTGTTGAGGTGATAGAGTGAGAGGAGCTACCTTGAAGATTTTACGGTGATCAAAAAAGAAAATATGAAATTATTTTTAGGGGTTGTGATGAGGCTGTACTATGATATTTATGTTGCTATATTCAAACTAGTAATATACATGCAGGTAAATATCAAAATATCGTCATAGAGCATTCTGTATCGGCTTACAGTCAAACACATCTAAGTGATAAAATGAAGACATACTTAGAAAAAAATTGATATATTTTGTGAAAATGACTCAGTGGGTTTTGAGTTGATATGTATGGTTGGATTATTAAAAATATGGCTTTTGAAATTGAAAGTGAGAAACCCATCATACTCGTAGCAAGCGAGAGAGACAACAATCATATAATTTGGAACTTACTCAAGAGAGTTCAGGAAAGATATTCTACAATATTAGAATGAGTAAATTGATGAGATTCAGAATGATTTTACGTAGCGACAATTACTGTAAAAAAATAATTTCTATTTAGTTTAAAAAGAAATTATTTTTTAAAGCATGAGCTTATTGGGCACGATTTAGTAATTCTAATAGTCTTGTTTTGTAATTACTTACCTCACTAATAAGCTCTTCACTTAGCTGTGATTTGAAAAATATTGCCTGTTTGTCTTTTCAATCTATTAAAGCAAGAAGTACTTCTACCTCATTATGATATCCCATTTTCCATTTTTGGAAGCTTGGGACGATTGTGTTAGATTCTTGATAATCCACAATATTTCATATATCTGTATTTCTGAGTTCATGTTGTATTCTAGACATATATCTAGAAGTTCATTTTTTTCACGAACTAAGTCATTCAAAAATATCTCAATTTACAGCATCTAAAGGCATATTTTTAAAATTAATTATAAACTCAATTTACCTACTAGTTCCTGAAATACCTCATCAGGACTTTGGTCAGCGTTGATCTCTATTACTCGTCACTCAGCTTTTTGCTGCTCTACTATAGGAAGCGTTATATCTCTATAGAGCTCTATACGCTTAATAATCCCAGACTCATTATCATCAGCTCGCTGTATAAGAGTTTCTCAAGTTTTAGGATCAGTAAGTGTTCCACCTGGAAAGGTTTCTCAAGAAGTAGGGTTAAACATACGCCCAAGAAGACGGTCGCGAGCTTTTTCTTCTGAGAGCTCAAAGAGTATTACGCTATAATCAGGAAGAAGTCGGTCAAATATTTCTTTATTCCAGTCATTTCGTATAAATGCATCAAAAATGACGTTTTCATTACTATGATTATTTATAATATTTTGTACTGCATCTTCCATAACAGCAACTCAGAGATCAGGAGATACTTGATCTCCTCGATCATATTGCTCTTGTATTTTTTTTCAGAGTTCACTTCATGAGGCTATAACTCTTCGAAACTCTCCTCACATCTCTAAAAGTTTAAAGTTGTATAGTTCAACAAGTTTTCGTGCCTGTGTTCATTTTCCAGAACCTTGTATGCCAGTAAATACGAGTTTCATATATTGTAAAATAAAATAAAAATATCCCCCAAAGTATAGGGAAATATTTTTAGAATCAAGAAAAAATTGCAAGAGTAATAAGCCGGATTCTGTACTTCGACATCAATCTATCTAGGACTTATATCACTATAAGTCTCAAGCTGGGTATTTGTTTTTGAGGCAATAGAGAACAATGAACCTCATAGCAAACCATTCCCATTGCATCCTCAGGGGTTTACCAAGTTCAGGACAAGTCCTGCTTCATCTGTAGCATATAATCCTTACACGAAAACGAGTTTCGCAATCAAGAGTAAACACACCAAATGACTTTTCACCTTTCTCTCGCTTACACGAAATAGTATAGTCTCTGTGGCACTTTCCGTATCCCGCACTTATGTATTATTTGCGGAACCAAAGCCGTTAGCTTTCTGAGCGTTCTCGTGATGTCCGGACTTTCCTCATCCAGCTTTAGCTGAACGTAGATGTCTGCTCTTGCAGGAGAGAGTATATAAGTTTTATGGATTTTGTGAAGAGTTTTTTGTTATCCCATAAACACCTTGCTATATATTAATATTTTATTATATTTTATTATATATCTAAATTTTAAATATGTCTTCAATAAATTTTTTGTCAACATCATCTAAACTTCTTATATCAGAAGCAAAAGATTTATGACTCAGTGTTGAAATAATAGACGCAGATAATAATGTATTTTTTATCTGAAATTCAGAAAAAAAGATCCTCTTTAAAAATACAGATTTTTGAGTAAATAGCGCTCTATGATTTAAGCTTGTAAATGATAAATCCCTCTGTTACACCTTACTAGAAAGAAATTGATTTCCTATAGCTAAGAGCCTCTATCTTAAAAAAGAAAATTTTAATAATTTCAAAGAATCTGATATTTCCTGATTTCTCTTCCCGCTTGTTATAAAACCTCTTTCAGAAGCTCATTGAAATGGAGTCCGAATGAATATAAGAGATTATTGAGAACTGCAAATAAAACTTGAAACATCATTTTTAGATTACGATACCATGATTATTCAAGAACAAATCAAATGAGATGAGATACGTATGCTTGTCTTTGATAATGAAATTATTGCTGCTTACATAAGAAAACCTCCAGTTGTTACAGGAGATGGAAAACGAACTATACAAGAATTAGTAGAATATGAAAATACAACAAACCCTTTAAGATGAGAGCAATATGAAAATGTCTTAACTAGTATAGAGATAGATGATGAGGTGTTAGATACTTTAAAAAAGCAATCTCTAAATATTCTCTCAATACCGCGAGAATGACAGAATATTATTTTAAGGCGTAATTCCAATGTTGGGACATGAGGAACATTGGTTAATGTATCAAGTATACTTCATCCGCAAGTAAAGCAATGAGTTATCGAGTCTCTTGCAGTTTTTTGATTACATTTTGCGTGAGTTGATATCATACTTCAAGATCCTAGGAGTCCTCTTTTAAAGGAAAATTGAGTAATTTTAGAGATAAATGCAACTCCATGATTATGAGGTCATAAAGAAATGCTTTGAGTTAATTCCTGAAATCTTGTTTTAAGAAAACTATTTGGCATCTAATCTTCTTTCTATAAACCTCAAAAGACTAAGTATGCTTTTCTCTTTACGTTCTATCCGTTTAATAATCTTAAATCTCTCTATATCTAAAAACCAATACTTCTTTTTTAAGTAGAGATAGAATACCTTTGTATCAAAGATAAAGCTATCATCCTGCTTTTTTTGTTCTAGATAATAAAAAACGATATCAGAGAAAAAAAGTGGAAAAATTATATCATTTTTTTGTCTCGATCAGGAGTATATGAGATGAATATGATCAATATCATGAAATCAAACTTTTCATAAAAATAACTTATAAAACTCTCATCAATCTTTAAGATATCTCAGTACCTCCTCAAGTCATCGAGAGTATGCGAGATCTTTATGTTGAACTCAAGGATAATCTAAACTATAATTTCTCTTTGCTCTCAGTATACTAGATTCATAATCACGTCTCTGCTTACACTCTTTTCATAATATCCTCATATATGTTATAAAATCATTTCAATTCAAACACTCTCCTCAGAGTATAGGAAAGAATATATGTATAATACTTTCTATATTATCAAGATTATATCACTCAAAAATCCTTTCCATAAACATCGCTATTCATTCTTCTTTTGGGAGATTATTTGCTCATCGAAATTTTCATAATAGTGTATTATTATTATATATATTGATATAGTGTGACTCTATTTCATGAGTAATAAGTTTTAATATTCTCTCTAACGGAAGGGTTGAAAATTGTTGACTTCTTGGTATCTCTAGAAACTTATCCCCATCGTATATTGATCATGCACTCGTTATTTTTGTTCGTTGGGGGAGTCAATATATTTCACATATAGTATCAAAAATTTCTCTATAATCTTTACGTGATATATTTTTTTGAAGAAATCCTTGGATTACCTGATTCTGCCTTGAGTCTTGCTCTATTCTTATAGGATTTTTTTGAGGGGCAAAGTTCCTAATCGTCTCAAGATATCACTTAATGAGTTTTTTATCAGTTTGAGATAACTTAATATTTTCTATTGTATCTATATTGGATATAAAATTATAACACCCCCAAAATTCCTCAGAATTACTTATAATTTTATTTCAAAAAATTTTTCTTTCTTTCTTCTCTATCTCATGTATGAGTTGTAAACTCTTCGTCTTACTAAGATGGGATACTCAAGTTCATTTTTCGATTTCAAAATCAACTCATAAGACAGATATCTCAAGTATTTCTTTTATATATTCAAGTGCTTCTATAAATAAAGTCTTTCTCAGTGATTGATGTCTTGAAAAAACAAGTGTCTTTTTTGTTTTATTAATAAGTGATTCGAGTTGCAATATCTGTATTCATATCTTGAATCTATACTTTAGTCACAGTTTTTCTATAGTATAGTTAGGATAGTTGAGTCATAAATATTCTTCAAATAATGTTTCATTCACATAGAGTCAATCTTCAATTTCTCTATAACTATATGTTACTTCAATTATCTTTTCGAGTTTACCGTGAAAAATATACTTATCAGCGAGATCAATAAGCTTATCTAGATTATGAGCTCGTAGAAGCTTAAAAGAAAATAGCATATTTTAATGATTAATTTCTATCATCCATTCTCACTCAGGTAACTCAAAACTCTTAATCCATGGATTTAAAAGCCTAATTTCCCTATAGTTGTATCCCTCGTTTTGTGACCAAACTCTTAAATCTTCCACAGGTCAGACGATGTTGATTACTTGATTTTCTGAAGGAGTATACACTCAACCTATAAAAGTATCTATAAAGCTTTTATTTTCATAATAAGATGCAAACATATACTTGATAGCTAATATACGAAAAACGTAACGTGACGTCTCATTATTAAGAAATAAATCATAATAATTATTTACTCATTGGGAAGCCATATCTCTTCTAAGTCAATTTTCTCAGCGATTATATGCAGCAGCAACAAGTGCCCAATCTCAGAATTGATTATATAAATCCTTAAGATATATTAATGCTGCTTCAGTAGATTTTTCAAAATGATACCTCTCATCAATATAATCATCTACTTGTAATCAGTACCTTCTTGCGGTATCAGGCATAAATTGCCAAATACCCGCAGCTCAAGCATGAGAAACTACATCATTTCGTAGTGCACTCTCAGCTATAGGTAAATATATAAAGTCCGGATGTATATCATGTTCTTGCAATCTTTCTTTAATATAAGGAATATAGAGAGGGTAGCGTTTAATATATAAAAAGGCTTGATATAAATTATTTGATACAATGAGAAACTCTCTATCAAATCGCTCTTTCATGTCTTGTCACCGCACACCATCAAAAGAAAGTTTTTCTCATCAAAATTCTATAAGCTCTTGAGGATATGAAAACACTACCCGAGCTTCTGGGTTTTTAACCTTATTGAAAAAAAATCATCATACAACTCAAGCTATCAGCACAAAGTATACAATTCACAAAATAGAATTATTTTTTAACATTTTCTAAAAAATAAATATAATTAAGTTATCGAAAATAGTATAAGCATTAAGCAAAGCAAAGCAAAAATAAATATGTATAAAATATTTATACATAAAAAACTGTCAAATATAAATTTTCTTTTGACCTTGTTGAAAACTTTGATATTGTATCCGTACAAAATAAATAATTTATACAAAATCTTACAACATTAAAATAATTATTAAGAAATGGAAAATCACTACAGAGTTAAAAACATCCTTACAGAGATTATTGAAAATGTCAAAAAACAAGATTATCTGGTATATTTCCGAAAGATTACGATTTGTAAAATAGAGTCGGGATTAATCACATTTTGAACTGTATCAAGCTTTATGCGAGATAACCTGCAAGCAAAATTTTATTCTCTCGTATTAGAGGCTACAAAAAAAGAGTTTTGAGATTCTATTACAAGTATTGATTTTATTGTTGATAATAACATTGATAACCCCTCTAATATTGATGCTGTTGATTGCCAAAAGTTCTACAAAGAGTACTCGCGTCAACAAAAAACACCAAGTAAAAAAACTTCTCACTCACAAGTTGAAATTAAAGCTCAGTCTGCAAAAAGATATCTCCTTTCTAACTTTATCGTTTGAGCAGATAATCAGCTTGCATACTCAGCATGTGAAGCAGTATCGAAAAACCCTTGAAAATCATATAACCCTCTTTACATTTATGGTGACGTATGACTTTGAAAAACTCATCTTTTACAAGCAACATGAAACGAGATACTTAAGAGGTTTAAAGATAAGAAAGTTACATATACTACAGCTGATAAATTTATTACGGAATACGTTACCGCAGTAAAAAAGAGAAATGTTGAACGTATGCGAGAAAAATTTCGTGATGCTGATGTACTCGTTGTAGATGATGTTCAATTTCTCTCAAAGAAAGAACAAACTCAAAATGAGCTTTATAATATATTTAATATTCTCTATGATGGGAATAAGCAGATAATTATTTCCGGTGATAGAGCTCCTAAAGAACTTACTGAGCTAGAGCCACGTCTTAGAAGTCGTTTTGAATGGGGGATAACAGTCGATATAGGAAAGCCTGATTATGAAACACGCCTTGCTATCATACAAGAAAAGGCTCGTGAAAAAGAGTTTATGATCCCACAAGATGTTGCTGAATTTATAGCGGCAAATGTAACTGAGAACGTACGTGAACTTGAATGAGTTCTCAATCAAATGATAGCTGAATATGAGCTTACCGGAAGTACGCCAAATCTTTCAAAAATTGCTCAAAAACTTCAAAAACTCAGCTTTACGAATGATTTACTTGGTGAATCACGTTACCTCCAGAAAAATAAAACCCTCAAAACTATACGAAGTTATGAGGATATCATAGAGGCTGTAAGTCAACATTTTGGTATAGAAAGAGAGGGGATACTCTGAGAAAATAGAAAAAAAGAGTTTATGATACCTCGTCAAGTAAGTATGTTTCTTCTTAAAACTAAGATGAGTTACACCTATGAACGTATAGGAAATATTTTTTCTGGAAGAAATCATGCCTCAGTTCTCTATAGCTGCAACAAGCTCGAGAAACTGATGAAAAAAGATAAAAAACTTCTCTATGAAGTAAATGCTATTAAAGAAAGTATAGGAATATAAAAAAATAGAAGCTATTTAGCTTCTATTTTTTTACCAGACTTACTATAGTTTCTATATGATGCGTGTGTGGGAACATATCAACTGCTTGCACTTTTTCTATATGGTACTCTGAATTTGCAAGTATGTATTCAAGATCTCTTCATAAAGTTGCAGGATTACAGCTTACATAGATGATTTGTTTTGTTCAAAATTTTAGTATATTGGGAAGTGCTTTGGGATGCATGCCCGCTCGAGGAGGATCTATAATAAGCAGATCAGCTTTTTGTCATCTTTCTAAATAATCCTCAAGGAAATCTTCTACTTTAGCATTTATAAACTCCATGTTGTGTATTCCATTTTTTTCAGCATTATCTTTTCCGTTTCCAGAAGCTTCTTCTACGAGTTCGACAGATATCACTTTATCCGCAATACTTGAGAATATCATTCCGATTGTGCCAGTTCCAGCATAAAGATCTAGTACAGTTCAGAGTTTCTTTTTTCAAGAATCACGTATACTAAATTTTTTTACAAGTGTATAAAGAGCTTCAGCTCACACACTATTGGTTTGAAAAAAACTCTTTGGACCAATATTAAAACGATATCAAAGAAGTATCTCTTCGATAGTTTCAGTTCCATATATCAACTCCATATCTCATATGAGTATGTCAGCTTTATGTGTATTATGAGATATATATACGGATCTAATAGTAGGGAATTGAGTTATAAGATGATTAATAAATTCTTTCAGTTCTTTAAGTGCGTCATGCTTTATTTTCTCGTTTTCAAAAAATATTGGATTAATAGAAAAAACCAGGAGAGTTTCTCCAGAAAAATACATTCTTCTCACCATAAAATGTCTCCAAAAACCTGTTCATATTTTTTGATCATAAACTGGAAGTCAGCTCTGCTTGGTGTATTCTCGAACCCTTTGATAAATAGCATTTTGTTCGTTATCTATTAAAAAACACTCGGAAAAATCTAGTACGCGTGAAAAATCTCCACGCTTATGAAATCATATATTAAAGTCTTGGAATATCTCTTCACGATGAGATATATATTTTCCAAAGGAAAATTCTATTTTATTTCGATATCAAAAAGTATTTTCCATACCAACAATAGGTAAAAGCAGTATTTCATTCTGATACTTTTTCAAATGAAAAAGTGCTTCTTCAATTTGCTTTTGCTTTATATCTAATTGCTCATTATAGTCTATATTTACCCAAGGAGCTCAAGGAATCATTTCATGATTTCAAGTTTCTATAGATGATTTTTCTAACACTTGTGTTATCTGAGCTTCTAGAAAATCTTTTTTCTTCTTAATAATTCTAAGGTTAACTCTTGATCAAGGTATAGCTCATCCTGTAATAAAACAGATCTTACCATTCTCAAGTCGTACAAAACCCTTGCCTCAAAAAACTAACTTTTCTATCTGTATATTTTCAATGATATCATTTTTTTTCATAAAAAACTCTGAGAAATAATGGCTCAGAGTGTAGGGAAGAAGTGAGAAAAAGCAAGAAATATGCTTTTAATTATTATTAAAATACTTCGGTACACGTTCATTAATTATCTGCAGAGTATCTGATTGAGATATATCTGAATGATGTAATTGATAAATTATGAGAAAATTCTCTTTTGTTGGATATTCTAAAAAATTAAGTATTTGTTGCACTCTGCCGTTACGTGTCATGTCTGCCAAGAATAAAATAATTTGCTCGTTAGCTGACAAATTAGAAACAACTTGCGCCTCAGTATCTATTTCTATCTTTCATATCTCATCTCTAAATACAGGAAATGTTGCCAGAATATCTTCATACCTTCAAATAGAGCGCAATGCGGTCTCATAGGAGTTTGTATGCCACCTCGACCTTCTAATACATTCAGATCATTCAGGGCAATCATGTGTTATAGCATTATTCCATGGTTCATTATCGCCCCTCCCAAGAATTCTGATTTCATCTACTAATCTACCATTTCAAGTAAGGTATTGAAAATATCAATCTGCAGTACTTGCTCAAGTATTATGACGAATATTCCATCATCATGAAGTCTCTAGCTGAAGGGTAACTCCTATCATTAAAGCAAGATTATTCCATTCATCATCTGTGAGTTCACGTCAAAATAATATATATACAGAATCAATAACATCGCTATGAAATCATAACTCTTCTATTGCCATCCCAAGAGTATAGCCATTATTTAAGTTTGGCAGAAATCAATCTTCTCACTCCAAAAAATCCCATACTACTTGTCTTTCAATAATTCATAATTTATATGCTCTTATATAGTCTTCATGGCTTATCTTAAAATTTTCAGATATTATATTTCAAAAATTAAGAGAAATTCATCATATAACTATATATTGCTGATTATTATTAAAAAATATTTCGTAAAATGTTTTATTTTCAGAAATATCTTCACTTTCATATAGACTAAATAATGTCTCATATATTCTATCTCTCAAAAATTCTGAATCTAAAGAATTATAGTATCTTCCTTCATTTTGCAATAAGGCTTTGAGTTGATTTTTTATATAATGAATGAAATCTGAATTATCATGCTGTATATGTAGATTATCAATAAAGCAATCTAATAATTCATTTTGAGTTTCAGATACAATACTTTCACGCAGACTTCTAGGAATATTTATTCAATCAGGTGAAATATTATATGGGTCAATAGTACATAAATTTCATCATTCAACTCACATTATTCCTCTCCATTATTTTGTAAATCAGACCTTAGGAGTTCTGTATTCTTTTTTAAAAGTTCGTTTCGTTCTCGTATCTGAGTAGAGGTATAGAAAGTATGTCACTCGATAAGATCAAGAGCAGCATGTCTCCAATCTGGGTCTTTGATACGTATATTTTTTATAAGCTCTAACTCATGTTTTAGTCGTTTTCACCTCTCGAGAAAATCATCTCTTCAAAGATTATCAAGATCAGCATCTTTAAGGATTTTTTCAAGTAAAGTTTGAGGCGTTTCTTTTGGATTTGTAATAAGTATAAGAGATTCTATAAGAGCGATTCTATCCTCGGGGTACAGGATAGCTCTAAGGTAATTTTTCGCTATCTTTGCTCATATATATTCATTATTGTCATACTGTATCACAAAACCCGTGTCATGAAAAAGTCATGCTATAGCAAGTATCTCTAGTTCTTTTTCACTGACTCACTCTTTTTCTCAGAGATATATAGCTCGTTGCATCACTTCAAGCGCATGATCATACTGGTGATAGTAGAGTCTATCAAGTGGAAGAACGATATAGTTAACATAGTTTTTAATATCTTTGATGAGTTTTTGATTCATAATTCCTTAATCTCATATAATACGTATAATATCATTATATGCTATTAAGAGAGAAAGTGCAATTAATAGAATAAAAAATATCACGTGCACCATATTTTCTATACCGATAAGTTTTGTATTTTTTCAGACGATTCGCTCAAGTCCAGTACGTATCCAGAGAAGAAGAAGACGTCCTCCATCAAGAGCAGGTATAGGAAGAAGATTAAAAAGAGCAAGGTTTATCGATATCACTGCCGCGAGTACTGAAAGAAGCATAAGTCCTGATGAGAGTGAAAGTGTAACAACTTGCACTATCCCTATTGGTCCTGCAACATATTCAATTGCCTCACTTCGCTCTTCTGGTACTTCTGGAAATATAAGTTTTCTCAGTATCATGTATATCCCTCTTGTTCAAAGCTCTAGTTGTGCAATAGTCTCCTCTCAAGCAACTTTTAATGATTCTAAAAATCAGAAATTATATTTAAAATCCTCATTTCTAACAATATTAGGCGCAAGATAGCTTCCTATCTTTCCTTCACTTGAAGGTGTCACAACTAGATCAATATATTCTCCATCTCTCTCAACTCAAAAAGCTATAGGTGTAAGTGGAAAACTTGATATATATTCTTGAAGTGACTCTATGTTTTCAAATTCAAGTCCATCGATTGATATAACCCTATCTCCATCTCGTATACCACTTTGAAATGCAATACTTTCCTCTATAGGGTATAGAAGTATTCATGGTTCTTCTTTTAATATTCAGTTCTCAATTGCTTGTTCAAAACTTGGGAGTACATACGAAGTTTGCTGAGTAGGGATTATAGTATTTACTCCGATAGGCTGAGCTCAAACAAGAAATATTCATACAAATATTATGTAAGCTGCAAATATATTCATGATTACACCCGCGAGAAGCACAAGTGATTTTTGCCATATATTTTTTTCAAAAAAGTTTTCTCCAGGTCTTTGGTTTTTTAAAAATTCAAGAAGATATTTTTTTTCTGATTTTTTTAATTCTTGTCATTTTTTATCAAAAATATCTCTACCAGTCTCAAGGGCACTTTTTATTTCATTTTGTCATATTCGAGCTCATTTTTTATCAAAAATGTTAAAATATAATTCCGATTCTCAAGTAATTTTTACAAAACCTCAAAGTGGTATCCAGTTAAGTGAAAAGAGGGTTCAACTTTTGTTTTTCCATAGTTTTTTAGCCCGAGGAGGTATGCCAAGACCAAATTCTTCGACATGTATCCCAAATATACGCGCTGTTTTATAGTGTCAGTACTCATGAACTAAAACAAGAATAGAAAAAATAATAAGACTGACGAGTATTCAGAGGAAAATCATAGATTAATAGTAATATGTAAAGTATCCCAATTATAGGAAAAATACAAAGATTACAAGCTGAGATTTTTGTTTGCAAAGTAGGGTAGTTTAGTGTATAATATAAAAAATATTTTTATAAAAATATAATATGTCAATCAATACACAAAGAGATGAAATGAATGCATCACTTGAGTCAGGGGATAAAAAACAAGGAAACATAGAAAACCTAGAAACAAAAGTATATAATCTATATGTAGAAAGAGGTATTCATGAGCAATGAGTGAGTTTTGTAAATCATATCATGAGTCTTCCTGATAGTGATACAAGCTATCAAGATGATGTTATGGCTTTCATTAATTGAAAAACTGAGTTTGATACCCTGTGAGAGGATTTTCGTGGAAAGATGAGTCTATGAAAAATAAAAGCGCGAGTTGCTCCAGAATATGCACGCTATAAGTCTCGGAGAGTCGAAATGAAAAAACTAGTTCAAAAACACTTTGATATAAGTGAAGAACAATATGTACGTCATATTGAACCTAAAGTAAAACTCCTTTCTCAAGAAAAGCTTCAAGACTATACAAGGAGTAGCGAAATGCTTAAAAAATTTTTTCAAGATGAATGAATTCAAGAACCTCAAAGAAAAAATATCAAATGATTTTTAGAGTCACTTAATATAGATTCGAAGCTTTGATCATTTTCATCAGATAAAAAACAAGAGCTTGAGTACTTACTGAACGAAGCAATACATAGTACGCCGGTGAACTCTCCACTCTTTGGTCAACGAGTAAATAACCTTATACATAGATTACTCGCTGAGTGAGTTTTTGATAGTATGCAGAAAAAAGAGTTGATACTCGCATTTCTCCCAACCATCAGCCTCTCAAAAATCCAAAGCCTCTGACTTATGTCTGAAGCAGAGATTGACTGATATATACAAAGAGAATTTATATCTGACATATCATCATCCCATAAACAAGAGGCTCTGAGACAGATAAAAAATAAAGCTCAGGATATTGAGATACCTACAACATCTCTTACACTAAATTCTACAAGTATACTTGATACACTTACTGAAAATTCCAATTTTGACCGCTTCATACATGAGATACAGGACTTCCATAGAATTACTAATAGTAAAGAGATTACTGATTTTGATACCCTTATAGATATGATTTCATCTGAACTTTCAGAGAAAATAATATGAATAGAAAATTTTACTCGATGAAATATACTAGCACTCTATGCGAAAAATTGATCTCAAGACGAAATCCAATATCATGAGATAGTTTCAACACAATCTGAAAATCCGCCTCATGACAGAATAGTATTCCGAAATAGATGATGAAATGGGGTATATAATACGAGTTCTGAAAAACTTGAATATCAAAGCTATTCTGACTTTCACAAGCTTATATCTGATCCTAAACTCATAGGAAAAGCTGAATTTATTTCTAAAAATATTTTTGAAGAGAAGCTCGACACTTGAGAACTAAGCCAAGTTGAAGGAGAATATAACTTTGAAGTGACAAATATATGAGAAAACTTTAATACAGATAGACTCAAGCAAGCTATAGATATTCTTGATGCCAATTGAAAAAAATACTCCTTAGGGGTTTGAACAACCTTTAAAACAGATTGAACACTTGCAAATGGTTGAGATGATCTTTATACTATTACTCATATAGATGAGTCAAAACTCCCATGATGAGAAATACAGCTTATAAATATCGGCGGAAAAGGAGAGAAAATTGATTTTGAAACATTTTTTGAAACATGGAAAGGGAAGAAGACTAAACGTGTTGCAAAAGTTACTTCGTGAGAAGAGCTTATAGCAGATATCAATACAGAAAAATCAGTTTGGTCACAAACAAAATATGAAAGTGGGAAATTAATGGATGAATCATATCCAAAAGGAAGTCAAGAAGTTGAGTTTCTTGTGTCAGATACAAAGTTATCACTATGAGATGATACTAATCTCATTAAAATACATTCTATAAGTTGAACGAGTGCAAAAATATCATTTTGAAAGTATGAGTGAAAAGTTATACCAAATAGCCTAAAAGGAAAAAAAGGAAAATGAGCAAACTATAGTGTTTCAAAAGATGTTGTGGAGGTAAGCCTTGGTATGCTTGCAAATTGGACCAAAGAAGCTGACCTTAAGCCAAAAAATATCAAATGAGAAAATATACCAGAAAAACTTCCAGAGTCTGCAAAAATTGGTGGGAGCTTATGATCTTACTACCTAAATAACTTTGCAAATATTGCATCTCTTGTTGCAGCTTGAAAAACTTGGTGAGATAATATGAAAAATTATTTTGAAGAAGGGACTAATGAACAAGCTATGAGACTTGCTTCAAAACTTCCTGTATTTTCTGATGAACAAAAGTCAGCTATGAAGATGCGCTTGGAACAATCAGAGAAAAAACATACTGATGAAGCTCTTGAAAAACTTAAGGTCCTTGATTCTGCTCCAGCAACTGAACTCGTAGCGAAATGGCTCACAAATAAGTATTCTACAGAATCAAGAAAGGTAGCATCACTTCTTTATATGCTTGAAAAGTATGGTGTTCTCTATGAGAAAGATGCTATGATGGCTTATAAATGAACATTTTTATTTTATAAGGCATTTGGAGGTGAGGTATGAGATGAATTATATATGCAATATAAAGATGAATGCGAAAGAGCTACACCTCCAAAACAATTTCTTGAAGAAGATTTGATGTATAAACTTATATCACTGAGGTGTAAGTGAAAGATAAAGCCGCCACTAAGAGGGCGCTTATATAAGGAGGTTGAGGCAATTATGTGAAAGTGACTCACAGATGAGTTAGAAAAAGGAAAAAAAGATGCAGAAAAGAAGGGGACTTTTGCTGAAAAAGAACAGTTTGCATTTTGAGAACTTGAAAGTGGTGGATATCCAAATGCGATGTGAGCATTTGAAGCTATGGTTGGAAAATGAAATACACCTCAAAGACTCAATAAACTTCCTTTTGTTATGCTTACAAGTTGAGCAGCAAAATCATTTTCAGCGCAACTCACTAATAAGTTTAAACTTGGTAATCTTGTTTTAACAACTTTTTTTACTCATAGTAGCGCGCATACAGATCTCTTTAATAGAGTAGTTGTTTCTCTCTCTCATGATATAGCTCAAAAGCTTTGAGGAAGGTATAGTGATATGTGAAAAAAAGCAGATAAGCTTATTAATGGGATGAAGTGAAAAACTGAAACAGAACGCATACATGCTGCGAAAGAGTTCTATGAAAGTGAGGATGGCTTGTATGAGGATATATTAGGACGTAGTCTCCTTATGATGAATACTCAAAAGGCTGATAAGATAACTGAATTTGAAACATGGCTTAGAGATCATAGTGATACAAATCCTGATTATAAAGAGTATTGTTCTCTATTAGATGTAGCTTTTGAAATGGGTGCAGATAAATTTTTCTGAGAGCAGGAAGAGCTCTTAACAGATGCTTTTCATATAGCAGATAAAGACCATTGAGGTATGACTTGAATGGATACAAAAGCTTTTGTAAAAAAGTTTATAGTACCGCAGTCTTGAGGAGTTTGATTTAGAAATGTAAAGATGGGTAATAAAGTTTGGAAAGAGATAATTAATAAGATTGATTACCTGACCCAAAGTGATGTAGATATATCCTATAAACGTCACAGGATATGAAAGCTCCTTGCTGACTTAATGGATGGTATCTCTCCAACTTATGCTCAAAATCCACGAGAATTAAATTGAGTACTCACAAATCCTGCATCTGTTTTTTATACTCGATTTAATAGTTGGTGAGTTCAAAGCTCAGACTTCGCGCTCTGAGGCGAAACATTTGAAGAGTCTAAAAAATGACAACAAGTAATAAATAGATATATAGATAATATATTAGCTGGAAGTTCTGTATGAACTGAGGCAAACACATACTCTATGAAAAATATCACCAATAGAGTTCAGTCCTGAGTTGCTGATAATCTGAATCAAAATCCCTATAACTCTTATGATAATATAGTATAATAGTAAAAAATATTCTCACTCATGAGAATATTTT
Source organism: Candidatus Altimarinota bacterium (assembly GCA_022565555.1). GTDB lineage: Bacteria > Patescibacteriota > Gracilibacteria > BD1-5 > UBA6164 > JAACSU01. The sequence goes on from JAIUMN010000002.1 coordinate 57,589, forward strand.
TTAGTTCCTATCCTTCCAATTCGTAAGCCTCGTACTCATCTCAAGGCGACGTGGAGTTGAAGCAGCTGGATCTTGCCATTGTACTATTGTAGTAAGCTCCATTATCGGATTATTTGGAGCATTACTTCACTGCGATACTCCTGCGCCATCAAGATAATTTATCCGTATTTCACGTGTGTATTCTCTCGGTAAATTTATACTTCAGGTTTGAGTATAAAATCACCTATCATCATACCTTACTCTAAAACGATTTCGATAAGTATTATTACTGAAAGGTAAATTATTATGAACTTGAACATTAAGAAAAAACTTTCACGTTAATTCATCTCTATATACAATCAAGGCTCGATTTCAATTATAGCGTATCTTATTTCACGCTGAGGTACTTCAAACACAAGCAGGGTTATAGTTAAAGGTATTCCAACAATTACGCACATCACCTCAAAACTCTATCCAATTAGTATCGCGTATATTCATCATAGCTTCAAGCCCATCTCGAGCGATCTGAATCGCCTCTATGCGGTAAGCGGTAGAGTCTGAAAGTCTTTGTGAACTTACAAGTATACTATATACTCCTGTGATTCATACAGTCAATAAAAGAAGAACTACCATTGCTTCAATGATTCCTGATCCTTTAAGAGAATATTTCATTATTTATAGATTGTTTCTAAGCTGATTTCAAGTATATTTTTTTTAGAAAATTACGCAAGAAAAGTATATAAAACATTCTTTGACTTTCGAGTTATTTTTTATACAATCTTTGAGTTATTTTTCAAGTCAACAATCATATGAAATTTTCAATTCACAACGAAGTACTCCTCAAAGAACTTCTTAAAAATCATAACTATCCTGCCTTTCGTTATGGTCAGATAGAAAATGCTATCTACAAGAACTATATTACAAATTTTTCTGATATTCAAACTATACCAAAAGAGCTCAGAGAGCTTTTAAATGAAAACTGTTTTTATCAATCGCTTTCTATTGACCACGAAGCTACTTCTTCTAATGGTCAAACTACAAAATTTCTCTTTAAAACTGAAGACTGACTCCTAATTGAAGCAGTAATTATGCGTCATCTTACTGGAAGAAATACACTTTGTATTAGCTGCCAAGCTGGCTGCCCTATGGCGTGTACCTTTTGTGCTACAGGGAAACTATGACTCCAAAAAAATCTTGAAATGTACGAAATAGTAGAACAAGTTATGTATGCTGCGAAACTTTTAGATTCTGAGTGAAAAAAACTTCGAAATATTGTATTTATGGGTATGGGTGAACCAATGCTCAATTATGATGTCATGAAAGAGTCGATACATATATTTACAAATCAAAAAAAGTTCGATTTCTCTAATCGTCGTATCACAGTTTCAACCTGTGGAATAGTGCCAGGTATAAACAAATTTACAGAAGATTTTCCTCAAACAAGTCTTGCTGTCTCTCTTCACGCCCCTAATGATGAAATACGAAAATCTATTATGCCAGTAGATCATACTTATAATCTTGAGAAACTCATGACCTCTCTTGATAGATATTCAGCAAAAACAAATAAACGAATATTTTATGAGTATATCATGATAAATGGCGTAAATGACCATCTTAAACTGGCTACTGAGCTATGAGAACTTCTCAAGGGAAGGCTCGCGCACGTTAATTTTATACCCTATAATCCTTGAGAAGGAACTGCATCAGATTGATATACTACTACTCCGCGATTTATAATAGAAAAATTTCAACGTATACTTGAAAAATATGATGTACCATCAACGATACGTGCAACTATGTGAGACGATATCGCTGCTGCATGCGGGCAACTCGCAAGAAAGAAGCAAGAGGAAGAATAAAAATATCTTATTTAATTTTTCTATTTTTATATTAGTAAAAAACTAATATTTATGAAGTCAAGTACATTTTTTATAAATTTTTCTATATATTCTGCTTTTGTATACAATAGGGGAGTTATATTTTTTGATAGAAAGCCATGAAAGAACTTATTATGAAGTTACTGTTTACAAGTATTGCTGGTATGATGATGCTTGCTTTTACTATTCCTTGGTGATATTTTGGTATAAATATGCCATTTTCAGGACCAGATTTCAGACTCTGACTAGATTTACAATGATGAATAGAGCTTGATTATACAGTTGACTTAAGTGAAGCAATGAGAGAAGAGAATTTTAATAATCAAAGAAAAAATGAAATAATAGAAGGTCTTAAATCAATTATAGATAGGAGGGTAGAAACACTTAATATTAATGATTCTATTATTACTTCTGCAAATTATGCGTGAGAAGAACATATTATAGTTCAGATACCACTCAAATGAAATGATGAACTTGAAAATAGCGATAACATTGAGCGTGCAAAAGAAGCTATCTGAAGAGTAGTTCGTATAGAATTTAAAGAATCGAGACAGGAAATAACAGATGCGGACAGAGTAGAGAGATTAGAACTTGTAAATATTATAACTGAAGATCTCAAAGCTCATCCTGAGTTTTTTACCCGTGATATCAGGAGGTTTCAAGATAGATATGAATGAATAGTTACTTGAGAAACATCGGATGTAAATTCAATTTTTACTTCTGATAGCACTACTCTCTTCGATGAAGAGTGAGCTGAGATAATAAGTAACACTTGAATATATAACTCAAACTGAGAAGAGGGGACACTTGTAATAACTTCCAATGAAGATAGAAATGAATATATATTCATTTCTCATAGACCATCTGCCTGGAAACCAGCAATGGACTCAACATGAAGAGTGCTTGACGATAGATATTTCGTAAATGCTTCTGTGCAATTTAGTGAAACATTCCAACCAATGGTAGAGCTTACTTTTAATTCTCAGTGAGCACAGATATTTGGAGAACTAACAAGGAGACTTGTTTGAAAACCAATCGCAATATTTGTGGGTTGAGAACTCCTTACTTCTCCAAACGTAAATGAGCCTATACTTAGCTGAAGAGCTGTAGTTACTGGAAACTTTACTCCTGATGAAGCCTCTGAACTCGCTCGAGAAATAAATACCTGAGTAGTACCAGCACCTATTTTTCTTACAAGTGAAAGAACAATTGATGCCCGTCTTTGAGAAAATTCCTTAGAGCGAATAATCTTTGCTTGAGGTGTATCATTTTTAGTTATACTTGTTTTTCTTGTATATATATATAGATTTTCTGGACTTATCTCAGCCTTATCACTTTTTATATATGTTGTTCTTGTGCTTTTTATCTTAAAGCAATTCTCTATCGTACTTACCCTTGCATCTATTGCTGGGCTCGTACTTTCTCTTGGTATCGCAATTGATGCAAATATACTTATATTTGAACGCATAAAAGATGAGCTTCGAAAGAAGAAGAAGCTTCGTGATGCTGTAGAGGAATGATTTACACAATCATTCTCAGCCATTTGGGATGCAAATCTTACATGACTTATTGTAGCACTAATACTCTTCATTTTCTGAATCAATATGATTAAGTGATTTGGACTTATACTTTGACTTGGTATAGTTGTATCTCTCTTTAGTGTATACTTTATATCTCGGCTATATATAAGACTTCTTTCACGCACTCATATTTCTCAAACTAATTTTATCTGAAAAATATAATTTTTAAAAATATCCTGTATGGTGCATAAAACTATTTTTTCATATATCGATACTGTAGGAAAAGTTCAAAGCGGGGCCCTTGAAGATATACTATCACTTTCAGAAAAGTCTCTCTTATATTTTTATCCAAAAAACGATACTCCGGGGTGCACAATAGAAAATAAGGATTTTACCTGTCTTAAAGAAAATTTTAATCAAAAAGGAATTCAGATTATAGGTATTTCAAAAGATAGTATCGAAAGCCATGAAATGTTTCGAGAAAAACATAAACTCTCAGTTATTCAATTATCAGATCCAGAACTTATTCTTCATAAATATTTTTGAGCATACTGAGAGAAAAATAATTATTGAAAGATAATTACATGAGTTATACGCTCAACTTTCTTGCTAGATAAAAGTTGAAATATATTAAAGTTCTGGAAAAACGTAAAAGCTAAAGGTCATGCAGAGAAAATATTAAATGAGGTGTAACAAGAAAAAACTCTTTTCCAAAAGGAAAAGAGTTTTTTCTTGTGATTTTATAAATCTTTTATACAATGCTTTTATTACTTCTAAGAACTTATAATGCTTCACCATATAATCGATATTATACTTGCTTTCTCTCTTCAATTCGGGTATATTGGCATATTTATTATGATGACTGTGGAATCAAGTTTCATACCTTTTCCAAGCGAAATTGCCATGATACCTGCAGGATATAATGCAGCGCTCTGAAATATGAATTTATATATTGCATTTTTTGCTTGAACATTCTGAGCGATGCTCTGAGCTACTATTAATTATTTTCTAGGAAAGAAGCTTTGAGGGCCAGTAGTAAGGAAACTTATTCATAAATATTGAAAATACATTTATCTAAAGGAATCTCATTATATAAAATCAGAAACTTACTTTAAAAGACATGGAGCAATAACAACTCTTGTTGGTAGATTTATTCCTGCTATCAGGCAACTTATCAGTATTCCAGCTGGTATTTTTCACATGAATTACTTAAAGTTTTTGTTTTATACTACTCTTGGTGCTGGTATATGGAATGCAGTACTACTCTATATAGGTTATGTCGCTTGACAGAACGATCAATTAGTACGAAACCTTACATCTCAGATCACTCTTTGGCTCATCATTATACTTTGACTGATTATTATACTCTATATTAGCTATGTAAAAAAACATACACCTGAACTTAAAGAGCTAGAAGAAGAAATAATTCATCCTAAAAAGTAGTATGAAAAATTCTGAGGTAGGAATATCAGCTCAAGCTATAGTTATAGACGAACGAGCAAGGCTAATACTTGAAAAAAATACAAAAATATGAAGCTATTCTTTTATTTGAGGAGCATTTAACAGAGATCAAGATAAGCACTTAATTGATACAACTATAAGAGAAGTTCACGAAGAAACTGGACTCATAATTGATGGGAGCAGATTTCATAATCCTGAAGTACAACCTATAACAAGTTTTTGAACTTGAGATTGGAAGTCAACCTATTTTTTACTTCAAGTAACAAATATAGAAGCGGAACAGATATTATCAAAAAACAATTTTATAGCTTTTAAAAATAGGCCATATACAAAGCTTCCTATAGATAAGGAAAGATTTATTTACCAAGTGAGTCGTGCAAGAAAATACTTTTTAAATCAAATATGATACTAAAACAACTCTTAGATCCTCAGCTAAAAATCGCGATACTCTGATTTTGAAAGGAAGGTCAGAGTAGTTTAAAATTCCTTTTAGAGCAGGGAAGAGAGGATATTACAATACTTGATCTCAACAAAAACTCGCAGGCAGTACTTCAGTGATATCAAGATAAATATCCTAAAATACAATATATACTATGAGATGGCTATCTTGATACACTAGAATATTTTGATATTATCATAAAAACTCCAGGTATATCTCCATTTCAGGAAAAACTCCTACCTCATAAGGAGAAGTGTATCTCACAAACACATATCTTTTTCTCAAAATACCATGGTAGAGTGATTGGTATAACTGGTACAAAGGGAAAGTCGACCCTTTCAACCCTACTGACGGATATACTTCAAGAATTATGATATAAAGTAAAGCTTGTAGGAAATATCTGAAACCCTGTACTTGAGGAAGTAAATATTTTTTGAGACTTAAGTTATGACTTTATCATATATGAGCTTTCAAGCTATATGTTGCAAGATTTCTCTCCACCCCTCCATATTGGTTTACTTAATAACATTTATCCTTGTCATCTAGATTGGCACTATAACTCATTTTATATTTATAAGGAAGCGAAACTCAATATCCTCAAAAATGCTCAAATACAAATACTAAACACAGAGTTAAAAAATGATAGGGAAGTGGTAGATATAAAGTGAGAGAAGAAATATTTTTGAAATAAGGGGAGATGTTATGTTGAACATGAGTGAGTCTATATGGATGGAGTACTTGTTTTACATTTAAGAGACATCCTTCTACTTTGAAATCATAATCTACTGAATATATCAGCAATACTGGAAACACTTCTACACATAGAAAGTGATACAAAAAAACTTATAACTTCGCTTAAAAAAGTACTCAAAAACTTTAACTGACTCCCACATCGGCTTCAAAACATCTGAAACTTTGAAGGTATACAGTTTATTGATGATGCTATAGCAACTACACCTGAAAGCACTATTGCAGCTATCAGAGCTCTTAATCCTCATTTGCAAAGTATACTTTTAGGATGACAAGATAGTGGTTTTGACTTCACATCACTTAGAAGAGAGATATTGACTTCAAATATAGATATCATTATTGCCTTTCCAGATACAAGCGAAAAGATATTCCCGGAAATAACGTATAGACCTTATGATATACCGTTTGAAATGATGATTGAAGGAAAAAATATACTCTTTCTTAAGACGCGTTCTATGAAGATTGCAGTAAGTTTTTGTTACAGAAATACTCTTCCTGGAAAAACAGTTCTTCTTTCGTCTTGAGCACCAAGCTTCTCTCTTTGGAAAAGCTATATCCATAAAGCAGAGGAATTTATATTACAAGTGACGAACTTCTAAAATCGAATATTTCTAAGGCTTCTTTCTAGTTTATTAATCTTATAAACTCTTGTAAGTTCACTTATATCTGTAACCTCAAGTCTGTATCTTAAACGTGATCATGATTCATCTTGTATATCAACGGAATACTTATTATAGATATCATTTCGTGCATGTACTAGAGCTCAAATAATCCTATCAAGTGCCTCTTGAGATCTTTGAATATTTCTTTGCCTCTTAATTCTTATCTCAATAAGATGACTGAGCTGCTTTATTTCTGCTTCAATTTTTCCTACATTGATATTACTGTGCGATATTACAAAACCGTCAAGTATATTGCGTGATCCACTCGCAAGTCTTCTTCCATTGTACAGAAATTGCGTAGAGGCTCATGCATCAAGATTAAGTGCATTATAACATCATATTCCATATAACGCAGGAGCAAGAGAGTCAAGAGAAGTAGGAGTAGAACTTCAGAAATATATCTCTGTGCCAGACTGATTAGAGCAAATAAAATGTCGGGAAACTGGCGAAGTCATTCTACGATCAATTAAGCCAAGATCGTGATACTGTTCGAGCATATTTCTTCCTTCAAAGAAAATAATAGGAAAATTCCCAAGTCACTCATAAATCTGTAAACGCTCAGTATGATTCAGTTGTCATGTTTGATATATAAAAGGTGTTCCATCAGTATTCCATCAAAATACTCCTCGGTCTCAAGTGTCATTATAAAAACTTTCATCTCTTCACTCTATAAATCTTTCATTAATCGTGAAGTTTTGACCTCAACATTCAGTATAGTCAGCTGGGCAAAAAAACACTCCATTAATTCATGAGATAGCATTTTTAGAAGCTGCAAGTGAGTCAATATTGACAACAGCTTCACTTGTAACAGTATGGAGTGAATATACTTCTGATCATATAGGATATGTTACATATCGAAGCGTAATATCTCAAACTTTCCTTTCAGTAAAAATATTTGCCTCAACACAACCATGAGCTAGAAAAAGTAAAAATAAAATAAAAAATATTTTTTTCATAAATATAAGATATTTTGAAGAAATAAAACTTATATAGATTATATCAAGAAAAAATAAATAGAAAGTCTCGATAGGTGAGTAATATGTGAAGAAAAATATAACCTTCTATTACTTAACATAATGTAACTTATGTTAAGTGATATACTATGATTTTATACTTCTTTCCTTATTTCCAAACTCTCTTTATTTTAAACACTTTTTTTACTCTATATAAAAATACATTATTACTATATATCTAAAAATATTTTTATTAAAATATAGATTACTAGAGTATACTGGTACAAATATAAAAAATAATATTATGTTAAGTGATATATTTTGACTATCTTTCTAACTCTTCTTTATATCAAGTAGTATATGTGTGATTTTTTTGAGACTTATAAGTAAGTCTTGGGATTTTTTAGAGAGCTTGTTGGCGTCTATAACAGTGAGACGAGCTTGAATCATAGTTAGTTCTTCATAACTTAATGGCTGAAGAAATCTAAGAGCATGGGAGTCATATGATGTTGTGATAATACGGGTTAAATCCCTCTCCCCTATTGACTCCTCTCATCTCCGAACTGGCACAAATCATCTACTAAACTCATCTATCTCACGCTTGAGAAACATAAGCTGAGCATAGAGTGCATCTCAAGGGCAAGTAGTATTTCCAGTATCTCGATGTCATACTAGTCTCCCCTCTCTGCGAGTTATGAGTGGAAAAGTATCGCAGTGCTCTTTATAGCAATCCATATGATAGTAGTAATTCTTTCACGTATCTATACCATACTTCCAAGTTAAGTGCTTTATTAAATCCCTCAATGCATCATATTGATCTAGATTCACTCCCCTTTCAGAATAATCTCCAATAACTGATATCCCAACTGTTGAATTATTATTCCATTTTGAGTGAGCTCATACGACATAATCTCATCATTTTTTTCACTCATAGATATCTCCATTAAGCCCAATGATATAATTATATCCTATATCTCACCATCAACGACTGAGACTGTGAAATCTATATATATTTCGTAATGCTTCTATATCTGAATCATATGTACCTGTCGTATGGTGCACTATAATAGCATTTACATAATCAGTATATCTATGAGGCCAGGCAAGCCGAAATCAATCGCGTACATCGTGAGTAACTGTTTGGGTGATAGTGTTTTCTCTAGAAAAATTTTCATTTATATACTCAATTGCACGAGCTTGATTAAGTCGTTGTTCCTCAAGTAGTTGTTGATTCACAGGACGAGGCGTAGCATTTCTCCGAGCTTCAAGTATATTTTTCCAATATACATCATCAAGAGAAGTAAAAAGTTCATTTGCCTCCCAGTTTATACGGGGTATGATTTTTATATTCTCTTCCTGAGTATGAGCTTGAAGAGGTATTAAAAATACAGTAATGGCTAAGAATGTAAAAATATATTTCATAATAAAATTAAGATACTAATATCCCCTAAGTATATAAAAAACACTTCTTATGGGAAATGTTTTTTATATACTTAAGTTAATCTCTTATGTGCTTATTTTTTACTCACTCTCTTTGCATTATGTTCTTTTACTGGATCAAGCTTCATACCTTCGAGTTGAGAAATATTTGTATCAATTTTATCTGACTCAAGTCAGAGAGCAGCTATCTCAGCTTCTATTGTTGATACTTCTCATTCAAGTCACTCTATTTCTATTCTTAATTCTCAAGCTTTCTTCTTTTTTGCTGCAGTATCATTTTCTATAGATTCCTTTCGTCATTGCAATTTAGCAATTGTACCAGAAAGTATAGTATTGAGATCTTCAGTCTTTTCAACTTCAGTAACAGAAGAGGTTCAAATATTTTCATCATCTTCAAGATTGATAATATTTCAAATACCCTCAGATTCGTTTTCTTTTTTCTCCGCAATATCTTCTACTACTTCATTATCTATAGACTCTAGAGCATCATCAGATACTCATAAGTCGATTGAGAAACTTTCTTCATCTTCTCATGTATCATCTCGATCATTTATAGTATCTTTTGCAGATTGGCCTTCTAAGGAATCTTGATTTATTTCTATAGTTTCGTCTTCATCCTGTATCTCTATTATTTCACCAGTACTTTCCCCATCAATATCATCTTGTGATACATCATCTTGTGCCTTTATTTCAGCCTCCTTAGCTTCAGTATTATCCTCAATACTTTTTTCTTTAGAAGTATCTGCGTCATTAAACTCAAAATTAAATGAAAAATCATCATTAGATCTATCAGTTTCGTCTTCTATTATAAGGAGATCATCCTGTGTAGACGTAGCCATTGGAAAGAAAATTACAAAATATTATATATTAATAATATCATAGTACTTACTAAAAATCAAAAAAAACTACTTTTTCTTGAAAAAAATAATTATAATACTATAATCCTGATACTTTAGTATTTAAATATTAGATATGGATTTTTCGAAAGCGGGTGAACTCATGAAGATGCAACAAGAAGCTATGAAAGTAAAGAAAGAACTTGAAAATACACTCATAGAAGCTGAAGTTGACGGTCTTGTAATAACTGTAAATGGTGAAATGAAAGTTGAAAAAGTAGAGTTTGAGGATACGAAATTATTATGAGATAAAACTGGGCTTGAAAAAGCAATTATGGATGCTACAAATAAATGAATGAAAAAGGCTCAGGAAGTTGCAGCTGAAAAAATGCAATGAGTAATGAAAGGAATGTGACTTGGTGATATGATGGGTTGACTTCCTGGTGCAAAATAATTAAAATATTCAAGATAAGAAAAAGAGTCATATAACTATATGACTCTTTTTCTTATCTTGGTATAATCTCCAACTCGACTGTATTTGTTCAAGTATTAAATGCCCCATCAACTGCCTCAACCTTTATAATATGTATTCATGCCTCGAGTCACGTTGTTTGGACTTCTTGAACAAAACTATTTCAAGTAAGTCATATTCGTAAACGCTCATCATTAAGATATATATTTATTGAACGTATTCGTGACTGATCTCTTACATTTCAACGAAGATTAAAAAACTCTCAAGGATATAAAGTGATTCTTCAATTTGCAGGATTTGTAAATTCTATTTCGGGTGGCGTGATATCACGTACTCAAGCTACAACAGTATAACTAATAGACTCAGAGAAAAACTCTTGATCAATTGCCTCAATACGAAGTATTGCTTCTCAAGCAATACTTCTTGGAACATTGATTGATCCATTATAAATTCATCTTGTTTCACCAGATATATCACTTTCAAAAATACGTTCACCATCTATAAATATTCTCAAAAATCTCAAAGGGTTAGCACTTCTATATCATACCTCTATTGCATTTGAACCGCTTACTAATATATCACCATCCTTAATACTTGATCAAATTTCTATATCTGAGGCTATACCGGTTCTAACACATACTTCGTTGGATAAAGAAGTTACAAAATTTCAAATTTCTCACAATCTTTCATCGAATCATCATGATCGCACCCACTCCTGGACAGGTTGTTCCCATGCAGGATCATTTGGTCTAAGAGAACGTAAAAGAACGACTTGAGTCGTTCATACTGCAGACTCAGGAGTTTCAGGTGTAACTAAACCATTACAAAGTAAATCTACTTCTCTTAATCATATTCAAGACTCAGTCATTTGAGGGACATTTTTAAAAATAGACCGTATATTAAATCTTTCGTCCATATCTTGTGGAGCTAGCATACCCGTAATTTCTGAAATATTCACCTCTTTTACACCTTCAGGTCTTCTCCAATCTAAGCTTGGTTCATCTGAATGTAAGTATTCCATAAACTCTTTCCATATAGGTCAAGAAGCTTCAAGACCATTTGCTCTCTGAGCTGCTGCGGCTCAGTTTGTATTTCAAGACCATACTACAGTCGTATACTGAGGTGTGTATCAAGCAGTCCATAGATTACGAGGTAAGATAACTTGTCTTCATCACTGTGTATACTGCATAGAGGAAGTACCAGTTTTTACTGCGGCAGGTCTTCAAGAAAGAGTAAGAAAGTTATTCCAAAAAGTTGGTCTTGTAGATGAATCGGAAAGTATGCGATTCATAATATATGCAGTACTATCATCAATGACTTGTGTTCATGAAGAGTTTGGGTCAAATTCTTCGATTACAAGACCTTGGGAATCAACTATTTTCAAAATTGGTACTGGAGTATGACTTTTTCATAGTGATCAAAATACACTATAAGCTTGAGCAAGCTCTAATGGAGTCATAAGTCCTGTTCATAATGCTAATGGTGCTCAAAATTCATAACTTCGCTCATGTGTCTTAAGGTATTCTTCTTTAAAATCAGTAAGGCTTGTTACTCATAATTTCTCCATCCATTCAATTACTGGTCTTTCTCATCATGCAAGATAATACATTTTTATAGCTGGGATATTTCTTGAATAATTCAGTGCTGTAGTAATATCCATCTTTCACAAGAAAGTACCATCAAAGTTTTTTGGAGTATATCAACCTGGAAAAGTAGTTTCAACATCATAAATTGGGGTTTTACTCCCTATTATTTCCTTATCAATTGCAAGTCCATACACAAATGACTTGAAGGAAGATCATGGTTGAAGTTGCGATGTTATCATATTAACATTTCACTGTATAGTTTCATTAAAATAATCTCTTCACCCTACCATAGCAATTATTTCTCAAGTTCTATTATCCAGTGTAATAAGTGCAGCATTATTAACTCAAAATCTTGAAGTATTTAAGTCTGCTTGTTTTTTTATAATTTCTTCAGCCTTTGCTTGAGCCACAGGATCGATTGATGTATGAATTCTTAGTCCTCACTTCTCTAAAATATCATTTCCATATTTCTCTTCAAGATATTCACGTATATAAAATACAAAATGAGGATATTTTATATTTTCTCTATATTCCTTAAATTGGAATCAAAAAGAGTCAAGCAAACTTTCTCTGTACTCTTGAAAATTAATATGATTATCCTCAAGCATTCTTCAAAGTATAAAATCCTTTCTTCCTATACTATATCATAACATTGTATCTGAGCTCTCAATACGAAGGGTATTTAAGAAAGCAAGTAAATCAGAATATGATAAAATAGTACAGCCATCATTATCTACACTAAAGCGAGAATCCACAATATCTCTTTCTAAACCACATAAATATAATCGTGTCTCTGAAATTCTCTCTCAGTCTAATCATTCAAGAAATGTTGTAAGTTTCGAAAATATTTCACTATTTTCTTCTTGTGCTCAACGTGTTGCAATTCTTGTTTTACTATCAATTCACTCTTCCTTATTATATATAAAAGGATATCATACAAGTCTGTTATAATTATTATAAGGTGAATAGTAACTAGGTCACTTTGGAAGTGAAGCAAGCATAGATGCTTCGAGAATAGTAACCTCTAAAGCACTTTTTCAGAAAAATGTTTGGGCAGCCTGCTCGACACCGTGAGCATTACTTCAAAATCACAACTTATTAAGATAGAGTTCGATTATTTTTTCTTTTGATAGCCTACTAGTGATTTGAAATGAGAGATAGATTTCTCGTATTTTTCTTGCTACACCGTCAGAAAAACTTTCTCAACTCGAGCGGTTTTCGATAATAGTATTTCTCACTAATTGTTGTGTAAGTGTTGAAGTACCTCAAAGTGAACTCCTTTGTCCAGTAATCCATTGAGTAATAGCTCGTATAAGTCAAAGCGGATCAACTCATTGATTTTCCCAAAAACGCTTATCCTCTCACGCAACAAGGGCGTTAATGATATATGGGCTTATTTCATCAAAAGTAACATATGTCCTGTTTTCATCAAATATACGATACATTTCACCTCATTCTCTATCATAGAGTATAGAAGATTGGGATACTTGGAGATTTTCGAGTTCTGTTACATCTGGGAGATCAGTAAGATATTTTTGATACACTACATAGGAAACAATAACTCCAAAGAAGAAAAGTCCTACAAGCGAGTATCAAATAATAGACCAAAAAATAGACTTCTTTGTATCTTTTTTCTTTCAGAAATCTTTTTTCCTATTTAGGAGAGTTCGACTCAAAGATGATTGTTTTGTTATTTTTCGTTTTGAGAATCACATATATATGTTATATTAAAAAGTTTCAAAGTCAGCTAAGATAATCTTTATTCACACTTCATCTTCTTCAAATAATGTGTTATTTTCTTCTATTTCTACATCTAGGATATATGAAAGCGCTTTCAATGTTTCATTATCACTTTCTATCCTATTATAATGAATAATTGATTTTTCAAAATTTATTTCTCGTAAGTTATGAAGTCAACTTACTCTATCTATCTGAAATCATAAGGGAAGGAGTACATCTGCAAGTGCTGATGCGTATCATCATCTATTTGTTGCATTATAAATCTCGACAGAAGTATGGTTCAAATATACATTTGGGTAGTGAAATACAAGATTAGCATATTGTTGAGTTTTATCATACACGCTATGTTTTCATCTAAAAGCTCATCATGGAAGGAGAACGCTTTGTCCTCAAAATTCATCACGAAATGGAGTATAAAGTAATCATCATGCCTCACATTGACTTCATCTTCTACAATTATCGTGATAATTTGCATTGAGCATATCAGTAGTATTCCAAGATCGGAGTGCGAGTCATATACGCACCATTTCAGTAAGAGGTATATCAGTAGTGAGATTATCACGAACAATTTCATACAACTCCATGATTTTTCTTCGATCACGTATATATCACAGGTCTGATATTTTTTTACGTACTCAAGATATAATTTGTTGCTGCCTAAGTCATCTATCAAAATCACTCGTTGAATAGCGTGATCTTGCATACATAAGGGCAACTTCTCCATCAAGATTCCATGTTCCCTTTCTTAAGATAAAGGTTTGATATCAAAAATTATTATTTGGAAATCTATTATCAACAAAGTTATTTTCAAGTGTCACTTCTACTCATCATATAGCATTAATTATTTCTTTAAAACCCTGAAAATCAACATCTACAGAGTAATCTGCTTGTATTCAAGTGACATTTTTTACTACTTCTTTCACTCTAGATATTGCCTCCTCATGTCAAAGGTACAAAAAACTTTGATATACAGCATTAATCCTTCCGTGATTACGCGTACCAGGAAAGTCAACGTAAAGATCTCGGGGAAATGAAAGAAAACTTATAAGTTCACGCTTATGATCAATTCATAAAAGAAGTATACTATCAGTAAGATCTGCACCCTCATGTCATCAGCCACCTCTTCAAGTAACAAGAATATAAGTATTTTTTTCTATTTTATTTTCTCTATCACCTGAAAAAGTATTAGATAACTGGCTTATAAAAGTATTTTTTTGCGTACTCTCTGAAAAAGAAAATACATGAAATTGTAAACCCTGAACAGTATGCACAAATAATCCTCAAAGTATAAAAACTCACACTCCTGTAAGGAAAGTTATGATATTGCTCATATTTATAAATGCATTATATCGAGGAGCAGATTTAATTTTTTTCTTCTTAAATAACATTTTTTCCGTAAAAAATAATTCGCAGACAGTATAAGGTTATTTTATTTTTTTCAAAAGTTTCTTGATTATATTCATTTGATTTTTATATAAAAAACATTAGTATTTTATTCACGTTTATTTTTTAACTCAAGAGATGATTATGAAACATGAACTTATAGCGCTCCCCTATTCACTTGATGCACTTGAACCGGTAATGAGTAAAGAAACACTTGAATACCATTACGGAAAACATCATCAAACCTACGTAAATAAGCTTAATGAACTTATAGTTGGGACAGAATTTGAAGATATGCCTTTAGAAGATATTATAAAAAAATCTTCGGGATGAATATTTAACAATGCTGCTCAAATATGGAATCATAACCTATTCTGGGAGAGCTTTAATCCACAATCCTCTCCTCTAGATAAAACAAATTCAAAACTAGCAATAATGATAGATCAAAGTTTTTGAAGCTTTGAAGACTTTCAGGTAAAATTTAAAGCGGGGGCACTTAGTAGATTTGGATCTGGTTGGACTTGGCTTGTTCAAAAATGAGAAACTCTTGAAATTTACTCATCACCAAACGCAGAAAATCCACTCACACTTTGATGAGAAGCACTTCTATGACTTGATGTATGGGAACATAGTTACTATATAGATTACCGTAACGACCGAGGAACATTCGTCGATAATTTTTGGAAGATTGTTGATTGGACAAAGGTTGAAGCAAAGCTAAAATAATAAACATAGAAATAAAAATCCTAGACAATAACTATCTAGGATTTTTATTATATAAAAAGGATACTTAGTCAATGCATTTTATATCTTCTCACCTCTTTCTTACTTTGCAATCATAGTATTTTTTATACAATAGTATTACTTTGTAGTTTAATAATAGTTATATGGAAAATTTACAAGCAAAACTTGGTGACGTACTTACAGAAGTTGGCAAGGTTGTAGTAGGACAAGATGAACTCAAGCAACATATATTAATTGCACTATTATCTGAGGGTCATATTCTTATAGAATGAGCTCCAGGACTTGCAAAAACCCTCACAGTTTCAAGCTTTGCAAAAACTCTGGGGCTTGAGTTTCAACGTATACAGTTTACTCCTGATCTCCTACCAAGTGACATCATTGGTGCTCGAATCTATAATCCTGATACTAAAAACTTTGAAGTAAAAAAATGACCTATTTTTTCAAATATCATCCTCGCAGATGAAATTAATCGCGCTCCAAGCAAAGTTCAATCAGCACTTCTAGAGGCTATGCAGGAATGACAAGTAACTATCTGAGATACAACCTTTCCTCTTCCCTCTCCTTTTATGGTTCTTGCAACACAAAATCCGCTTGAGCAAGAATGAACTTTCCCGCTTCCAGAGGCACAACTCGATAGATTCCTTCTTCATCATACACTTGAATACCCAAGTTATGAAGAAGAATTACATATCATTCAAGAAGATGCTAATAGAAAAAATATAAAACTTAAAAAAATACTTTCATCAGAAGATATTAAAGAACTTCAAGAAAGCATGAATTCAATTGATATTCAAGAAAGCCTTTATACATATATACTTGATATCGTAAGAGCAACGCGTGATAAAGAAAAATACCCTGAATTGATGTACTGAGCTTCTCCGCGTGCCAGTATAGCACTCCTCAAATCATCATATGCAAAATCACTTCTAGAAAATCGTAGCTTTATCCTTCCGGAAGATATTAAACTACTTGCTATTCCAGTCCTAAGACATAGGATTATACTTTCATATGAAGCGCTTGCAGAGGATATTAGCGCGGATGATATAATTAAAAAAATACTTGATAATACTTCTATAGTATAATGAAGAAAGTCCATATACAGATACAATCAAAAAAAAATATTGGGACTGAATTACTCTGAAAATTCAGGAGTGTGTTTCTGTGACACGGTATAGAATTTCGGGACTTTCGAGAGTATAGCAATTGAGATGATGCAAAATACATAGATTGGGTTGCAAGCAGTAAAGAACAAACACTCATAATGCGTCGATTCCAAGAAGAGCGTGATTGAATATTACAACTCATCATCGATGAATCGGAAAGCTTATTCTACGAAAATAATCAACTCAAAAATCAACTCAAAAATCAACTTGTTAAACTCATAATCCAAGCGAGTTTATACTCTGGAATGAAACTTACTGCTTGGCAACTTTGAGAAAAAAGACGCGATATGGTATATCATAAAAACACAAGGATTACACAAAAAAAATTACTTCAGAACTACAAAGGGGTATTTCGATCAGATTCACAACTGAGTCTTAAGGAGTTTGTAGAGAAAAAACAAAAACGTGCCATCTATGTTATCATAAGTGATTCTCTTGATATAGAAGAAAAGAGTCTTAAGGCTCTTTCTCAACTTCACGATGTAATATATCTCCATATTTCAAGTAGTTTTGAAAATACACTTAAATGAGATTGACTTCAATCTCTTCTTTGAGAAACAAGGTATTTTCTTGACCTTGATAATGAAAGTCATAAAAATACCTATCAAACAAGACGAATAAAAGAACTTTGAGATTTTAAAAGGAAACTTCATTCATATAAGATACGTGTATGAATATTTGAAACCTGAGAAGACCCTGTAAGAGAGATAATAAAAACCTTAGATACTCATTTTTAAATATATGAAAATTATAATATTTTTCTTCTTATTAATTCTGAGTTTCACGCAATTATATGCAGATATATACTCAGAACTCTCTATATCTCATACCCAAATCACTCTTGGTGAATCTATTATACTAGAACTCACTCTAAGTAGTGAAGATATATATTGAAATATAGATTATTCTATAGAATGAATAGATAATTTTTGAATATTCTCACGATGACAAAAGTTTCAATTTCAAAATATCAATGGAGAAATGCAGTGAAGTATTACATATAGATTACAACTAGAAGCGAATGAAGTTTGAAGCTTTAAAGTTGGACCGAGTAGATTTAAAATTGAAGATACAACATATATTAATGAGACTATACATACAGTTGAGGTTATCTCAAAAGATCCCCAGATAACTTTACAAAATTTAGAAGAATGAAGTATAGAAGAAGAGATATTTCCGAGAGAACAAGAGCTTTATGGGCTGATAACAGATAAAAAAACTATTTTTTCATTAAAATATACAAGTTATATTATCTTTCTTATCATCCTCAGTACTATACTCTGATATATACTAAAAGTATTTCAAAGATCTCAAAAAGAAAAAATAAGCTCTCTACCAGAAGTGTATATAAGTTATTATGACATGTACTTCTCAGGACTATCAGAGGCTGACTCAAGTAATATATTTTATAAAAAATATATTACTTGAGTTGAGCATTTCTTAACTAAACAAGACAAAAATAAGAAAGAATACAATCCTTTAACACTTACTGAGATGCTGAATCACAAGAGCTTTCAAAACTATTGACTGAAGAGTGATTTTATAATTCTCTATCAATCCTATTACCAAAAAAAGGAACTTACAAACGAAGAAAAAAAGTGATATATATATGCCCTTAAAAGATATTTCACCTAATGATCAACTACCTTTTACAATTCCGTCTCGAATATCCACTTATTACACTTATAAGTGTAATATTTTTTGTGACTCTCTATGTTATTATAAAGTGATCGTGAAATTACGGGGTAAAATTTAAGTATACCTATCTACTAAAGCATATATACCCTAGAAATAATATCTATAATCATATATTTCAAATATGAATTATAGTCATACTTATATTCTATTCACTCATACTTTGAATCCCTTACCTTGAAAACCAAACGGAACGCATAAAAAAAGAATGAAACGATATTGTCTTTGTGTTTGATGTAAGTTATTCTATGATAGCTCGTGATATAGTTCCAAATAGACTTGAGGCAGCAAAAGATATGTTTTCTGATCTGAGTGATGAATTATGAAATAATAGACTTTGACTTGTACTTTATGCTTGAAAAGCATTCCAATCTGTTCCGCTTTCTTTTGATACAAATTTTATGAAACAAGCCATATCTGATATACAAGTAGAGAGCCTTCCTCAGATGCGCTTGCGTGAACTACAGGGTACTGCAATTGGAGATGGACTACTTATGGGATTACAATCTCTTATGACAAGTGATGATGAAAGAGAAAAGATTATCATACTTATGACAGACGGAGAAGAAAATAGAGGTATAGAAAGTAGAAAAGTAATTCCATTATTACAAGAGAATAATATAAAAGTATACAGTATAGCATTTTGAAAAGATGAAAATGCTACTATAGAAATAACGAATCATTTTTGAATTCGGGAAATCCTTTCAGTGGGGTGAATTGATGAAGGCTTACTTCAAGAAATATCCAAAGAGACTTGAGGAGAATATTTTTGGGCAAATAATCTTGATACCATTAATGAAATAATTGCTTCACTTTCAAAATTGAGCACCTGAATACTTGAATTTGAAATATTGAACACTAAAAAATATATACTCAAAGAATTAATAATTGCACTTATAGTTAAGCAAATACTACTAGCATGATTATTTATACATAAAAAGATACAATATTAAACTATGTTTTACAGAAAAAAGATACAAATACTGGCTTTATTATATATCTTTAGTATGTCTTTCCTTATACTCTGAGTACAAAGTATGAGTGATATAAGAGATATAGTAGTAGTAGAAACTCAAAAAGACGAGCAAGCTCAAGATCGAACTGTTATACTCCTCGATGTATCAAAAAGTATGAATATACGCGATATGGAATGAAATCAGTCAAGATTACATTATTCAAAAAAACTTATACAATCTTATGTTGAGCAAACTCAAAACCTTATATGACTTACTATATTTGCTGGAGAATGAGTTAATATACTCCCGATAAATGATCAAAAAAAACTTTTTATTGATACACTTCAGTGACTCGATTACAGACATGTTCGATTACAGTGAAGCCGTATCAATGATGGTATCGCTCAAGCTTATAGTTTATTTGGAGATGAATATTGAGGAAATTTAATTATATTTACTGATCAGGACAGTTATGAATGATATTGATACAAAGATGATATCCAAGCACTTGGTACGCTTCTCAAAAATAAAAATATAAATGTTACGCTCGTATGAGTAGCATCAGAGAGCTGATGAAATATAGAGATAGGAAGAGATATTTTTTGAGAAATACTTTATAAAACATATCAATGACAAACCGTGAATGCTCCTTTAGAGAGGGATTTTCTAAAAGAAATATCACAACAACTATGAGGAGTGTATCTTGATGGAGAAGAATTTTTTCTTGAGCTTGATACTATCGACATACCAAGAGAGTCAATATCTCTTAGCTTATCTACACTCCCCTATATTATACTTTCTCTTACCCTATTTATGTGATGCTTATGAGTCTTATTTTGATACACAAGAAAACATAAGGCTACTATTATTTCTAATTCGTAAAATATAAATGATACAAAAAATATTTCTTCTATCTTGATTGATATTTCTACTTTCTACACTCAGTGCCTGTAGTGGTCATTTAAGTACAGAATTACTTGAAGATATAAAAATAAATCAAGAGTGGCATAAGCTTGAAAATATTATTTCAGAACTTGAAAAAGAAGACAAGCACAATTGGCAAGGATTACACAATCTTTGATATTTACATTATATCCTTTGGACACAAAAGAGGGAGGATATATCTTGACTCATACTGAGCTATGAATACTTCAAAAAGAGTTATGAAGTATGAGAAGATATGAGAACAAAACATAATATTGATATCATAGAGAAACTCCTTGCAGAATATAGAGAAGAAGAAAATACAGAACAAAATGATGTAACTCCGGGAGATTATAGTGAGTCAGATGAAGAGCAAGAAGACTCAAGCTGAGAAAGTCAAGAAGATGAGCAAGGTGAAAACTGAGAATGACAAAATACTTCTCAAACTGAAACATGAAATTCAGAGTGAGAAGATGAGCTATGACAGCATTCCATACCTATATTTCAAGAACTTTGATATAACTCAGAAGAAGAGCTCCTTAAGGAACTTGAGAGATATACTCATGAAATACTTGATACACAAAGACAGTATCAACACCATCTCAGACAACAATATCAAGAAAATATCTCAGACTTTGATGGGTTTTTTGGGAGGTGAAATCCATTTTTCCAAGATATGCGAGAACAGTGAGAAAAGGATTGGTAAATAATAAAGCCACTTTTAAAATTTAAAAGCGGCTTTATTATTTAAATCACCTGTTTAAGATTTTTTAATTTCATCTTTTGTTTTCCTGATTTTTTCTGATCATTTCTCAAGCTTTTCATCAAGTACCTCCACCCTTTCTCAAGCTTTATTCATCTTTGATTCAGTCTTTTTCTCTAAATCATCAACATGTCAGATAGCTTTCTCAAGTTGGTGTTTGAGTTTAGAAAACAATCATAAACTAGAGTTTTTTACTTTTGAGTATTCATCGGAAATATTGATTTCATTCAGTAATTTCTCTCATTCTTTAAGATATTTTTCGGCGTATACTTGAAACTTTTCTTTTGCTTCTCCAGCTTTTTCTTTCCCAGCTCATGAAAATAATTTATTATCAATATCATTTATGAAGTTTTTTTGTATCTCAAGGAAGTTTTCTGCGAGCTTTTGGGCATCATCTTTTGACTTCATTTGAGTAGGCATTTTCTTTTTTCATCTATAGAGTGATCATACTATACTTCAAGCAACATATCACGCTGTAAGGAAAAGTATTTTTTTTCAAAACATAGTATAAAAGTAAAAAAATAAACTTTGTACAGACATAATACGAGAAATAAACCAAGTAATATGCTATGATAGTATATAGGATAATACAAAAATCACAACTGATTTTTTAACATAATTTGTTCGACTTCACTTTACAAGACAGAAAATATTCCTAGACTCATTATACTTTTATTATTATAGCATTTTAGAAAAAAATAATTTTATGATACAAAAAAATTTCTCAAACTGAGTAAAGAATGTACTTATAGGGGCGGAAAAAAAAATACAAGTACTTGGCTATAAAGAGTTGTTACCAGAAGATATATTTTTAGAAATATTAGAACAGGCAAAATGAGGTATAAAAGAGATATTTACACTCTACTGAGTTGATACAAAGTTAACTCTTGAAATACTAGAGCGTGGGATAATGAATACTGATACAAAAAAAAGGAAATGAGTATATAGTTGAATGCATCAGAGATCGAAGGATATCCTCCTTAGTGCACTCAAAATTGCTGCTTGACACAGTAAATCAGAAGCGACGCTTGAAGACTTAATTCTTGCATTGATGACACAAGATAACTGGCTTAGTAATTTTCTAGAATATATAGGTATCAATCCAGCTGATATTGAAACAAATCTTCTTGATCTTACGCAGATGTGAGTAAAAGACGGATTATGAAAAGGTAAATGACAACAAATACAATGAAATTCTGACTCGATTGAAGAGCTTTTTTGAAACCTTGCTGATAATATAT
>JAIUMN010000003.1 GCA_022565555.1 Candidatus Altimarinota bacterium
GTGTAGTTTTTTCATTTATAGCTGTTTATGATTGATTACGGAAGTCATAAACACCTCCCGGATAGCACATACCTTGAGCGAATTCTCCCAGTAGAAACCAAGATTAGCCCCAGATAGTTTCTCCCTTAGCACTCTCTGTAGCTTCTTTCTCTTCTGGAAGAGAAAGAATTCAAGATAGAGTTGTCTTGTGTAAGTGAGAGATTATATTATATGTATTTTTTGAAAAATACAACTTCCTTCACGTATAATTCACTTTATTTAGATTTAAGCATTCTCACAGTATCTTTATGTATTTTCTCATAATCTTTTTCTTTTTTTATACTAAGAATATCTTTCATATATTTCTTCCCTATCTCTGTGATAGTTTTTTTCTGAGTTTTCGCAAGTTTTTTTCCTTCCTCTTTTTGTTTTATAAAAAGTTCTTTTATAAGTTCTCGAGACATTTTTTCTCCACATGCATCATAATAAAAATAAGCAACATATACTTTTCATAGAGCGTAAGAAACCGCAAAACTTACAGGAGCAAAAAGATATCATCAAATACCGGGAAGTAATATTTTGAGGATAGTAGAACTTCACTGAAATGCAACATAAGAAAGTCCGAGAGGAGCTATAAGCTCACGAAATATTTTCCCTGCATCAGCGAGATGCATATCATTACGAAATTTACGACCTATATGGAGTATCATATAGAGATGTACAGCAAGAAGATGGAAGTTATCGATAAATGGTATTGGTTGTACAGAAAGTACTGCTGCTACTGCTGATGCGCGAAAAATAATGACATCACACTCTTTGAGGCGAGTTTCATCTGTATTATGAAGCGCTTGAATCTCTTCTTCTGTTATAGGAGTAATACTATAAAGAGGTATCTGAGTAAGTATTCCGTGAAAAGAAAATAAACCAATACCTTCATAGTTGCTAAATTGAGAGAAAGCATGCATTACCTCTTCTGTACAAAATATATGCCCCGCAGGAGTAATATCCATAATCCGGGCTCAGAGATTTATAGGTTCTCAAAAATAATCTTCAAGATCAAGAGAAGTATTTTTAGTGATCGCACCATAAGTAAGCGTAAGACGGAGTGATATTTTTTTTATATCAAGCTTCTGTGTATCATCGTATTCCTTTGAAAGCTCGAGAAGATGAGTTGAAAATCCATATGCGGCTTCTGCTGAATCTGAGATTACAAAATATGCATCTCATATAGATTTTAATAATTTAACCTGGTACTTCCTTGAAGCTTCTTTTACAAAACTATCAAATTTTGTCAATATTTCTTGAATTTGACTTGAAGTCAGGAGACTATTTTTGTAAGTAAAATCCTTAAGATCGGTAAAGATGATATATTTTTCTTCTGACACAAGAAAATAGTAAGAGAATAGTATAGATATATTAACATATATTCTCCTAAAAAGGAAAATATACACTCTTTTTTATCCTCTTCTTTTTTTATTTTTTCAAGCCTTAAACTCAAGAATAGTATCTCGGATTTCTGCTGCTTTTTCATATTCCATATTAGCAGCTGCGATATCCATTTCAAGCTCTAGGCGACGTATTTCTTGCTCTACACTCACTCCATCGCGCAGTTTAAGTTTTTCTTTCTTTGATGGTATGCCAATATCTTTGATGGAGCTAATAATAGTACTTGGGGTCATACCTATTTTTTTATTATGCTCTATTTGGAGTCATCGGCGATAGTAAGTCAAGTCCATTGCTTTTTTCATAGAACTTGAGATAATATACCCTTCATCAGTAACATATTTTCCTTTGTTGAAAAAATAAAGTTTTTTTCCGAAAAGATTGGAGACTTCTATAAGTTCCTCTGGGAGGGTTTTATGTTTTTCTACATACATCTTTACTTTTCCATTCTGATTTCTTGCTGCACGCCCTATAATCTGTATGAGGGCTTGTTCACTACGAAGAAATCATTGCTTATCCGCATCAAGTATAGCAATTCTTGAAACCTCAGGAAGATCAAGTCACTCTCTGAGAAGATTTACTCATACGATAACATCTATCTTTCCTTCTCTGAGGGATTTAAGTATTTCAAGTCGTTCAAGCGTATCTACTTCTGAGTGAAGATATTGCACCTTCACTCCATTTTCTATAAGGTATTCTGTCAACTCTTCACTCGAGCGTTTTGTGAGAGTTGTGATAAGCATACGCTCATTACGTCATACACAAAAGTCTATTGTTTCTATGATATCATCTATCATGTATTGCATTGCAAGTATTTCTACCTCAGGATCAAGAAGTCCTGTTGGTCGTATCATCTGTGGGACAATACGCACTTCAGAACTATGTTCCCACAATACTCAAGCAGTAGGATCAAAGTTAAAAAATATCTCACCTCCTCATGCGCTTGCTTCTATTTCATATTTTCATGGGGTTGCTGAAACTGCTACAACCTGTCTGAGTTTCGCTTCAAACTCAGGAAATCTCAGGGGCCTATTATCCATAGCTGAAGGGAGTCTAAAACCATTTTCTACGAGATTTTCTTTGCGACTTCTATCACCTGCATACATTCCCCCTATCTGAGGAATTGTCATATGTGACTCATCGATAAAAGTTATAAAATCATCTCAAAAATAATCAATAAGAGTTGCTGGCGGGCGTCATGTTTCTCGTCCATCTAAAAATCTTGAATAATTCTCAATACCATTTACATATCCAACTTCTTGCAACATCTCGATATCATACTCAACTTTTG
This sequence comes from Candidatus Altimarinota bacterium, assembly GCA_022565555.1. Lineage (GTDB taxonomy): Bacteria > Patescibacteriota > Gracilibacteria > BD1-5 > UBA6164 > JAACSU01. Next base: position 2,714 of record JAIUMN010000003.1, read on the forward strand.
TCTTAAGACGCTCATACTTAAGGACATCTCACTGCGCTTCAAGGTACGTAAGTCGCTCAGTAAGTTCTGCTTGTATCTCAGGAATTATGGCATTTATAGTATCTTTTGAACTTACCGTATGTTTCGCAGGAAATATTTCGATAACATCATGATACTCAAGTATCTCATTACTCAGAGGGTGGCGAGTTGTAATCTGAGTTATCTCATCCCCCCAAAACTCTATCACATAACAATATTCACTACTTGCAGGCCATATCTCCAGGATATCTCCTTGTACAATAAAGTTTCCTGATTTAAAATCTGAAGTCGCTCGGGTAAACTGGATATTCACAAGGTTTTTCAGGAGTTCTTCAAGCACATATGTCCATCATTTTTTGAGCTGAAACACTTGTTCAGTATAGGCAGAGATATCCCCTATACCATAGATACAACTTACAGAAGCTACAATAATAACGTCTTTTCGAGTCATTAAGCTTTGAGTGGCAGCATGCCTGAGTCTATCTATCTCTTCGTTTATTGTTGCTTCTTTTTCGATATAGGTATCAGTTTTTTTGACGTATGCTTCTGGCTGATAGTAATCATAATATGAGACAAAATAATGCACCGCAGCGTCAGGAAAAAACTCCTTAAACTCTTGAGCAAGTTGTGCTGCGAGAGTTTTATTATGCGCAACTATTAAGGTAGGCTTTTGTACCTGTTCTATGATATTTGCCATCGTAAAGGTCTTTCCACTTCCAGTTACTCCCCAGAGTGTTTGCCACTTATGTCACTCATCAATATACTTTGTCAGAGCCTCTATTGCACTTCCCTGATCTCAAGCAGGCTGATATTTACTCTTGAGTTGAAACTTAAGCTCTTGCATATTTTTCACTTATATTACGTATAACTGCAAGAGTATAAACATTTTTTATAAAAATAAAACTCTAAGTCTCGAAAAATTGTTTTTCTATTACATATATGCTACTATTAAGAAAACTAATTGAAATATCTATGAAAAGAGACTCACTTCCTTTTACCTTATTGCGTATTTTGTTGCTTACAATTATATTTGTAGGAATATTTCAGATTGGAAACTTTACTATAAGTAAAATAAATGAAAATAAGAAATCAGAGGAACAAGTTCAAGGGGAACGCAGTAATGCTACTCTTTTTCAAAGTGCATATAGTTCGCAATTTTGAGTTATAGGAGTTGCTCTCTCTACTCGTGTAGGTATGATGTATGAAGATGGAATGCAATCTACTGATGCGCGTCACTATACGTGATTACGAACCCTTCCTACTTCAGGACAAGAAAGAAGAGAGGCTCGAGAAAGACTCCTGAGAGAAAACACTCTTATGGTACGTGAATACTATAACATATCTCGTACTGACATTATAGATACCCTCAAAACTTCAAGTGATAGAAGGCGTACGCTTGATAACTTTGTAAATCAGATAGAGTTAAGAGGAAGTAATGCATTAAGAAGTATAGAAAGTTTAGAAAATCAAAAAAGACTCTATCTTAATGAAATCAATAGAATCTCCCAGGCAATAGAAATTGAAAAAAATATACTTGAGTCAGAGTTTACATCCTGAGATACTCAAGCAGTAGTAAGATCAAGTGAAAGATATTTTTTACTGAGAAATGAATATACAGAACTATTTACAGATATCGTATTTATAAACCAATACCTTAGGCAATATGATTTTCTTAATGAATATAATGCCGGTATAGTTAATGTACTTAAGGTTAATAGACAAGCAATTATAGATCAGAGCTATATCGTAATACCAAATCGAGGAGATGAATTCCTCAGGCCGCTTGAATTGATATTTGATGAAACAAATATGCCGAGATAGTTTAGTATAAAAAATCTACTCGTATCACTCTGTTTTTATACCTCTTTGAAACTTCCACTTCTCGTACACAAAGTACTGTATCAGTTTCTGTGAACCTTTCAAGAATATCTTCAAACTGTAACTCAGGTCACTCAAAGCTTACAGACTCATACACTCAACTCTCAAGTTCTTCAGTCAGTATCTCTAAAGTATCTTCATCTTCAAAACTTATATCTGTATACTCTCTGATACTAAAAGTTTTCTCTAACTGCATCATAACATCATCGAGAGTCTGTTCATCCTCCAGTCCTCACATTACATAAAGTCATTTCTCAGAAATCTTAAGTATATCAATATCAAGTTCTGGAAGTACATCAAGTAAGGGATTTGTAAAAAAAATAGTTCAAGCAAATAGTTTCATAGTATGGTATGTTAGAATGTAAATATTTTCTTGAATTTTCTCCAAGCTACAAACTCATTCAATTTTCTCATTTAGGGAGAAAGAATTCAAGATAGAGTTATTGTGTAAGCTTCGCAATAACTCACCCCAAAGCCCCTCTCTTCCAGAATAGAGGGGAGCTACAATTTCTGCTGCAGTCTCTTTCTCTTCTGGAAGAGAAAGAATTCAAGATAGAGTTATTGTATGGGAAGAAATTCAGGATAGAGTATAGAATTAAGAAACAAATATCTCTCACGCTTCGTACTTTGTTATCATATCAGTATATCATCCGATGAGATTTTCACGTGTGATAGCACCATCAAATATTTGTGGAACGGTCATCATTCCTGATATCTGTACGATTTCAGCCATTTTTTCAGGATGATTCTCAAGATCCACCTCCTCATATACTTTTCAGAGTCAGTCAAGAAAATCTTTTGCTGATGTACAATATGGACAATAGCTTTTTGAGAAAATAGTTATCATAATAATAATTTAGAGATTAAAACATAAGTTTAAGAGTTATATCCTCACTTCCCTCTCTTGCTCACGCAATACAAGTCATAAGCTCTCTATCATCTACCGGGAAGGCTGGTTCACCTCGGAAGCTTTTATCAACTTGTGTAAGTCAAGTTTCTACCTCACACATACAGGCAGAGCACATCCCTGTCATACAAGCATAAGGTATCTCTGCTCATGCATCTTCTAACTGTTTAAGAAGTGTTCTTCTGATATCAAGAGGTATTTCTTTCAGTACTTCTCCAGAAGTACTTTTGAGTATCAATTTTGTCATATAAAAAAGAGGGGTATATCCCCTCTAGTCTATAATTATTTTATAAAAATCAAATATTTTAATCTTCCTCCTCCTCAGAGCTTACATGTCCTTCAAGAATATCGTGATAATGTTTGAGTGCATATCAGATGTCTTTTAATTCTTCATTAAAGTATTTTTTATCTTCTGGGCTCAGTTTTTTAGAGCTAAGTTTTTTTGATATCTTTGTCTCTTTTTGCTTGAGTTTTTCTATGATTTTTTCGGCTTTATTTTCAGGTTCCTTTCGGAATTTTTGTATCCATTTATTACTCTTTTTTGTAACATCCTCATCTTTTACTTGTTTTTGAAGCTCTCTGAGTGAATGATACCTCACAAGTTCAAATATATTTTGAAGTATAAGTTTCTTAAGGTATGTATCATTAAGAAGTGTAGTTGCCATTGTTTGGTTGATGTGTTTTTCTGCAACAAGTTTACTATAACGAGTATTTTTTGTGATATCTCCCTCCTCTATAAGTCGTTCAAGTTTTGCTACATGCTCGAGCTTATCTATATTTTCATCCTGGAACTCAATAGTATATGCAAGTCTCAAAGCAGTAAGAATATCCGAACTAATAGTTTCATACTCACTACGTATAGATAGATTAGTTGACTTGAGATAACGAATCATACTTGGACTTATGTTTCCAATATTTTTTATAAGGCTAACAAGATTTCTATTTGCATGTTTAAGTTCTTGTAGTTCATCATATATTTCATCATTATGTCGTATCTCTGTTTCAATCAACGAGCTCAGTATTTTTCCATACAACACCTTAATATCTCTCTCATAAATCATATCAATTTCCTCAGTCTGTAAGATAGTATACTTTCCACTTTGAGGAAGTTGTCCATCGCTATAAAATACTTTTTCGAGTCAAAATATATTTGGAAACTTAAATAAACTATAGCTATAGAGTCTATGAGATTCTTTTCTGAGTGTCTCATGTGCAGTATCTGGAAAGCTTAGGGATTCTTCAGAAATATATTGAAACTCTACAAATCCTCCAGGTTTTGCATCAGGAAGCATACGAGTTGCAATACGAGCAATACGTGAGATAAAAGGACTCAAGAGCATAACTCAAGTTACATTAAAAAATGTATGGAAAAGAGCAACTTTAAGTGTATAGTTCTCTGGAGCGATGGTAAGAAAACCCGCAATAGAGGCGATAATTCATACTACATATGGAAAAAATATAATAATCACTATCGCTGTTGTAGTTTTAAATGAAAAGTCAGCAAAAGCAAGCCGTCTTCCGTTTACATTTGCTGACAGTGAAGCAATAATTCCCGTAATAGTTGTTCAGATATTTGCTCCTATCACCATTGCAAGGGCATTTTCATAAGTTACTTCTCAAAGAGATACGGCAGCTATCACAATTACAAGTGTTGCAGTACTTGACTGAGTCAATATACAAACAATAATCCCTATGAGAGTAAAAAGAAGGAGTCCAGGAAATCCATCTACCGCATAATCACGAAGACTTACCATAGACTGAAATGCATCAAATCACTCCTTTATAAAGTGTATCCCAAGAAATACAAAACCTATTCCTGCAAGAACTGATCCCAAACCCTTAAGGGTTTTAGATTTTTGCATCGACCATATCATTCCAAATATGATGAGTGGAAATGCGTAAGCTCCTATATTTACCTTCAGTCCTACAGCAGCAACAAACCATGCGGTCGTAGTTGTTCCAACACTTGAACCAAATACAATAGCGATTGCTTGTGTGAGTCCTATCATTTCAGCAGAGAGAAAACCAATAGTAAGTATAGTTACTAAGGTGCTTGATTGTAGCATATTACAAGCAAAAAAACCAAAAATCATTCCTTTATAAGGACGATTTGTAGCTTTTTGAAGAAGTTTTTCAAGAAATCATCCAGAAAAAGAAGCGAATCATTTTTTTATAAAAATCATCCCAAAGAGAAATATTGCAATACCAGCAGATATCTCTGTAAAATCAGAACTCAACCAAAAGAGATATGCAAGTATAAGCATCGTTGATGCGAGCATCAGTTTTTGGAACATATATATTCTCTGTAAATAATATTACTTTTATTATATCACATAGAGTGAGAAAAATAAAATTTTGAGTTTGAATAACTTAGTATACAATAAAAAAAATATTATTGCTTATATAAGAATCAAGAATGAAACTTACTATATTTTGAACCTGATATGCTGGACTTGTGACAGGTACCTGTCTCGCGCAAGTATGACATGATGTACTCTGTATTGATATCGATAAAGAAAAGATATCAAGTCTACAGAACTGAGTTATTCCAATATATGAGCCATGACTTGAAGAGCTTGTAAAAAGAAATGTTGCAGCTGGAAGACTCCAGTTCAGTACTGATGCTGAGCTTTGAGTAAAACATGGGGTTGCGATATTTAATGCAGTCTGAACTCCACCTGATAGAGATAATGCCTCAAAAGCTGACCTAAAATATGTAAAAGCAGTAGCAGAAACTTTTGGAAAATATATCACAGAATATAAGGTATTTATCAATAAATCAACCGTTCCAGTAGGAACAGCTAAGCTTTGTAGTGATATTATTAAGCGTGAAATATATGCACGCAAAAAAGATATAGACTACGATGTTGCTTCTAATCCTGAGTTCCTCAGAGAAGGAACTGCAGTAACTGATTTTCTCTCTCCTGATAGAATCGTACTTTGATGCGAAACAACAAAAGCTCGTGATATACTTGAAGAGATATATAGACCCTTTGAACGAACTCATACTGAGATACTTTTTACAAGTCTTGAAAGCTCAGAGCTTATCAAGTACGCTGCTAATAGCTTCCTTGCAACGAAGATTAGCTTTATAAACGAGATAGCAAACTTTTCAGAACATGTATGAGCTGATATACTTGATGTTGCAAAGTGACTTGGGCTTGATCCACGTATAGGAAGAAATTTCTTATCGGCTTGAGTATGATATGGAGGAAGCTGTCTCCCAAAAGATGTTAAAGCACTGATAGAAAGTGGGAAAGAGTTTGGATACGATTTTCAAATTATTACAGCAGCAGATGAAGTAAATGAAAAGCAGAAAAACTGTATAGTTACAAAGCTTCAATCACAACTCTGAGAGCTCAAAAATATCAAAATAGCTATCTGGGGACTTGCATTTAAACCAGAAACTGATGATGTTCGAGAAGCGGTGAGTGGCATAGTAATAGAAAAGCTCCTCTCTGCTTGAGTTTATGAAATACGAGCCTATGATCCTATAGCTATTGACATGATGAAAAAGTTTTGACCTCAAGATAATCGCATTATATATACTGAGTCATACTATGACACCCTCGATGAGGTAGATGCACTCTTACTACTTACTGAGTGGGACGAGTTTTATGCCCCTGACTGGAAACGTATCAGTAAAACAATGAAATGAAATTTGATTATAGATGGGCGGAATATCTGGAATAGAAAAATAGTCGAGCGCTATGGTTTTAACTATATAGCCATAGGAAGATAATGATAGGAATACTTCTTGCTTTAACTGTAGCTTTTCTCAAATCTCTTTGAGAACTAGCATGAAAACTCTTTACTGATATCAAGAAGAAAAATAGTCTTGATGAGTATAGTCTCGTCCTCGGAGCACGAGTACTTTCAGTCGTACTTCTCTCGCCACTCATTTTTTTTCTTGATCATAGTATACTCAGCATACATATCATACTCCTTATTGCACTTTCTTCTTTTTTTAATGCTATAGCAAATATAACAGCTATAAAGGCAGTAAAACATGGTGATCTCTCACTGGTATCACCTCTTTCAGCAATGAGTATACCATTTTTACTCATATCGTGATATATCATACTCTGAGAGCAAGCAAATATAGCAGGTATAATAGGAGTTGGGATTATATTTTTTGGAACATATTTTCTTAATGTGTCTGAGCTCAAAAACTGAAATATACTCTCTCCGCTCACCGCAATATATACTAATCTCTGAGCGAGGTATATGTTGTTTACTGCACTTATATGGAGCTTAAGTTCTCCACTTGATAAGATATGAGTGCTTGAGATGTGAGCACTCGCGTGGATGCTCTACACCAATATTATCGTAAGTATATTTATATATCTCTATGTATATTTTTTACGAAAAGATATTGTGATAAAAAACATCTTTCAAACAAAAAATATAAAAAAAATATCTACTATCACCGTCCTTGGAGGACTTGCGATATTTTTACAAATGCTTGCTCTCGCCTATACTCTCGTAGTCTATGTTATAGCTCTTAAGCGTGCAAGTGGGATGTTTAGTGTATTACTCTGAGCTATATTTTTTAAAGAAAAAGACATACTCACAAAGTTTATATCTGCGGTAATTATATTTGCCTGAGTCCTCTTAATCACTATAATGTGAAATATATAAACTATTGACATTTTATATAAAATATTACAATAGTACTAAAAATATATTACTAAAAATACGCTAAACTATGACAAATATTTACTCAAAACAATGACAGCGGAGTGATGAGGAAAGCCTCATACAGAGATGAATAAATGGTCTTACAATAACAACAAGTAGTTATGAATCTCAAGCCATACCTGAAGGATTGGATATTCAGTGACAAGATTTTTCAGATGCGATACAATCTATATTAGATGGGAAAGAGCTTACTAAGGAAGATAATCAACTAAAGATTGAAACAGCGTGCTATCCAGACTGAGTACAGTGAAAGGTGCGACATGAGGCACTAACAAGCATAGGATATGTATCAAGTAATAAAGATATCAAGTTTATAACACGGAAACGCCCAAGTTTAGATAAAGCAAATACACCAGGGGCTGAGGATGCTTGAGTTATATTTCACGGAATAGATAATGAAAGCGTTATATCTCCAAGGAGATTTATAGCAGATATATCTTGAAAAATGCGTGATGATGAGATATCAGATGAACAAGTTTATAGTTTTTATGAAAAATACTGACAGTTGTTTCAGTGATTTGAACTCATTATACTATGACATCTTATACTTACAAGCTGAAGTATAGCAAGAGAGGAAACAATTCCAACCTCAGGACTTATGCAAGCAAATCTTATACGACTTTCGCAAGAACAGGTTGAGGCAATATTAGAAATGAATAAAAGAGAATGAAATAATAACTATACTTTAAGAGAATGAAGTGATAAACAATTAATTCAAAATCCTCATAATTGAGAAATAGTACCTAAGCTTGAAGCGTACAGAGACCTCCTATCTCGTTATATATCTAACTAATACTCTATGAAACTCATAATACAAGTTCCATGCTATAATGAAGAAACAACCCTCGGGCAAGTTCTTGCGGAACTTCCAAAAAAGATAAATGGTATCGACGTGATAGAAACGATGATTATCGATGATGGGAGTAGTGATAATACTATAGATATAGCAAATGAATATAAAGTTGACTATATTATCAAGCACGTAGGAAATAAAGGTCTTTGAAATGCATTTAAATCAGGAATAGAACGAGCCCTCAGAGAAGGTGCTGACATCGTTGTAAATACTGACGGGGATAATCAGTACCCTGGAAGATATATCCCTGATCTCGTACAACCAATCATTGTCTGAGATGCTGACTTTGTTATGGGAAATAGGCAAACAAAAAATATTGCTCACTTCTCTCTCCTGAAGAAATTTTTTCAGTGGCTTGGAAGTCTTCTCGTGAGATTTTTCTCTGGGACAAATGTGCCAGACTCTGTAAGTGGATTTCGTGCATACTCTCGTGAGGCACTTCTCAGACTCAATGTCACTTCAGACTTTTCTTACGCTGTTGATACTCTCGTACAAGCTGGAAGTAAGCGTATTAAAATCGCATATATCCCAATGACGACCAACAGACCAACTCGCCCATCTCGTCTCTTCAAAAATATGTGGCAACATATGTATAAAACATTCTCAATACTTCTGAGAGTATATGCGATGTATCATCCTATGAGAATGTTCTTCACCTTTGCAGGTATATTTTTCACCCTCTGAGTTCTTTGAGTACTGAGATTTATCTATCTCTATCTGACGATAGATGGTCCAACCTGACATGTACAATCACTGGTCCTTTCATGAGCATTACTCACTATTGCAACAGTTTTCTTTGCACTTGGTATTATAGGAGACCTGATATCTAAAAATAGAAGACTTATAGAAGATAATCTCTACTTTAGTAAAAAAGCATATTTTGAAAAAAAATAAGAACTTCATATGAAGTTCTTATTTTTTTATATATTGATATCAAAATCTGAAACTCATAAATTGTTCAGTAAATGTATCATATGATTTGCAAATTTTTTATAATGTTGTATTTTCCACATAAAGACCCCCTTAACTCTTCTTTTTTCTCAAAGAACATTAATTTGTTTCATAGATTTTGTATCCCAAGGATAAATAACATATAATTTATTCATCCAATTATTTACTCAAGTTAAATTAAGATCAGGTGGAGTATAATCAATTCATAATTCCATGCATTTGTATCTTAAGATTTCACAAATTTCTACTAATTTTAAAGCACTCTCTTTCGTTCTTGGAAGAGAATGTATTTTTTGTTTAGCAATTATCGCATTATCATTTAATCATAAAATTCACGAAACATCATCTTTTATTGATGCATCTCAAGTAAAATTTACATGCGAATCATCGCTTCATCCATTATCGTATAATTCAATACTCATACTATACTTCTATACGTTTAAAAAGTGCTTCTCATTTTTCAAGTATAACAAACATTTCTTCTCTTTGTAATAGGTCATGAAGCTTTCCAGCTTCGAGCTGCTTTGCGTAATCCTTGAGTCCAAGTTTTTCAAACATCTCGCTCATCTTTTCTGGGAAGAATGGATAAAGCGCAAGTCCGACTTGTCTCAGTCACTCAGCAAGTGTATAGAGCACTTCACGAGTTCCCTCTTCATCTGTTTTTATCATCTGCCACGGTTGTGTTTCGTCTGCGAATTTATTGAGAGAATCTAAGAGTCGGAAAACACAATCAAGAGTAAATTTTAAATCAAAATCTTTCATACTAGATTGAAATCATCTAGATTCAGATTCAATATTCTGTCATATTTTTACTGCATATTTTCAGTATTTTACAGCTAATGGATGATCTAATGAAAATCATTCAATATTATCATCTGACCTTAATCATCTTGGTTTCAAAATTCAGCTATTCTCACTCAACTTCAAACTCAGTACCACTACCCTATTTACGAGATTTCAGAGATTGTTGGCAAGTTTAGCATTATAGGTTTTTATAGCATCGTCACGACTATAATCTCCGTCATTTCCTATAGGAAAGGCTGAGAGGATATAGAGTCCGAGAAGTTCCTTTGAGTATTCTTTTGAGTAAGCTATAGGGTCTATAACATTTCCTAAACTCTTACTCATTTTTTGTCCATCTACAGTAAAGTACCCTCAGGTTAAAATCGTTGTAGGAAGTTTTTCTCTATCAGAGTCTTTATAGTGAAGTTTTCAATCTTCTCACATCTCTCATAGGTCAAAATAACTTGCAAGCATCGCGGGCCAGAAAATAGCATGAAACCTGATAATATCCTTTCCGACTATATGAACTTTTGTCACATCGTCAGATTCCCAAAAGAGCTTTGATTCATCTTGGAAGTGAGACCAGTACTCTTGTGTATCTCAGAGTGCAGCCTCATCCTCTCCTTGAGGAGAGGAATTGTGGTGAGGTTTAGGACTATACTTACAGCTCGTATAATAATTAAAAAGTGCATCAAACCACACATAGGTCACTTGCGAGGTATCAAAAGGAAGTGGTATACCAAAAGTATTGGTTTCCCGTGAGATAGAAAAATCTTCAAGTCCACGTCATACAAAGGCTTTTACTTCATTATAGCGAAAGTGTGGGAGGACAAAGTCAGGATTCGTATCGTAGAACTCTTCTATCCAAGTTTGATAGCGAGTCAGCTTAAAAAAATAATTTTTCTCTTTTAAGAGTTCTGGAACAGTGAGGTGATCAGCACACACAAGTTGTGAGCTTGCTCCCTCTCCTCTAAGGAGAGGGTTGGGGTGAGGTATCAGTTCATCGTCTTTTTTATACGCTTCACAGCCGATGCAGTATTTTCATGAGTAATAGTCTTGATAGATATCTCACTTATCATAACAGTGCTGTAAAACTTCTTGTACGAGACTATGATGTCTTGGAGAGGTTGTTCGTATAAAGTCTGTATAGTCGAGATTGAAATAATCCCATGTTTTCTGATGTTCCACTGCCATATAATCAAGATATTCCATCACTCCCATATCAGCTTCTTGCGCTTTTATCACTGCTTTTTGACTATTTTCATCTATACCGGTCGTAAAGCGTGATGAAACTCAAGATATTTTATGGTATTTGAAAAGAATATTTGCAATCGTACTACTGTAGAAGTGTCCTACGTGTGGAAGTCCATTTCCATAGTATATTGGAGTAGTTATGTAAAATTTTTTATCTTGAGGCATTTTTTATAACATGAATGAGTAAACCTTCTCTTTATACAAAAAAACTCTAAAAATACAAGGTAAATTCCCTCTTTCTCATAGCTAAAAATTGAGTAACAAAATAATATCTGCTATACTTTCTTGAACCCACTTTTTTACAATACACTATGACACTCATTGCCCTTCGTTTTCTCAAGTACTTTCGCGAATCTCTCCGAGATCTTCTCCCTATCCTTGCAGTTATAGCTTTTTTTCAAGTATTTATCTTCCAAAGCGTACCTGATAATTTCTGATTGATGTTAATAGGTATATTTCTTGTATGGCTTGGACTCGCACTCTTTCTTCTTGGACTTGAGTATGGAATATTTCCTATCGGAAAAGAACTAACTGATAGCTTTACCTCAAAAAAGAAGTACGCCGCTATTATGGTTTTTTGATTTTTTATATGATTTTCAACAACGATTGCTGAACCCGCGCTCTTTATTATCGCTGAACAAGCAGCTCAGATAAGTGATGGAAGAATACACGCTGATATGCTACGTTATGTTGTTGCGCTTTCTGTTGGTTTTGCAGTAGTTCTGTGAATCTGGAGAATACTCAGGGGGTTTCCGATTCACTATATGATTATTACTTGATATATCGCCGTTGTAGGGATAACTTTTTTTACTCCGGAAGAAATCATAGGTCTTTCCTATGACCTCTGATGAGTCACCACTTCAACTATCACAGTACCCCTTCTTGCAGCAATTGGTATATGACTTGCAAGTACGATTAAGTGAAGAAATCCTGCAATAGATGGATTTGGTATTATCGCTCTTGCCTCTCTTACTCCGATGTTTTTTGTGCAGATATATGGAATCATCGTCTATACTTTTTCAGATAGCTTACATCTTTGAGTTGTAACAGAAAGTACAGCACAAGCACTGAGTCCTATGTTACTCCAGTTAGATTACTTTATTAGTAATTTTTTTCGAGTTATCCGTGATATCTTACCTATCATAATAACTATTTGCTTTATTCAGTATATTGTATTGAAACAAAATATACCATTTTCAAAACTTAAGTTTATACTCTGAGGGATAGTATTTGTGATACTTGGACTCTATACTTTTGTAATAGGCCTTGAGATGTGACTGGTTCAAATTGGTCAAACTATTGCCTATAGTCTCACTCAAAAAGAAAGTATATTTTTTATATTTGTGTTTGCATTTCTTATAGGGTTTTCAACTACTATGGCTGAACCAACTCTTATCGCTATAAGTAATAAAGCTTCGGAAATAAGTCTTGGAGAGATTAGGTCTTTTATCTTGAGGCTTTTTGTAGCACTTTGAGTTGGTTTTGGTATTACTCTCGGGGCGTATCGTATCATAGAAGGACATTCACTTCACTATTATATCATAGCATGATATACGATTGTTGTGATACTCACATACCTTTCACCAAAAAATATTATTGCCATCGCCTATGATAGTGGATGAGTCACCACTTCAACGATTACCGTACCCCTTGTTACCGCTCTTGGGATAGGACTCGCCTCAAATATAGATGGGAGAAGTCCTTTACTTGATGGTTTTTGACTCATTGCCTTTGCTTCCCTCTTCCCTATTATATCAGTGCTTATATATGGTATCTATACAGAGTATAATAAAACTCATAACACAAAAAGTCCTAAAAATACAAGAGCTCTCTGACTCAAAGATATATTAAAATAATCCTAACTCTCCAGTGCTTTGAGTCGCTTGAGAACTGTTGGGTGCGAGTAGTAGAAAAACTCATAGGCAGGATGAGGACGGAGATTAGAGAGATTATTACGTGAAAGTTTGATAAGTGCATTTTTGAGGTGTTCTCCAGAGTAATTTACACGAGCATATTCATCTGCTTCATACTCATTTTTTCGAGAAAGCACACTTGATATCATACCAAAGACAAAGGAAAGTGGGGTAAAGAGAAATCAAAAGGCCACGACTCAGATATGAAAACTTGACTCATTTGCTCATAGTGCAAACGATACTTCTGGAATCGCGAGCGCAAGCCCAAGAATATAAAGCATAAGTCCTGTCTGGATACTGGAGAGGAGAAACATCTGGAGGGTATGGCGTCTCTTTGAGTGCCCTATCTCGTGTGCGAGTACTGCAACGAGCTCTTCTGTACTGAGATCTTTAATAAGGGTATCAAAGAGGACGATACGTTTTTTTGGACCGAAACCTGAAAAATACGCATTAGCCTTTGAGCTTCGCTTACTGCCATCTATCACATAGATATCTGTACCCGTAAATCACACCTTACTTGCAAATGCTTCTATAGCGTCACGAAGTTCTCCCTCTTCAAGTGGAGTTTGTTTGTTAAAAAGTGGTACGATCAGACTTGAGTAAAACATCATAAAAAAGAGTGAAACCCCCATCGAGAGAAGCCATGCATATATCCAAAAACTCGCTCCAACTGTCAAAAATATCCATACAACAAGCGAAAGAAGTATTCCTCCTATAGCAAAAGAGAGAAGTATACTTTTAAGCGTATCAAGAAAAAAAAGTTTTCGCGTCATCTTGTTAAAGCCAAACTCTTCCTCGATGACAAAGGTTGCATAATACGAAAATGGGAGACTTACAAGAGTTGAGAGCATAGATATCACTCCAAAAAATGCCAGCGCAAGCAAGATAGTATTTTCTATATAGTTTCTGAGAAATATATCTAAAGCTCAAAATCCTCAAAGTATAAGCACAAGAAGCATCACAAGAAAACTTATAGAAGATGAAAGAAGTCCGAACTTATACTTTCTGCGATCATACTTCTGAGACTTTGCATATTTTTCCTCATCATAAATCCCTTGGAGCTCACTTGGGAGCTCATCTGACCAGCGAGTCGTATTGAGATAGGAGAGAAACTTCGTGAGAAGAGTTTCAAAGAGAAATATAGAAACGATGATATAAAAAATAGCTTCAGTAGACATTATATGCTTGTAAAAAAATATTTCACGAGTATTGTAGGGTAAAAGCTGAAAAATAAAAATGTTTTTATGTATACTCTCTATATCTTGCGATGCTCAGATAACACTCTCTACACAGGTATCACGAATAATCTGGAAAAGCGTATCAAGATGCATAACGGAGAAATCCCCTGAGGAGCACGCTATACTTCAGGTCGTCGTCCAGTACAAGTTGTCTACAGCGAGGAGCTTGCTGGAAGAAGTGAGGCGACAAAGCGAGAGAGAGAAGTGAAGAAGTTGCGGAGAGAGGAGAAGGAGGGGTTGGTAGCGGGATATATTAAGACATAATTATTATGCATATAGTTTTACTTTTTAAAAGTAAGTATAAATCCATATATTTCTTCAAAATCAAATGAGAAATCATCATTCAATACTGGCTTTAAGTCTGTTTGTATTTGCCTAAATAGTAAATCATAATTATCTTCTAAACTATACTCAAAGTTTACTTCTTTCAGTTTTACATGCACTAAATTTTTAAAATCGGTATTTTCAAAATCAAAATCACTCTTATTTTTTATATACCATATATCAAAAAAATCTCTAATTGCTGGGGTTGTTCTTGTTAAACTTGCTCTCAGTTTTTCAGCTACTGATTCTTTTAAATCAATACAGTTTATATAATGTTTTCAAAAAATATTTTCTTCCATTATCTTATCGATATAAATTGATTTTATTTCTCAAGGAATTGATTTTAATTGTAGGCTATTTTTTAAAGAAATATCTATTTTTATAGTTTGTATAGAATTATTAATAACTGAAGCATATTCAAAAGTAAACATAGCAAGCTTATAACTATCAAACTTTGTTCTTTCTTCTCTTAAATTTATTCATAAGATTTTTAAATCTTCTACAAAATTATTTTCATAATCTTTCAATAATGTTTTTCTAGCTCTTGCTCATAAATCAGTATCTAACACAAAATCTAAATCTTCACTCATTCTAAAATAAGGAAAATATATCTTATTAAGACACGTTCATCATTTAAAAATGAGATCAGGATATTTTTCTCAAAATTTAATTAAAATTAAAGTCAGTAAAAAATCTTTTTCAAATTTATAATCATCAAATCAAGGATTATTCCAAGATAAGATTTTCATAAATTGTGATTTATTTATATCTGAATATTGACCTAAAAACTTTTTAATATTTTTTATGAACATGTTTTTATATTATTAATTTTATTTACAACTTTTTTTATAGGATATTTGTTTAGATATTTTTCTAAAATATCTTTATCTAATTTATTATAAATATCTACAAATATTTTATCATCATAATTTATATAATCTCTCACATACTCTAAAAATAATCTTTCTTTTGTCATAAAATGTATCTTATAAGAATTCATCATTTTAGTTTCTTTGCCATAAAAGAACTCTTTTTTGACTTTTTTAAATTTAAATCTCATTCACATTATTTCTCACTCTTTTGAATATTTTAAATTATAAACAGTGAAAATATTTGAAACTTGTGTAATAAATCAAGCCTTATTATACATATCAAATCAAGCAAACATAAAATCCTTAAAATCCATATAGGCTCATCATAAAATATATGGGTCTTTAAATGAAGGAATCATATTATTAAAATACGTTTCTCATTTTTTTATAACAGAGATATATTTTAGATTCACTAAATCATCTATGTTATATCTTTTTCCTGATAAATCTATTAATTTTAATAAAAAATCTTTTTTTAAAATTATATCATCAATATTACTTAGTTTTTCTTTTATATTCATAATAAATAGATAAAATTATATTTTTACAATTCCTATTAAATAATAAGAATTCATAAACTATAATGAGTATAGCATTTTTATATAATAATACAAAGAAAAACATGCTAAAGTTCATAAAGATTGCTGTTTTGCTCAGTTATATCTCTAAAAAAGTAAGATAATAAAGCGAGAGAGAAGTGAAGGAGTTGCGGAGGGAGAAAGAGAATTAACTATTAAATCTTTTAAAATTTTCCTCTTGTTCTTCTTGATATTCTTTTTTAGTTTGTGTGATAATTCTCATTATATTAAATCAAGTTGAAAGTTTATGAAAATTTTTCTCAATTTTTGATAAATGTTTTTCTATCTTGTAAATAGGCTTTTCTTGAGGAAGAAAAGTATCTTCAAACATTGATAAATCTATTAGAAAACTATCCTTTACTTTCTTTCAATATTTATCATTATAGCAACAAGAAATATTTATTTTCCACTTAATTTTTTCTGCATAATTTGTTGATAAAATAGTAAAAAGATTACTTATTTCTCAATTTGCAGGCAAAAATTTAATTCAATTTTTAAAGAATCAAAGATTATCTAATTTGTATATATCTTTTTCATCATTATCTAATAGGTTAAAATTTTTATCAATTTCAAATTTCAAATTATATGCTCAAGAATATCATATATTTTTTATTACTAAGTCTAACATACTTCACCATCACTCATTTCTTTTAACAAAAATTTCTATATGAGGTTTTTCTTGCATAATTCTTGTTTTTCTTGTTTCCAAGATTAACCATCAAGTAAATCACATATAAATTACTGTAGCTAATGCCGTTATAATATTTGAATAATTTTGATTTAATTCTTTTAAAAATTCTATCATGATTAAAATAAATTATCAATTAAAAACCTCACTCAAAACACTCTTCATCAAATTCTCACTATTCTCCTTTGTTTCCAAACTTTGTTTTTCCAGCTCATCACAGAGTCTCATCATCTCGTCAACTTTTTTTACTATTTCTTTTTGTTCTTCAAGTGGTGGAAGTGGAATTGGTAAATTATTCATTGCCTTGAGTCACAAATTTTTTATTGTAAATCAAGTTGCTTTATTAAATCAATAAGATAAAAAATAATTTGTTTTAATAATATTTTTTATGTAATATTTTGAAATAAAATCATGTAAATTAAAATAACAAGCACTTTTTCAAAGTATAACTTTTTCTCAATTATAAAAAGCTACATTTCAAATAGTTCAATTTATAGAAACTAACACTGAATTAGAATTTAAATCTTTTTTATATTTTAGATATTGATTATTTGTTACTTTTTTTGTATTTTCTTTAATTTCTATTAATCAATCTGTTAAATTATTTCAATTAATAAAATAATATTCTCAATTCAAGTCATATTCTGGAGTTCAATGTAATCAATCTCATAAAATCGTTACTATCTCTCCCAATCTACACCAACTCCAATTTTCAGGAATTTTAAAAGGAATTTCATCACTAGAAATTTCTTTTAATTCATTTTGTTTTTTGAGTTTTTTTTGTTTTATAAGCTCTTCTTTTTCTTTTTTGATTTTTTCAAGAAGTACGGAAGCAGGTTCTATATTTGGATTATTTTCTCTCCAAGATTTAGTGAGTTTTCACTCAATAGCTTCTTGTAAAATAGCTTGTTTTAGTTGTTTGATGTAGGAAAGATTTTTGTTTGTAATTAATTTTAAATTAACTTCTCAATAATAAATATTGAAAACTTTATTTGAAAAAGTAAATAAAGTTTCTGGTAAATTAAAATCAAAAGAATTAGGAATAAGCTTTTTATTATAACACTCTAAACAATAATCCATATATTTAACAAATTCTTTTTGAATTTCAATATCAACTAAATTAAACTCTAGTTCTTGTAGTTTTCTTTGATTAATTATAGGCAAAGTTATTGATGATGATTTTGAAATTAATTCATCTTTTTTCGGTAAAAAATAGTAAAAAAAATATTCTGGAATTATGTTTTCATTAAACAGCAATCATGTTATTTGCTGATTAGAAGAAGCTTTATTTTTCAAAATTCACATTCTTCAAATATCTCAAATACAATTTATTAAAATTGTATTTTCTTCAAAAATAGTAACTTTTTTTTCTTTTACAGCTAAATCTGAAACTTTATAATCTGATTCATATAAATAGATATCTTTTCAAATTTCTTCTGGTTTATACCAACAAAAATCATTTGAATCCCAATATTTATTATTATTTTTTGGTGGAGTTTTTCAAGTTTGAAGATTCATTAAAAAATCTCATATAGTTGTTCATTTATTTTCTACAAAATTTGATGTAAAAAACAATGATATATAAGATATTGGACTATTAAAAAGTAAATTATATTTTTCTGAAGCTCTCATTATCCATTTTTAATTAACTCTAAAATTTCCTTACTCTTCTCAAGATTTGTACTAATTTTTTCAATTAATTCATCTTTATTTAATACTTCATTATCATCAATTCTATTTGGATTTTTTATATCGAGATTGTAGTTATTTTTTACTATATCATCAATACTTACTTTCCAAGCATTTTCAGATTCTACTCTGTTATTCCACCACGCTTTCTCGGTATCAAACTCTTCTATGCATATCGGTTTTGATTTGTTATAGGTTTTATATCAAACTGGAAGTGGGTGTTCATAGTACCATACCTCCTTGGTAGGAGTTCATTTTGTAAAAAATAGCAGATTTGTTTTGATACTAGTATAGGGACTAAAAACTCCGTTTGGAAGTCTCACAATAGTATGGAGATTAAACTCTTCGAGCCATTTTTTCTTGATATCTATTTCAGATGTTTTTTCTCCAGACATGATTCACCCATCAGGGAGAACAATCCCCACTCTTCCATCAGTTTTTAGCCTATAAAATACATAAACCAAAAATAAATAAGCTGTTTCTTTGGTCTGAAATTTCTTAGGAAAGTTTTGCAATACTCCATCTTGCACCGTACCACCAAAAGGAGGATTCATCACGAAACAATCGATTTTTTCATGTGGACTAAACTCTGTAACTCTATATGATAAACTGTTATCGTGTTTAAGATTTTTTGGAATTTCTACTCCGTGAAGTATCATGTTAGTCGTTGCAAGCAAGTGCGGAAGTTGTTTTAATTCTGTTCAAAAAATAGTATCTTCTATGATTTTTTCATCTTCTACAGTTTTTACTTCTTTTCTCAAATGTTCTATCGTACAAGTTAAAAATCAACCAGTTCCACAAGCTGGATCCATAACTTTTTCTCATAGTTTTGGATTTACCATTTGCACTATAAACTCTGTAACAGCTCTTGGTGTGTAAAATTCTCAAGCATTTCAAGCTGATTGTAAATCTTTTAGGATTTGCTCATAAATATCATTAAAAAGGTGTCTATCTTTGCTTTTTGTAAAGTCGATTTCGCTTTCCAGTTTGTTTAATATTTCTCTGATCAAAGTTCCAGATTTCATATAATTATATGAATCATTAAAAACTTCTTTCACGATATATCACAAACTATTAATATCTGATATTTCAAGCTCTTTGAGTCCAGGAAAGAGATCATTGTTGATAAAAGTCAGTAAATCATCACCCGTGATTCCCTCACTATCCCTTGCCCAGTTTCTCCATCTCAAGTTTTCAGGAATATCTGAACGGTAATTATCTTTCATCACTTCATACTCCAGCTCTTTATCGTCGATGATTTTTAAGAAAAGCATCCAAACAAGCTGAGAAATCCTTTGAGCATCACCATCGACACCATGGTCTTTTCGCATGATGTCTTGGATGGATTTTATGAGTGTGGAGAGGGACATAAGTAGAGTGGTTAGGGGGTTATTTTAATTTTTAGTAATTTTTTATAAGTTGAACTTATTTTTTAATAGATATGCATCTTTTTTATTTATTCGTGGTTCCAGATTTTCTAATACTTTTTTAGAAGTTTCTGGAGACCAATATATTTTTAATTCTTTTCTAGCCCTTGTTATAGCTGTATAAAAAATATTATGAGTTAACATTTCTTCTATTTCATCTGATATAATAATTTTTACAGAGTTATATTCTAATCACTGTGATTTATGTATTGAAACTGCATATGCTACTTGAAATGGTACTATATGCTTAGAATAATTATCATCTTCATCAGTATTCTCTAACTTGTTGACATAAAATTTGATTTTAGATTTTCAATTATCTGATTCTTCCAATAATTTCAATTCTGTTAAGAAAACATCATTTTCTTCAATAGTTTTATCAACTTCTATACTAAAATAAATTTTATCTTCTAATACTTCTATATTTATGATTTTTCATTTTAGATTATTATAAATCAGTGATGAAAACCTATTTGTCTCATTAAATAATATCGGATCTCATATTTTATAAATGTGAGTTCACCATTGAATAGGTTCATTAATATTATTTCTTTGTAAAAATCTATTTATATTGTTAATTCAATATAATCCATCATAATTTAAGCATAATATAATTTCATCATTATCAGAAATATCAAAAATTGAATCATTCAATGTTTCAGAGTATGGAAGTATATTTTCTAATATATCATCTTCAATGTTTCTTACTTTATTCCATAATTTTATCAAATTATTATTATTAGTACGATAGGGAACTTCGAGTTCAAATATAGAGGTCTCGAGTACAAAGTTTTTTATAATACTAAACCAGTTTCCAAAATTAATAGACTCAATCTGATAAATATCTCATACTAAAATCAATAAATCAAATTTAGATTCTTTTAAAACTGATAAAATATCTGAATTATTTACTGTACTACATTCATCAATAACTAAGATGTTATACTTTTCTTTATTACGGATGTTTAAATATTTTGTTATAGTAAAAAAATCTGAATTTTTAAGATTTACTCTACTTTTTAGATTATTAACAGCTGGGTTTGTATTGGCTAAAAATAATTTATTTTGGTTTTCAAAAAGTTTTGATACGTGCTCTATTAGCATTGTTTTTCAAGTTCAAGCCGAACCATAAACAAGTGCAACTTTAGATTTTTCAAACATTGTTCTTAATATTTCTTTCTTCTTAATATCATCAATTATTTCAGGATACTTATTGATCCAATTTTTAACGATTTCCGAATATCATTCAAATCATAAAACACCTAATTCTTTTATTATTTTAACAATATCAATAATTTCACCTTCAGTACTTTTTCTATAAATATAGTCTTTATAAATTTCTAACTTACGACCTTGCTGCTTCTCACTGCTATATAACATACTATTGAATTTATTAATTAGTGTGCTAATATTTTCAAAATCATTAATTTCCTTAATTTCAGTATATAATTTTCCATTATTCTCTGTATTATTATTTATATGTCTAGCAAAAAATTCATATTCTCTATTTGAAAAATTAATACAATCTAATAAATCATAATTTTTAGGATTATGTCATAAGGGAGAGGAGCAGAAAGGCATTTTATCAAAAGGGATGCATCAAAATTTAAGTTTTAAATTGGATAACTTTGAGTTCTTATCCACGTTTATCCAACTTTCTATCCCATATTGATTTTTTATAATTTTATTATTTAAATTATAAAGAAGATATCTTAATATATTTTTTCAAGGCTTATTATTAATAATAATATTCCTACTTTTATCCAATACATTAACTATATAATTTGTTCTTGCTTTTTTAAATACAAATTCTTTAAAGTCTCTATATTTTTCATCAGAAAAATCGATAATTTCAACTAAATTAAATCTTTTTTTTGTTAAAAAATCCATTAACTCTTTATACTCAATATTTCTAGAGATTTTAACTTGTTCATCAAATATTTTAGCTAAATTTGAAAATTCACATGGGCGGATTGAAACTTCATAATCCTTTATAATTAATATTGGCATCTTTTTATCAAAAACTTCTATTTCATCATCAATAATTTTAAATTTAACAGAGTAATTGTGCAATATTTCAATTTTAGTAAAAGCTATTACCCTGTCGAACTTACTATTATTTTCAGTTGCAAGCGAAAAGGTTACTTCATAATAGATTTCATCATCAACTGGAAATGTTTTTATCTTCCATATATAATAATTATTATTAAATTTATTATTTATTTTAATTTCTTTCTTACTTTCAATTTTTTCAGCAATTTTCTGATAATAAACTTTGAGAATTGGGTCACTCTTAATGGGGAATTTATCTATATTCTGTAAGATATCTAAATTGTATTCATTTTTAAATAATTTTTTTGTCTTTAAAAGATATTCAAAATATTTCAACATTAATCTTTCAGAGTTTTGTTCACTTTGAATATAATGAGATTTTGAGATTTGGAGACTCCTATGAAACTGATATAAAAACTTATACTTATAAATTGACGATATGATATGTTTTGCTTCAGTTTGATATATTTTATAGCTATATTCTTCTTTTTTAGCTATTTTTACAGCTATCTGTTCTACAAATGTTCTTAGTTTATCTAAAATATTCTGAGATAAAAATCACCTATCACCTAGAGAAAAATTATCAATATTTTTACAAATCGCAGTATTAGAAATCATGATTTGATCATCTACTTTCATGAAATAATATTAAATTTTAAAACACCTCTAAATTCTGTCTTATAATTCCGCTACTATCTAAACAGCCTGAGATAATTCTCAAAAGCAAAGAGCTTGTGTCTTTTGAAGCCAGTTACTTCTTTGAGTACACCCATATCGACAAATATCTTGATAAAGGTATTTGCGGTAGCTGGAGTAACATCAAGAAGCTTGATAATATCATGACTTGTGACTATCGGATCTCAGAAGAGATGATGAAAAACTTTTTGTGCTTTCTCAGCTCGTGATCAGAGAAGAAGTATCTGTGCTTCTATGTCTTTTTTAAGTATCAGTATTTGCTCAAAAGTAGAGATGGAGGACTGGCACGTCTCTATGATACCGGTGAGAAAAAACTTTATAAAATGCTCAATATCATTGGAGCTTCTTGCCACAGTAAGTGCGTCATAGTAGGCTCACTTATTCCGTTCAAAAAAATCAGAGATATACAATACAGGCTTTGTAAGAATCTTCTTTTCTATCAGATAGAGTATGATGATAAGCCTCCCTATTCTTCCGTTTCAGTCAAGATAGGGATGAATCGTTTCAAACTGATAGTGTGCAAGAGCTACCTTAATCAGTTCTGGGATTTGGATATCATCATTATGAAGAAAGAGCTCAAAATCTTTGATACACTCTGATAAATCGTCATGATGGGGCGGAATGAAGAAAGCATTTTCAAGATTACTTCCCCCTATCCAGTTTTGACTCTTTCGTATTTCTCATGGATTTTTATGTTCTCATCGAACTCATCTCAGGAGTATTTTGTGTATCTTGGAAAAAAGACGAAATGAAAGTGGAAGATAATTAAGCTCTTTGATTCAGACATGGAGTGCTTCTATATAGTTTCTTACTTCTTCTACATCGTCTCTTGCCTCAATAGTTTCAATATCGATATCATCTAAAAATAGATCATCAAATTCTGTTTTTGTCCCCTCTATTTTACTTGATTTTACTGCTTCTTTTCATACATGCATAGAAATAAAGAAATCTATATCAGGTATGAAATGTGAGAAACTCTCAAGCTTTCATAACTCAAGGTTTGCTTTTTCAAGTAAGATATTAATCTTCGGGTCATTCCAGGCAAATGATACATTTACAGAACTTGGAAGAAAACTTTTATACTTGTATTGATTTCTATATGTTCCAGAGTGAAATATTTGACTCATATGTGTTATTTTATTGCTACATATAAATTATATCATTTTTTTTATAAAATCAAATTCTTATTTTAATTTTTAGCGTTTTTTTAAAATATAGATATTTATATTTTAATTTTTAGCGTTTTTTTAAAATATAAATATTTATAATATAGTTTTATCTAGACTGTTTCATAAATCCTTTCTTCAATCTCTTTTACCACTTTTAGATAATTTTGCTTCCCTCAAAATCTGTTTTTAATAATTTCAAGAGGGCTTCAAAATTCTCTGAATCTTCATATGTTGAGGACTCAGATATCTTCTATCGTATCTATACCACTCTCAGCATATTTTTCTAAAAGTGCTTCTATGACTTCACGAGCCTCAAGAGAGTATTTTTCAAAATAGTTTCTCTTTTTAACGTTTTCTACTCGTTCTTTTTTGGTGAGTGCTGGTTTGTCAAAGGCAATATGACATATGAGGTCAAAGGGGTCAAGATCTTTTCATACTTCTCGCTCTAACTCATCGAGAATAACTCATTTCTCAAGAAGCTCTTCGATGATAATTTCTTTTTTCTCGGCTTTGTTCCAACTGAGTATAAAATCTTCAAGAGTTTTATATTCTGAAAGTATATTTTTCTTAGAGTAATCTTTGAGACTCTCTGTTATGAGCTTTCCATCCGCTCAGAGATACTGCACTCTTTCATGTGCTACTTCCACTTTAACTCATGATACATATATTTTTCTCACTCTATCTCAAGTGTCTTTTATATCTATATCAGGATTTACAAGTATTTCCTCATCTGTAGCATGTGGAGTAATAAGAGTATTTCCACTCTCATCGCTTTCATCCTTTATAATTGGGTCATTTTGTTTTGGCTCATAAATCATAACTGGTTCTCCATCAAAGTCTGGGTCTGCAAAGTTATTTGTTGCTTTTCTGAAATCCATGATGGTGAAATAGTATTTTCCAGAATCTATTTTAAGCCTTGTCCCACGACCTATAATTTGCTTAAACTCTGTCATGGAGTTTATATTTTGATCTAATACGATAAGTTTACAAGTTTTTGCATCTACTCAGGTAGTAAGAAGTTTTGAAGTAGTTACTATACTCGGATATTTCTCATTTGGATCGATGAAATTATCAAGTTCATTTTTTCACTCTTCATTGTCTCACGTGATTCTCATGATATATTTATCATTTTGTTGTACGAGGTCAGCATTTTCATTTATCAGAGCTTGTCGCATTCTTTCAGCGTGGTCTATATCCATACAAAAAACAATAGTTTTTTGAAATCTGTCTCCACTTTCTCTAAGAAACTGAGTGATTTTTTTTGCAACTACTTTAGTACGATCATCTATAACGATATTTCTATCAAAATCTTTTGTATTATAAATCCTATCTTCTATTTCTCTTCCATTTTTATCAAGTGTGGTGGTTGTTGGTCTCCATCACTCATCTATATCGAGTCCTATTCGTATCACTTTATATGGAGCAAGAAATCCGTCCTCTATTCACTCTTTGAGAGTATAGCTGTATATTGGTTCTCAAAAATAATCTATATTTGACGCTTCTTTTGTTTCTTTTGGAGTCGCTGTCAGACCTATTTGAGTAGCATTTGAAAAATATTCTAAAATTTCTCTCCAAGCACTTTCTTCTTTCGCACTTCCTCTATGACACTCATCTATCACTATTAAGTCAAAAAAATCAGGACTAAACTGTTTAAAGATATTTTTTTCTTCTTCGTTTCAAGTAACAGCTTGATATAAAGCGAGATATACTTCATATGCTTTATTTATTTGTCTATTTTTGATTTTGGTCATCACATCACCAAATGGCTTGAAGTCATTGGTCATTGTCTGATCTACAAGTATATTTCTATCTGCGAGGAAGAGTATTCTTTTTTTTGCTTTTGCTTTCCAGAGTCTATAAATGATTTGAAAAGCAGTATAGGTTTTACCAGTCCCAGTAGCCATTACAAGAAGTATTCTATCTTGTCATTTTGCAATAGCTTCTATAGTTCTATTTATTGCCACTCTTTGATAATATCTTGCTTCTTTGCCTGAGACATCAAGATAATATGGTTCTTCAATTATTTCTTTTTGTTCCTCTGATATATTTTTTGATTTCAGATATCTATTATAGAGTTCTTGTGGACTTGGAAAATTTTCTAAACTTAATTCTCTTTCTATTACTCAACTCTCAAGTGTTCTATCATGCTCTAAAAATCAGTCCCCATTTGAACTGTATACAAAAGGAATATCGAGTGTTTTTGCATAATGCAAAGCTTGTTGCATACCAGCTCATATACTGTGATTGTTATCTTTTGCTTCTATAACCGCTATTGGAAAATTATTTTTATAATACAAAATATAATCAGCTCTTTTTTTTCCTACTCTTGATATCCTTTTCCCTTGTATGAGAATTTTTCCATCAGTAAAAGTTACTTCTTCTCGTACTTGTTTTTCTAAATCCCAGTCTGATAATTGAAGTGCTGGATTTATATACTTACTACAAATATCTCTTTCGGAGAGTTGTTTCTTATCCATAAAAACTCTTAAAATTATTTTCTATTTCCCCTACTATACATAAAAAGCTTTTTCTCGCAAGAAAAAGCTTTTTTGTGTGTATCCTACACCCTCTCTACCACACTTCCCTCTTTAGTATCTTTTACCACGTATCAAAGTCAGGCAAGTTCATCGCGTATCTCATCAGCTCTTGCATAGTTTTTATCATCTTTTGCTTCTTGTCTCGCAGTTGCAAGAGCGATAATCTCCTCTGGAATATCCTCATCCAAGGCTGCAAGCGAATCAAAATCAAGCACTTGAAATACTTGGTTAAAGCTTCGATACATATCAAGTGCGCTTCGCTGTTCTGAGTCTGAGAGTTCGCTGGAAGCTATCTCGGAGCTCATATACTTTTGAAACTCATAAAACACTGCAAGTGCTTCACTCATCGCAAAATCATCTTCAAGTGCTGCGATATAGCGAGCCATGACATCTTGAAGATACTCACGAAACTCATTACGCACTCCTTCATACTCAGACTCATAGAGATAGAGCTTTCTGAGTTCTTTGTCGATATTTTGTATGGTTTTGATATTTTGTTCGAGTTTCTCAAAGCTAAAATCTATTTGTTCACGATATTTCCCCGCAAAAAATGAGAGTCGCAATGCTCGATACAGCTCGCTTTTAACGGTAGCTTCATCTCTCCCTTTGGGAGAGAATTGAGAGAGGGATTCTATATCTCTGAGCGTATAGAAATTCCCGAGAGACTTGGACATCTTTTTTCATCATACAAGCAGGTGCGCAGAGTGTATCCAGTACTTGGAAAATGGCTTTCCAGTACATGCTTCTGTTTGTGCTATCTCGTTTTGATGATGAGGAAATATCAAGTCTTCACCTCACATATGAATGTCTATCTGAGGACCAAAGTGCTTCATCGCACATGCAGAACACTCGATATGCCAACCTGGTCTTCCTTTTATAACTATTTGCTGTGTAGCTTGCCCCCTCTCCTGGCAGGAGAGGGTTGGGGTGAGGTCTGGTATCTCAAATTCTGCCTCCCAAACATTTTCCCCATCAGACTCATCCCAAGCTTTCCAAAGAGCAAAGTCCGCAGCTTGATCTTTTGCGTATTCATCATTGTTGATACGCACGCTTGTCTTCATCCCTGATATATCGAGATGCGCAAGTTTTCCATAGTTTTGAAACTTTTCTATACTATAGTACACACTTCCATCATCAGCGATATAGGCAAATCACTTGTTCAGTAAAGTTTGTATCATACGAATCATCTCTGGGATAAGCGTACTGATTGCGGTGATGTTATCTGGCTTCTTGCACTTAAGTTTCTCTATATCAGAGAGGAATATTTCTGTGTATTTTTCAGTAAAGTCCTTGAGACTTTCTCAGGCTTTTTGCGAGTCACGAATCGTCTTATCATCGATATCTGTCAAGTTCATCGTCACTGTTACTTTGTATCCAAGAAAATCGAGCGTACGAGCAACGATATCCTCGATAACGGAAGTCTTGAGGTTTCAGATATGAGCCGAGTTGTATACCGTAGGACCACACTGATAGAGCTTTACTTCAGGAAATCTCAGGGGTTTAAAACGTTCTTTTTCACGAGTCAGAGTATTATATATTTGCATAATTATTTTTTGAGTTGTAATATTTTTCCAGAGAGTTTTACACCATTCATATATGAGTGTATCTCTCCGTCTATGTTCACATTTGGTGCTTTTTCGCAAGCTCCGAGACACAAGCACTCGCTACAACTCACGTCTTGCTTCCAGTTATAAAAGTCTCTATCACGCTCTACTCTCTGCATCATATAACGACTAAATTTCTCCTTGCAGCTTCTTCCAGTACAGATTTTTATATCCATATCCTCTTAATATTAAAAATATATAATTTATCATAGTAAAAATTATCCTCATTGCAAAAAGTTTAAAAAATATTTGCGTAATCCTATTTTTTTATATAATAAGCAAGCTTTGAAAATAAGTAAGATGTTACAAGCTGGGGTAGTTGCAGGGCTAGAGTGACAAGCTCAAATGCATAACATAGCAAATATAAAAAATAAAAATAGAAATAAGTAATAATGCCGGGGTAGCTCAGGGGTAGAGCAGAGGACTGAAAATCCTTGTGTCGGTGGTTCAAATCCGCCTCTCGGCACCATTAATGCGGATGTGGTGAAATGGTATACACGCACGATTGAGGTTCGTGTGCCGCAAGGCGTGAGGGTTCAAGTCCCTCCTTCCGCACCATGTTACAAGTAAAAAAAATCTTCTCGTATGAGAAGATTTTTTTGATTATCTATTTTTCGGAATACCGTAATACTCCATAAGGTACTTCCCTATATCTCAAAATGCTGGAGCTGCAGTGTTCGCTCCCCAAGGAGTGGTACGAGGACGTTCAAAACGAACTACTACAACAAACTGAGGATTATCAGCAGGAAGAAATCAAGCAAAAGAACCATTGGTTGCTCCTATCCCACTTTCATATCGTCCTCTGTATGCAATTTGTGAAGTTCCTGTTTTTCAAGCAACATAATATCCATCAACTTTTGCGTAATGGGCAGCTCAAATCTCGATACCTCGTATAAGCATTTCACGAGTAGCATCAGCACTAGACTCCTTAAGAATACGTCGCTCTGGACGTGTTTGGTATGATATTTCTCTTCCGTCTGGATATACAGCTCTGTCAACAATATATGGAGGTATAAAAAGTCACCCATTTGCAATTGCACTATATGCTGTAGCCATTTGAAGGGCGGTAGTTGAGATACCAAGACCATATGAATTAGTTAACAACTTTGCTTGAGACCATCTTTCTGCTGGCTCCATAGTTGCGGCTATTTCTCAAGAAAGCGTAATCCCTGTAGGTTTATCAAATCAAAAATCTTGGAGATACTTATGAAAGAGTGCTCTTCAAACACGTTGCACTATACGTATCATCCCGACATTACACGAAAAGTTTAGTGCGTGAGTAAAGGTTACAATCCCACTACACTCACGTGATACATTTCGTATCGTAAAACCATCTATAGTAACTCTTCATACATCATCATAAGTATCAAAAGGACGTATTTCTTCTGTATCGATTCATATTGCAACCGTTATTCCTTTTTGTATACTTCAAGGTTCATATAAGTTAGTTATCGCGAAGTTTTGATATACTCCTGCTCAAAAATCATTCCTAAATATATATTTTCTCAAGGTCCTATCACCATACTCTTCCCTGAGAGCTTCTCGTAGATATATCTCTCGACCGTTAAATAAAAATTTTTCACCATTTGCGATATCTTCCACAAATACACTTTTTCATAGTAAATCTCTCTCTGGATTTGGATATTCGTCATAATCAATACGCTTGAGCTCATAGACATCTCAAGGATTGTTTGAATCAAAAGTTGGATAATTTGCCATCGCTATAATTCTTCATGTATTTGGATCCATGACAATTGCGGAAGAAGTATTTGCGCGATATTTCTTAGTATGTTCTTCAAGTATTTGCTCTACTCTTCTTTGTACGTTACGATCTATAGTGAGATAAATATCAGCTCACCGTATAAGATTATTATCTATATCTTGTCAAATACTCAGCGGATCAAGTGGTCTTCATTGAACATCTTTCTTCATACGAAGTTCTCAAGGATTTCCTCTGAGTACATCATTAAAAAATCCCTCTATACCATAATTTCCATTTCCTTCATGATTCATAAATCAGATAATCTGTGAAGCGACTGAACCCTCTGGATACACTCGTTGAGGACGAGGTGTAAATATAAAAAATCTTCAAATTGAGGCATCTCTATCTATAACTCACAATCTGAGAGCTTGTCGTTCTTCAGCAAGATACTCCTGTATCATATCATAACTACGTATAGATAACCTATTTACAATAGGTACAAAACGGAGGTTCCTCTGTCTTATACGATGCAATATATCATCAAACTCTCCTCAAAATACTTCTATATATTTTTCAACAAATACTTCTCTTTCATATAATTCTTCAGGATTAATATAGAGTCCATCTGCAGTTGGATATACTCATCTAAGTCAGAGTGATTGAAATATAATCTCCTGCTCAGGAGATATATTAGTTTGAATGAGTACACTAGTAACTTTATCTCGATATACTCGCTCACGTACTCTTTGAGATATAGTCTCCTTAATAAATGACTCTTGCATAACAAACTCTGGGATATCTAAAACTCTTAAAAATCTTAAAAGTTCTCTATAACAAGCATCCGTACTTTGCCCACTACAGGTTTCTAAATAAACAATTTCAGTTAAAAAATCTATGAGTTTTTCCTTATCTCACTGAACATGTGGATCGATTGCGACATCACTCAGTGAAACAGAGGTTGCAAGGAGTGATGGACTCATACTTCAATGCGGAGCATTGGCATATATATTTCACCGAGTTACAGGTGCTGTTGTTTCAGCTATATGTTGATTGTCTGCTTGAGCTTTATAAAAAGAATATTGCAATACAGTATAAGAAAAAGTAGCCCAGAGTATCGCAATAGAAAATAATCCAAAAAATGCAAAGATAAAATACTCTCGAGGATATCTATCTAAATATTCAATAAGTGGTGAAAGTTGTGTTCTCTGACGTCTATTCATAAAAAATATCTATAAAAAATCTATACTCTGATTGTATAGATTTTTTTTATTTTTAAAAGCTGAAAAATAACTTTTATGCGGTAAATGTATATACTCTTCAAGACGGAATACTATAACGAGTTGCCATTGTAGTTTCATTTTCTCTATCGATAGTATTTCTAGTACCATTAATATAATTTGTTCTACTCTCTCTTCAAATTGGAGAGGCTCAGGAATTCACAACAGTTTCTTGTGCGATTTGATGCATAAGACTCGATTCTATACCAATACATCAAAGAGTCTGCATGCTTGAATAATCTCATGAAACTCTATATCCATCTACTCAGTGAGGCGCCCATTTACCGCCATTTACCCCTGCTATGTCAGATATGAAAGATGCAGCGCGCACCGTGTTAGAGTTTGCTCAATTACTTGCATCTCAATGAGGCGTATCGGTGAGTATAATTTGATTTACTCTATGAACTGTATTTCTGAGTGTTGCTCATCGTCAACATAGAATTGGTATTTCTGAATCTCAACTTGGAAGTCGCACAAATCATTTACGTGTATTTGGGTCAAAAAGCTGGAGAGACTGTATCTCGCTTAATACTTCATCTCACTCTAGCGATTCTATAAATTTCATTCAAATTTCCTGCCACTCTTCAGGAAGAGAATTAATAAATTCTCATCTATCCTCTGGTAATAACTGTAAATTTATTTCACCAAAATCTATACTTCATAGTGTTTGATTTCAAGGTTTTCCATCAACTGTAAGTCAATTTTCAGATTGATGCTCAGCAACTTTTAAAGCAAGTTCAGATATAAAGTCTGGATTATCATCTCTTTCAAGCTCAAAGTATATCGCAAGTCTTTGGAGGTTCATTTCACTTACCCTCCTTTCTATCCATTTCGAGGCAGAATCTAACTGTACTGAGTTTAATATAAGTCCCTCATCTTCTCATATATACTCTTGTCAACCTGTATATGCATTATATCTTTCTACTATATTTCTTCCGTATGCTTCTCTGAGCACGGGATTTCAGTTATAGTTTCTTGCGGTCCTATATATATCACCATTACTTTGTCTGTGATGATGAGTAAGCCAAAGAGATCCAACTATCATATTGGTAAGATGATTGAAATATGTCGAATCTCATTTAAGATAATCTTGGAGTAAAATGATATTTCTATCAAACTCAGGGTTTGAAGTTTCGGGATCTGCAAGTGTCATAAATATATCTTGTATCGGTCATGGGATATTTTCTCCTGCAAGCGTAGTATCTCATAACTCTATAGAGCTTAGGTTTTCTATATTGATACGTTGAAAAAGTGGACGAAATAACTGTTCTCTCCTTCCAGGTTGACGCATGTCTTCAAATATTACATTTGTAAGTTGCATGAGTCATTTTGAACCTCAACTATGAGTAAGATTTGCTCCATAATCAGTTTCTCTTCCTACTATAGCATCGATAAGTCCAACTGGGATACCAAACTGTCTTGCAAGCTCTTGTATAAAGGGATTATATTGGTTTCTAAACACCTCCGGTGAGCCATCACGAGAAAGTGGGGCGTCGCCTTCAGGAGATATATTCAGAAAAGTAAAAATATCATAGAGATCATTTATATCAGGATAACTCTCGATAACTGCCTGGGCGGTAAGTGGTCAAAAAGCTCCATCAACTCACGTTCATACTGACATCTGTAGCAATCGTATAAGAGGTCTCTGAATACCTCTTGCTTGCTCTATAAACCTCTCAATCTTCTCTTCATTTGTCATAACTTCTGTAAGAGTAGGAGTATCCTGAGGAGAGGTATCTCCTTCAGCTACTTGTTGTACTTCAATAGTATTATCCTCAGGTATTTCTTCTTCTATTTCATCAACTTCTTCCTGTTCAACTCATACTTCATGAGCTATTTGTTCGTCACTCTCTCAAGTATCATGTCAAATAGAATCTGAGAGAATATCTGATTCCAAGTAATCTACCCCAAGTATCTCTCATTGTCACTCTCACTGAGCTTGAAGAGAAAAATACTCTTTTACCTCATCCCAGTTTTGCATCATTGAACGAAACGTATTTGGTCAAAATATTCCATCAGTTCATGTTTGAACTCTCCTCTGTATATCTCTTCTTACACCATCTTCTTTACTTGAAAACTGTTCTCAAAGTGTATTAAAGATTTCATCATAGCTCTCTAGAACTTGACGCACAGATGTCGTAGTATCAATGAGTGATGGGAATCTTGCATAGAGCCGTAATAGTCACGCAAAAGTCTGTGGACCAATAAGTCCATCTATTGTAACTCATGCTAAAGTTTGTAATTTTCTAATATCATTTCTATCTGTATTAAAGATATCTCTCAACTCTAAGTATATATCTTTCTTGTCCTCAAATACTTCTGCACGTAGTTGAGAAAAAGATTCTGAGGTCTCCTGAGATATCCTTCTGTTATCTTCGTTATATCGCGATAGTATATCTTCTCTTTCTTCCGGAGTAAGCTGACTATCACTTAAGGCCTCTTGTATATTTCTATATAAGTCTTGATTTTGTTCGAAATTTGAAGCTGTTTCTAGCATATTGAGATATAGATATAGATAATCCTGTAATAATATACCTATACTAACATTTTTTCTTTTTATTTGCAAAAATCTATGTTTTTACTATAATTATTTCACTTATTTGCTGGTGTATTTTTCTGGCTTTAAGACTTTATTTTCTAAAAAATACAATATGACAGTTACAAAAGCACAAAAAGAGGAAATCATTAAAAAATTTGCTCAAAAGAAAGGTGATACTGGTTCTCCAGAAGTTCAAATAGCAATTCTTACTGCTGAAATCGAAAATCTTAAAAACCATCTTGAAACACATAAAAAAGATAATCACTCAAGAAGATGAATACTTCAAATGGTAGCAAAAAGAAGAAAAATGCTCACATATCTTAAATCAAAAAGTGCTGCAAAATATGAAGAGCTCATAGCTTCTCTCTGAATACGTAAATAATAAAATAAAAACTCTTGAAATACTTTCAAGAGTTTTTATTTTATACTCATACTTGAGTAACTCGTATATCAACAAGCGAATCTCAAAGATGTGACTTTAGTCGCTCTACAAATCTATCAACCAGTAAATAGTCGTAATCAGGTATCTCAAGTCAGACAGTAAGAATTGTCTCTGTAGGAGATATTTTTTTTGTATGTATCTCATCGATATTTATCTCCATTTGATAAAGTGTTTCACTCACGATCTTCATCATTCATACCTTATTTTTAAGCGTGAGTGATAGTTGAAATATAGATATAGATTCATCTCCTTTTACATATGCATTCATTAAGCGTTCCTTATTGACTCCTTTTAAAATTGGACAATCTCTTGCATGTACTGTAAATTGTCATCGAGAGTTTATATGGGCAACTATCTGATCTGAAAGTCACTTCTTAGAACAAATCTTACATTTTTTAAAAGGAATACCTTCTTCTCAACCTATCACTATTTCTTGAATTTTCTTGTCGCCACTTATATTTCACACTAGATTTTTATCAATCTTTTTCCTTGATGAGGGAGTGATGATATTTTTTTCTCTCAGTATCTTTCTGAGTACTGATGATGGATTGATACTAAAGTTTCCGATTTGTTCAAGTATTTGAAGTCTATCTTCAGTTCATAAAACTCTATCATCAAGCACTTTGAGAACTACCATATCTTTATCAAGTACTGGAAGTCATGATTTTTCTAAATATTTATTGAGTATTTCTCGTCAACGATCTCTATGAGTTTCTTTATTTCCTCTACGAAGATAAGATTTAATAGCTCATTTTGCTCGCATAGTTTTTACAAATGAGAGCCAAAAAGGACTTGGTTTTCTGTTTTTATCTGTAACTATATCTATAATATCCCCGTTTTTTAAATCTTTATCAAGTGGATGAACTACTCCATTTACTTTCGCAATAGAGATATGATTTCAAAGATCAGAGTGTACCTGATAGGCAAAATCAACAGGAGTAGAACCTTGTGGTAGATTAATAAGATCACCCTTTGGAGTAAATACAAATATTCGATCTTTAAAGGTATCTATGCGAAGCGAACTCATTAAGTCATTATTTCATACAGACTCTAAACTCTCCTTTAGTTCATTCACCCAATTTATCTCTTCAGCTATCTTACTTCACTTTTCTTTATACTCAAAATGTGCTGCAACTCAAAGCTCTGCTCTTGTATGCATATCTTCCGTACGTATCTGAATTTCTGTTGGTTGCTTACGGTATTTTTTAAGAAATCATATGATAGTTGTGTGAAGACTTTGATATCCATTTGGTTTTGGAAGCGCAATATAATCCTTAAAACGATATGGAAGTGTATGCCACGTACTATGTATCTCCCCTAGTACTCGATAACAATCTGCAATACTTCCTACTATTATTCTTACGCCATATATATCATAAAGATCTCAAGGATGATCAAGTCATTTCTTCAAGAGTTTTTTGTAAATAGAATAACTTGATTTGATACGGAAATCCACACGATGCGGCATATCTATTGCAAGAAGTGTTTTTTGCATTTCAACAATTGCAGAGTTTTTAAACTCATCTCGAGCTGATTCAAGTTCTTTGAGTTTCTGTTGAAGATCTTCATAACTCTCAGGATGGAGTATCTTAAAACACTCTTCTTCAAGATCATTTTTAAACTTATAAAGTCAGAGTCTTCAAGCAATTGGAGCATAAATATTTAAAGTTTCTTGAGCTATTCTCTCTCTTTTGGTAGCATTTGGGTGGTGGTGAAGTGTTTGCATATTATGCAGTCGATCAGAAAGCTTTATAAAAACTACTCTCAAATCTTCAGCCATTGCAAGAAACATCTTACGTAGACTCCCAATTGCCCTATCTTCTCATCTATATTTTACTTTTTCAAGCTTTTCCATGCCAGCACAGAGTACAGCCACATCTTCTCAAAATGCTTCTTTTATATCTTCAAAAGTGTAGTCAGTATCTTCTATCACATCATGAAGAAAACAAGCTTGAATCGTAGCTATATCTGGAGCGAGCGAAAGAAGTATCTCTGTTGCAGCAACAGGATGAGCAATATAAGGCTCTCAAGAAAGTCGGACTACCCCCTTATGGGCAGATTTTGCAAACTCATAGGCAAGTTCTATATCTTCAGAAATTTGGTCTTGTTCTAAGCTGGTTATATATGCCTGAGCGCGTTTTATAATATCCTGTACTTGCAGGTCAATTTCTTGTATATATTCTTCATAACTCTTCATAATTTAACGCCTTAAAAGGGTGATAAAATTTTTCTCTCAAGAGAATAGTCAATTCTCTATTATATGAAATCCTGCTTCGCTTGCAAGATATTCTAGTTCAGTAAGAGTAAAACTGTGATACCATCTATAATATTTCCCTATCTTGATAGAAAAATCATGGGATCAGAATTCATTTTCACTATTTTGAACCAATGCATTTTTATAAGTATTTTTATTTCTTGGGCTTTCAAGTGCCCAATTTGTCATACATACAGTTTCTCAAGGTTTTAAACAATTATACCAGTGAGAAAGAGTAAGTAGTCTGTCCTCTAAGCTCATAATATGATGAAGTCCAGCTATACAAAATATGCTTTTTTTTGCATCTAAAAATACTTTATCGCATCAATCATAGACCTGAGAGTCCTCCATAGATCAAGTAAAAAAATCAAATCATGGATATATTCCCCTTGCCTCTTTCAGAAGCTTCTCTGAAGCGTCAATTCAATAATAATAGTGAGGATAAAATCAAAAATGCTCCTTGTATGCTTGTATCAACCTACCACTTCAACATGCTACATCAATCACTCATTCACCTTTCTCAAGAAAGCTTAAGAGATAAGAAATTTCAGGCCACTTCATATTTTGACGCGAGCGCGCAAAGGTTTCTGCGTAATTGTTATAGTCTACTTCCATATTTTATATATTTTATTACATTTCTAAAGGAAGTTCTATACCAAGGATAGAAAATGATTCTTCTATGATCTCAGTAAAACATTGAAGAATTGAAAGTCTTGAGTATAGAATAATATCATTTTGCTCATTAAGAATGGAAAGCTCAGCATAGAAAGTACTAAATAGCTTTGTAAGTTCATAAGTATAAAGACAGAGTTGATGAAAGTTATAGTGAATTTCTATATCCGCTATAGTGTCAGGAAATGCTAAAAGTTTTTGAATAAGCTGTACTTCAATATCTTCGGAAAATATAAAATCTTTTATATCCATTATAGTGTTAATATCTATATTTGACTGAGAAAGGATTTTTTTTGCTCGTACATAAGCATATTGTATGTAAGGTCAACTATTTCCATCAAAAGTCATAAATTCACCCCAATCAAACACACTATCAAGTTCACGAGATTTTTTAAGATACCCGTACTTAATTGCTCAGATTCATACTTTTTCCGCAAGTATATTCATTTCTTCTTCACTAATATCATTTCTTTTTTCACGTATAATACTTTTTGCTCTCTCTAAGGCTTCATCAAAAAGTACTCATAGTTTAATTATACGTCACTTTCTCGTACTCATAGCTCCATCTTTAAGAGATATGAATCCATTAAAGGCATGATGAAGAAGAGTTTCATCATTCACCCATCATGCCTTCTTTGCAATTTCGAAGGCTTGCTTAAAGTGAAGCTGTTGACGCACATCAACAAAATAAAGTATGCGGCTAGGATTCCAATTTATAGCGCGATACTTAATACACGCAAGATCACTTGCAAGATATCCATGCGTTCCATCTCGTTTTTGGAGTATACAAGAAGATAGCTTTGATTCTTCAGGAAATACGACTCCTACAGAATTATCTTCGTTCTTTGACGCGATTCATTTTTCTATCAGTTCTATAACAATATCCTTCATGTTATACTTAAGATCTGGGTAATCTTCAAGCTTTGGAAGATTAAGTCATTCGTAAAAACTTTCTCAAATGTTATAGTCAGGTATAACAAATATACGTGAAAGTAGTATATTCATAGTGTCTATTGAAGAAGTTGTGAATTTTTTCCAAAGTTCAACATACCTACTATCACCTTCTGAGAGCTTCTTGAAAGCTTCTCTAAATTGCACTTCTAAATCTTCTTCTTTTTCAGAATCGGAAGATATACGTACATATAAATCAAATAAATGATCAACAGCATCTGCTTGAAGTTTAGTTTCACTTCCATATCTCTCATATGCTACTATCAACTTTCAAAATATAATACCCCAATCTCAAATATGACTATCCCCTATAACTTTATGTCAGAGTTTTCTCATGAGATTGATACAAACTTGTCCTTGCAGTGGGGTACACATATGTCAGATATGGAGAGGTTTTCAAACATTTGCACCTATGTAATCGACTATTATTACTTCTTTTTTACTCTTTGATCTCAGGTAGTATTTTTTTTCCTTAAAATACGTTTTAAATACTTGATTGTAATACGTTTTTTGAAGCTTGATATTTATATATGGTCACGTGAGAGTAAGTGAATCAATAAGGCTTGTATCTCACGAACTACTAAATTGAGAGAGTACTTTATTGCCGAGTTCATGAGGAGGAAGTTTATATTGTTTCATAAACTCAAATAAAGCAAAACATAAATCTCAATGTTCTTTTTTTGGGGGAACTTGTAGATGAATCATCTCAATATCCTGCTCCTCTCAAAACGCTGCACTTAATAAATTTGCAACATACTTCTGTACTACCAACATATCCCGATTTTTAATATATAATATAGGCTTAGTATAGCCAAGAATTATTGTAACACAAGTGTATTCATAAGAAAGATGAAAAAGGAAAACAAATACATATAAATATAGATAATTTATATGTATTTGTTATATTTCATAAAAATAAAAATATATTATTTGACTTTTTCAGAGAAATATTTACATTAATAAAAAATAAACTTTAATATATATTATGCTTGAAAAACTCCTAGAAATGCAGACAAGATATCTTCTTGATTCCAAATCATTTCGAGGGTATAGTAAAGTCTTAAAACAAGCAGTAGAAATACTGAATAACAAAAAAATACTTATACTTTGTTGACTTAAGTATACTGGAAAAACAGAGCTTACACGAGAGATAATAAAAAAAACAAAAAGTGAAAGTGATTTTTTCTATTTTAATCCATATTTAGATATATTTTGAAATATCAAAACTCATAAGGATCTCATGTTTCTTATGGATTATAAAATACGAACGCAAGGAAATATAAAAATTATCATTTTAGAAGATTGTAATATCATACAAGGTATAAAAACCTTCATACTTGATCTCTATAAGTCGAAAAACTTTAAAATCATAATAATAGGAAATAACATAAAAATAGATTGAGTACAAGAGATAGAATTATTTCCTCTAAACTTTTATAACAAACAGAAAGATGATATAATATACTGATGACTTCCTCATGTACGAATTATACCTGATAACTCTTACAAAAAAGTTATTCTTGGGGCAATTACGAGTGACATCATAGAAAAAGAAGTCTCTCTCCCCTATCATATAAAAAATCAAGATAACTTCCGTAAGATGCTGGCGTTTCTTGCATCATATACTCACCCACTTTCCCTCAGAGAACTTCATAGACTCCTTCAAGATCATAGTATAAATATTTCCCTTATAACACTCATAGAGTACATTAATATAGCTCTTACAACACGTATACTCATAAAGCAAGAAGTATATGATATCAAAAAAAAGTCTTCTATTCAAACCCAAACATTCTATCAGTTTTGAGATACAGGTATTCGTAGTGCAGTATCAGACTATACCACACATCACTATACGAACCTACTAGCTTGTGAATATATATCTAAAGACTACAATATCAATGCTTGAAAATTTGGAACATTTATATTTGATATATATGCTACAAAATGAGATGAACAAGTATGAATAATCGTAAGTCACTCACAAGAAAAACAAGAAATCAGGAGGCTTGCACGCAAGCTTTCAAAAGTTCCAGAACTCACACATAGGTATGTACTCGTAGAAAACAAAGAAAAACTTGCAATGCGCAAGTTTTTCGAGAACGGGGTGCAGATTTGTGAACTGGATGAATGTATTACTCATATAGATTAACGTATCTCAATGTGCTTCACAATTCTCATATTTCATTCTTGTATCCATGTAATAAAAATATATTTTGTTCGCCATCTATATATTGATTCACTGTCTGTACGCCTTCATAATATTATATCCTGAGATAAGTATTTTTCTAACGAAAATATAATATCATCTTTTCTCAGATTTGCTTCACGTACATATCCATCAATGATCATATCCTCATTCCACAATCAACTATCTTCATAAAGAGATTCATAATATCTGCAAAAACTAGTAAAATACGCTGTAAGATAATCATATACGCCTTCTTCAAACTCAACTTTATACATATACTTCACTTTTAGCTTGGTATTTTTTTCTTAATGATTTTCTCAGATTTTCTGCTTCTTTATCAATATGTTGACTGAGTTCTCTAGATAACTCTTGTGCTGTGTAACGTTTTTTCATAGAATAATTTTTTGAAAATATCTTAAACATTATAGTAATAAATACTGAAATTACAAAATTTTCATTGTCTCACGTTGAAAAAAAGAAAAACTTGCTATGCGCAAGTTTTTCGAGAATGGGGTGCAGATTTGTGAGCTTGAAACTATTCTTCAGGATATATAATAACATAATCCCTCTCGAAGAGGGATTATGTTATTTACTATGTTTAGAAAATACTATCAGCTAATTCATCTCGTCTTGATTCTGATGAAATATGTGGTGTAATAGCTCTGATAAAACTATCTCTATCACTGAATGCTGCACGTAATCTCATTTTATCGTCATTATTATTAAATCATCCTGTTGTTGGAATTCCTATATCTCGAGCCGCGTTACTTCAGTCAGCAGGTAAAGAAATGGTGCTTGTAGTTACATTTATATTAGTAGTCTGATTCGTAGGTCATTGAGCTGGGGGAGTTTGCGACGTTGTTTGATCAATACTAAAGCTATTCGCTATTTGCGATGAACTTATACTTGATAAACTTCATCATCAAAGGAACTGTTGTAATCTTTCACGTGATGATTGTCTTAGATGAGTATCTAGTTGTGCATTTTGCAATTCTCTAGCCAATAATTCAGAAAATCTATCAGGATCATTTTGACCAACAAGTAATCTTCTTTGATCTGCAGTTAATATTTCAGTTCAATCCTCCCTTCTTAAAATATTATCTAAGTCTTCTATAAATCTTTCTCTAAATTGCCTATCAGCAATTGTTTCTCTATTTGTACTTGCCGCCATAGCAGAAAGCGTCCTATCAATTGCAGTCCTATCTCAATTTGTAACTGCTTCACGATGAGGTGCGGTTTCAGCATTTAATCTAGAAGCTGGATTAGATCATCATGAGAATGCTTCTCAAAATGTTGTTCATAAACGAGATCAGGTTCATCTAGCATTAGCTGCTACAGTGCTTTCCATAGATTGTCCGAAGGTTCATAAACCTGCAACACTTAAACGTTCCCCATTTCATGCAGGTATAATAGGTGCATAAGTTGGTGCGGCGGCGGCGAGTTTTCACATGGATTGTCAGAATTGGTAGATTGGTTCTACGATAGCTTTTGTTGCTTCAGAACTTCTGAGGGCAACCATTACAGCTATCCAAAGTATCGCTACTCAAAATATCTGTACGATAAGCTTTCCTATAACTCAGAGATTAAGATCTCCATCACCATATGATCATGTTACTTCTAACTTAAGCCCTCAGAGATCAAGAGTATCAAGGGTACTTCCGTCTGAGACATGTTCCTTGAGTCACTCAGTAGCAACAAGGATGAATATAAATCAAAATGCAAGAG
The DNA here is from genome assembly GCA_022565555.1 of Candidatus Altimarinota bacterium. Classification (GTDB taxonomy): domain Bacteria; phylum Patescibacteriota; class Gracilibacteria; order BD1-5; family UBA6164; genus JAACSU01. The sequence continues at coordinate 44,599 of JAIUMN010000003.1, forward strand.
CTGCTGATACATATACTGGTATCATAGCAAGAGATATAAATTCTTTCACGTTATAGTTTTTTCATGATTCTCAAAATCACTCTTTAGACTTTCCAAAGAAGTACATAAGTCCAAAAATAGGAGAAAGCATAATAAATATCCAGAGTTTTATTCAGCGGGTAAAAAGTGCAAGCAGGAGTGCTACCATCAAGAGAAGATATACTACAATAAATAATAAATCAAAAAATATCTTCAGTATGAGATCAATCATTTCTTGATAAAAACGTATATCTCAGACTTTTATAGTTGACAGCTCTTGAACACGAAGTATACCATAGGTATATACTGATATGATTCAAAACATACTATTTTTTACTCCTTGTCATCCAGCCTCTCATGTAACAATATCCATTATTGATACCATAGATCCTTCATCTCTACATTGTATAGCTTCAGAAAGTCAATTATTATTATCACCACTCAGAGATACCCCTTGAACTGCAGTCTCTCAACTTTGAAGATTAATAATGAGGTCTACACATATTTCTTGATTAAGAAGTTCACTATCACTTGTATCATCTTGCAGCTTATCCCGAAATACATCATAAGGAAGTGAAAGTACTGCGACCGTAAGAACCGCCGCTATAGAAAGTATAAATTGAACCAGAAACCACGTGAAAGGAACTATCAGAACTCAAACGATAAAACGAGGGAGTGCTTGCTTAAGTTCCCAATTTCCCTCTCATTTTCCTATGATATTCATAAATGCAATCGTCACGAGAATGAAAGCAAATATAAAATAAACGACGTTGGAAACAAGTACCCAGATATCTCGAAGATAGTCAGTGAGTCCAAAAAGAGTTCCATTTGTCCATCAAGGATAGGTAAAAAGAGTGATGAATGCTGTTATAAGTCCGAGAAGTGTTGCAGCGGCTGCAATAAAACCATTGAGTGCATTTACAAGTCTATCAGCACCTTCTTGAGAAATTCAAGTTTCGTTTGCATATGTAATATCTCAGCTTATGAGAAATACAATACCTAGTATACAGAAATACCGGAAGTTATTACGAGAAAATAACGTTGTAAGTGATGAAAAATATGATTTCATGTCAAGTGTGTAAAATACTATCTCAAGTATGCTACCATAAAAAAAAATCTCCTGCAAATATGGAAGCAAAAAAAGTACAGAGACACCTCTGTACTTTTATATAAATTATATTGAAATTTATAACTTTTTCTTCAATATTTCAGTGAATGTTTTAGGATTTCCTTGTCCTTTTGAGGCCTTCATACACTGTCCAACAAAATACCCAAAAAGATTTTCTTTTCCTCACTGATATTCTTCTACTTGAGTTTTATTTGCTGTAAGAACCTCATCTACGATTGACTCAAGAAGTCAGAGATCATTTTTTTGACGAAGATTATTTTCATCAACAATAATATCAGCCTCTCCCCCATTTCGAAAAAGTTCTTCTATAACTTGTTTTGCGTTTGTTGAAGAAAGTTCATCTGTATTTACAAGTTCTATTACTCTTGCAAGCTCTTTTATATTAAAGCGGAGCATATGTATATTTTTTATATCCTCACTCTCTGAAAGAAGTGCAAGAAGTACAGATGTGATATAGCTACAAGATTTTTTTGCATCTCAACTAAGCTCTACAAGTTGCTCAAAATATAAAGCGAGAGGATAATCAGCTGTAAGGATACGAGCATCATCTTCTGAAAGCTTATATTCACTAAGGTACCTCATGCGCTTTTTTATTGGGAGCTCAACTACTTGTGCTCGACAATCTATAAGAAACTCTTCATCAAGAACAATAGGAAGTATATCTGGTTCTGGAAAATATCTATAATCCATAGCGTCTTCCTTACTTCGTTGAGAAGTACTCATGCCGGTAGTATCATCCCAGCCACGGGTTTCTTGAACTATCTCTTCTCACTTGGAAAGAAGTTTTTCTTGTCTTTTTGCCTCAGTTTCTATTGCTCTTCCTATTGCTGAAAATGAGTTCAGATTCTTCATCTCAACTCTGTTGTATAATTTCGTATCTCATTTAGGACGAAGTGAAATATTAACATCACAGCGAAGTTGCCCTTTTTCCATATCAGCATCACTCACTCAAGCAGCACGCATTATCTTCTGAAGCTCCTTCAAAAACTCCATAACCTCATCGGTTTCATGAAATACTGGCTCGGTTACTATTTCCATAAGTGGACTTCCAGCACGATTGTAATCACATAATGTTTTTCCACCAGCATGCGTAAGTTTTCAGGCATCATTTTCTAAATGCATATGATGAATATCGAAACGCCTTACATGAGTTCATACTA
>JAIUMN010000004.1 GCA_022565555.1 Candidatus Altimarinota bacterium
AAGAGAAGGTGGATTCTTGGCTAACTTTAAAGCTGGTCTTAGAACTCCTGCCGCTACTCTCGCATAATCGAACCCTTACATATTAGGACTTCGAGTGGCCTCCTCAAGTAGGATGAGTGCAATTGCTTGCCACACCATTTTTATACCGTAAGTTTTCGCGTAGTATAAAGATTATCTAAAGTAAAACCGTGATTTTGAGTTTCTAAAACTTTGTGCTCATCATCTCGTATAATACAGAGTTTTCCGGAAGTATTTTGTCTTTTTTCTTGTCACTTCTGAGTATCTCAAAAAAGACTATGATAGTAGAAGTATGCTTTGTGCCTCTCAGGACGTGAGTTCGAATCTCACTAGCTCCACCATTTTGTTATTATAAGATTTTTAAAACATTGTTTCTTACATAGGACAATGTTTTTTATTTGACATTAAAGTATATTTAAATATAAAGTCAAGTAATAATCTTAATAAATAAAATCGTGGATTTTGAATTACGTAGAAAAATCATTTTTGAAAGACTTGAGACTCACTGAGAATTAGATTGTTCTTGTGAAGATATTATAGATGAATGTCGTAGAGAGATTATTTGTTTATTAGAGGAAATGGATGAACTTGAATCAATAGCCTATGGGATAGATAACTCTGAGCTCATAACAAGTATTTATTATTATAATAGGATGCTTGAGCGAATTATCTGAGAGATGAGAGAGTTTATACGATGAGTGGATATCCTTACAGCAGAACAAGCATTGTATATACTGAGAAGAAAATAATGAAATCACGCCTAACAAATCATGTATCTCCTGAGGCATTTCAGCAAAGCTATATACGTACAGAATATAGTCCTTACACACGTAACCAAGTACAACGCATACTAAGAACTTGAATAGATGATCAGGCAATTTCAAGAGAGGAGGTTGAGGCTATTACTATAGATGGGATAAACTCTCTTGATCTTGATGACGCAATTTGGGTAGAACGAGCTCGTGATTGATGATACTGTGTCTGGATACATATCTCAGATGTAAGTGAAGCAATACCTCTCTACTCACCCTTGGACTTAGAAGCACTTCATCGTACCACAAGTATCTATAGAAAAGATCATATTCTTGATATGATACCTCCGGAGCTTTCAAATGGACCACTTTCACTTGATATATATTGAGGCAAAAAGCTTACTTACTCACTTCAGATAGATATAGATAATCAGTGACAGATATGAAATACGAGACTATTTGAATCGCGATTTACTAATCTGAGACGATATGATTATGAAAGTTTCTGAGAGGATTTTTCAAATCCTGATTCAGAGCACTTTCAAACACTTCAGCTTCTTAAAGAAGTTTCAGATAAGCTGAGAGCAAGACGACTTCTTTCTTGAGGAATACTCCACTTCAATGATGATAATAGAAGATTGAGTATATGAGATAAAACTCCGTGAATGTATCATCCGTCCCAAGGAGCAAGCATATCACATGACATCATCGAATCACTTATGGTTCTTGGAAATACTACGGTAGGAAATGTGGTAGCCTCAGATGCATCACTTCCTCAGCTATTTAAACGACATGATAGTGTGTGAGAAGCGAGCTTTTACTATCATAAACCAGCTTTTCATCATGGTTTACAAGTATCAAACTATACTCACTTTACTTCCCCAATACGTAGATATGTTGATATTGTTATCCACCGCATACTGAAAGCGCTTCAAAGATGAGAGGATATCCCTTATAGAGAGGAGGATATGAAATTTATCGCTGAACATTCAAATAATACTCGTTGGAAAGTAGAGAATCTCTGAAGGCAAATAGATATAGATACGAGAGGACAACTCTACTATCAGAAACAAGAGGCGAGACTCGGAAGGGCTCTTGAGGTATATGATATGAAGCCTTATATCCGCAATACTACAGAAAGCTCCCTTAAGCTTCCGAAAGTTATGAGAGATGCTATAAAGGAAAAAATACAAACTTGAAAGCTTGGAAATTGGATTTGGTCTGCATGAGTAATACTTGTGTGACAGGAAAGGGAATTGAAAGAACTTATAAGGAAATGTATACTAGAAGATCAGGTAATGAGATATCAAAAATTTCTTTCTATCCTTGAACAAACACGTATCTTGAGAGGACAAGATGCACTTTTCTCCTTTGAGTACCATGATTGAGATACATCATCTATTTCAGTAATATTTAGGTGACAAAAAATAATCGAAGTAAGTTCATGAAGAGATGATACCATCCCTCCTATACAGCGTTCTCACAAATTAAGAAGGGAAGTGATAGAAAGGATATTTGACTATTTTTTAAGTTTATAGTTTCAGGTATTATCCATTTTTCTTTTTATATTTCACCTGTTTCAATATACTATTTCAGTTATTTCTTAATTTTTTGAAATTATGTGAAAACAAGTAAGGCGCGTATTGCTCTTATGAGCTATACTCTTTTTCTTTTTTGTTTTCTTTCTCCTCACTCAACTTATTCAGCTATTTTGAATACAAAGTGGAAACTTTTTTCTCTCTATATTAACTGTAACTTGAGTTGTTTGAGTATTTCTTGTACTGAGTGGATATTACACATGGATGCATGTACCTAAAAAATGGAAAATACTCGGAGGCAGTATAGGAGCACTATTTTTTCTCGTATATGGAATTTCATATACTCAGATTTCTTTTACGCCTCAAGACCATACTTTCTTGGTATATATAGAGCGACAAGATGAAGAATATTTATTATGACAAGCATTTTCTCTTATAGATGAGGAACAAATCCGAGAAGATCTACAGAATCTTTCTCAGCAAGAGCAAGATGAATATATTTTAAATATCCTTCAAAGTCTCTGACAAGTCAGCTATGAGCACGCAATTTATGTTGTAAACAGCGGAGTTTTGCGTTGAAGTTTTTTCTTTCAAAAAACACAGTACTTAGACTATCAAAAATATAAAATCACAGAAATTACAAGTAATCTTGATTATGAGTATGAGCGACATGAGCTTGGAGATTTAGCAAATATATCCCCACTTTTAGTAAATAGGAAAAATGTGTATAGGGTATTTGGTTGACTTGATACACTTGTTTTATTAAAAAATTCTCTTCTTGATATAAGGCAGGAATTTAATTAATGATTTATCTGAATTTTGATAGCTTTAAACTTTAACGTCTTCTCATTCCACCAGTCTCTCGTTTTTTAGCATAATGCTCTTGTCTGCGTTTTTCTTTTTCTGCGTTCAGTGCTTTTTTCTGAGTTTTTGAAATAGGAGCAGTAATAGCTATGGCATATGGATGGTCCTCCATGCGACGTATCTTTGTGCCGATAAGCTTCTCGATATCAAGCAGATATTCAAACTCTTCTTGGTCACAAAAGGAAAGTGCCACTCCATCACGCCCTGCTCTCCCCGTACGTCCTATACGGTGTACGTAGCTCTCTGGCTCGTTTGGGAGGTCGTAGTTGATAACAAACATCAGTTCATCGATATCTATCCCTCTTGCAGCGATATCAGTTGCAACGAGTACTCGGATAGTTCAAGACTTGAAGTCACTGAGTGCTTTTTGGCGATTGTTTTGTGATTTATTTCCATGAATTGCCTTAGCTCAGATTCACGCAGCCTCTAAGTCTTTCACTACCTTATCAGCTCCATGTTTTGTGCGTGTAAAAACGAGTATCGAAGTCATTTTTTGATTACGAAGTATATGCTGGAGAAGAAGTTTTTTGTCAGGTTTTTTTACAAAAAATACTCATTGAGTTACTTTGTCAGCGGTAGATGAAACTGGAGTGACTTCTATCTTTACCGGATTACGAAGAATTGATTCAGCAAGGTGAAGAATCTCTTTTGGCATCGTCGCGGAGAAGAAGAGATTTTGACGATGAGCTGGAAGTTTCGCAATGACTTTTCTTACATCATTTATAAACCCCATATGAAGCATACGATCTGCTTCATCAAGCGTAAATATCTCTACATGACCGAGCTCTATATACCCTTGATTCATCAGATCAAGAAGTCTTCCAGGAGTTGCAACGAGGATATCGATTCATTTTTTCAGTTTTTGCACCTGAGTCACTTGAGATACTCCACCAAATATAACAGCGTGTCGAAGTCACATTCCATTTCCGTACTCTCTAATATTTTCTTCTATCTGTATTGCGAGTTCGCGTGTTGGAGTGAGGATAAGTGAGCGAATAGTTCGTCCAACGTTTGAAAGTTCTCACTCTCTGTAGAGAAGTTGCAATGTTGGTATCGCAAATGCTGCAGTCTTTCCTGTACCAGTTTGCGCTGCTCCGAGTACATCTTTCCCATCTAGTATATGAGGAATAGCTTGCTCTTGGATAGGAGTCGCCTCGCTGTATCATTTTTTCTCAAGGGCGGTTTGGATATGAGGCAGAAGTGGGAGTTCACGAAATAGCATAAGTCTTGATAAGTAGTATTATGGGCTACATTATGACAATAGTCGAGGGAAAAGCAAAAGATAATGAGGGTGTATTATTTTGTTTTTTTATATAACTTACCTATACTCGTATTATTAGAGTATCTTTTTAAAGTAATAATGAGCAAAGTTTTCTACAATAACAAAAAACATTTAATTATTAATGAAAACAATGAAGTATTAGAAAATATTTCATATTTTCAGTTTGCTTGAAATAAGATAAATATTAGGTTTAGTAATTGAGATAAAGTTTATTCATATAAATCTAACTCTATAACTATTTTGAAAGATCCAAAAAATATAGATATAAATAGTAATTTATTTTATCTTGAAAAAACACTATTATTCAATATTAAAGAGGTTTTATATTTCTGAGATAAATATTATAGAGTATTTTTAAAAGAAGGTTGAGTAATTACTAGTAATAAAATCAAAGTTATTGAGAATTTAATTAAAAATGAGAAAGTATCATCTGTGATAGATTATTTAAAGTTAGTTTTAAATAATATTGAAAATAATGAAGTAACAAAGCATTTAAAAAGAGAATATGAAAAATTAGAGAATATATTACCAGATAGTGTATTGTGAGATTTTCTTTTCAAAAAAATTACAGCTAAAACTAGGTGCTTTAAAACGAAACAATTAATTTATCCTTTCAATTTTAATCTTAGTCAAAAGAAAGCTCTTGAAAGTGTTTTTGATTCCAGTATATCTGTTATTGAATGACCTCCTTGAGCTTGAAAAACTCAGACGATTTTGAATATTATTGCAAATCTTGCCATAATGCAAGATAAAACTATTGCTGTAGTTTCAAATAATAATTCTGCAATAGCAAACGTAAGAGAAAAATTAGAAAAAGAATGATATGATTTTTTTGTTGCAATGTTAGGAAATAAAGGGAATAAAAATACATTTTTTTCTAATATTCCTGAACTAAAAGAATTTAAAGTTGATAAAGCTTGAAATTATACTTCAAAATTAGAAGAAATTTCTGATTTAATGAATGTTGATAATGAAAAACAGAAGTTAAAACTAGAATTATCAGATTATGTTTTAGAACAAGAACATTTTGAAAATTATTTTCAAAAACAAGAAATTAAAGAAATATTCAGATTACCATTATTGTCTAAAAATTCTGAGAAAATAATGAATTTTCTTGTTTTAAATTCTGAAAAATCTAAAGAATGAAAAAATAAATGATGGTTGTATAAGATAGAACTTTTTATAAAGTTTTGATTTACTGAATTTAAAAAATTAGATACAAGTGAGATTAATTTGATATTATCGTATCAAAGAAAATTTTATGAATTAAAAATATGAGAATTAATGGATTTAATATATGAATTAGATAAAAAACTTCAAGATAATAAGTATGAGAATTTAGTCTCTGAATACATTAAGTTTTCTAAAATATCTTTTGAAAACAAACTTAATTCAAAATTTAAAAAATTTAAGTGAGTAACTTTTTCTTCAAAAGATATTTTTAATTCATCTTCAGGTTTTGCAGAAAGATTTCCTGTAATTTTAAGTTCAACCTATGCTTTATTAAACTCTATACCGAAGTGATCTTTATTAGATTATGTAATAGTTGATGAATCTTCTCAAGTTGATCTTATTACAGGTATCCTTATTCTTTCATGCTGTAAAAATGTTATAATTGTGTGAGACAGAAAACAATTAACACATATTACTAATTGAGAAAAGGTTAGTGCAGATATTGATGAGGACTTTGATTATTATAAGCATAATATTTTATCATCTGTTTTAAGTATTTATAAAGATAAAATCCCAGTCACACTCTTAAAAGAACATTATAGATGTCATCCCAAAATAATTAATTTTTGCAATCAAAAATATTATAATTGAGAACTTATTATTTATACATCTGAGTGAGAGAATACAAATCCGCTTGTTATTTATCGTAGTGCAGAATGAAATCATATGAGAAGTATAACTCATTGAGACAGTACATGAAAATATAATCAAAGAGAAATTGATATTATTCAGGATATTTTATTGAGTAATAAAGAAAATTTTACTGAAAAAGATGACATATGAATTATAACTCCTTTTAGAAAGCAAGTAGAAAAACTAAATAGCATAATTTGAGAAACTATAGATATTGATACTGTTCATAAATTTCAATGAAGAGAAAAAGATATTATTATTTTTTCCACAGTGTTAGATAATTCAAGGGATTGAAATATTACTCTTAAATTTGCAGATCAAGCAAATCTTATAAATGTTACAATTTCTAGAGCTAAAAATAAATTTATAGTTGTAACTGATCATGAATTATTCTTTAAAAAATGAAGAGAGATTAAAGACTTCGTTAAATATGTTGAATATAGTTCATTAGATGAAAATATTAAAAAGAGTGAAATAGTTTGAGTATTTGATCTTTTGTATAAAAATTATTCTAATAAAATATCTATTAATATAGATAGTATAGAGAAGGTTTCTAAGCATAATTCTGAAAATATTGGAAATGCATTAATTAAAGAAATTTTGGAAAGTCATAAAGATTTTTCTCATTTAACTTATACAAGAGAATATCATTTGAAACATCTAATAAATGATACAAGTAAATTAAGTGATATTGAGATAAAATTTTTAAATAATAACTCAAGAGTTGATTTTCTTATTTTTGAAAAGTTTTGAAAAACTCCTATACTAGTAATTGAAGTTGACTGAGTTGCTTTTCATGAAAATAATTTAGAACAAATTGAAAGAGATAAAAAGAAAAATAGTATTTTAGAAAAGTATAATATTCCGTATTTAAGATTATCTACAAATTGAAGTTGAGATAGAGAAAAAGTTATTTTTGAATTACATCAAATACTAACATAGATACACTTTTATATTCCCGACTATTTTTTTATCTTTCAACTATTTTTTGTACCAAAAATTTATTTGCCATCTCTTGCATTTCCCTAAAAAAACATACAATTCCCAAGTTGTAATTCACTAACTTGGGAAATGAAAAAAACGAAATCATGTTTACTGGTGATGAGTGCAAGTATTTCAGCAGATAAGATACTGCAATATAGTAATCTACCATATACAAAAGTATGTATCCTTTATATTGGTAAAAGGGATATCACGGTAAAGAAGATACCAACTAAGCTAGAAGTAGTCTTTGTGAGTGATGGAAATGACTTGACTCGGAAGATAAAATATATATTTCAAAAACATCTAGAGTATAAGATAATTCCTCACTTTACGTGAGATGATAACTCTCGTCATGCTATCAAGGTATATAATCATAGTTTCGGAACGAAGATAGATGCTAAGGTATTTAAAGAAAAAGATAAAATGCAAAAGTTCCTCTGAGATATCTCTCGCAAAGAGTATGTCAAGATGAGCTATAGAGATGTAGTGCACTCTGACTACGCTATGCTGGCAGAGCAGCTTGGTGCGCAGTTTATCGTAAAACCGACTAATGCAAGTGCTTCGAGATCAGCATTTAAAGTGCAGTCTGAAGAAGAGTTTGAACTTATAAAAGGGAAAATATCAAGATGATATGAATATCTCATAGAGGAATATATAGGTGGAGAGTTATACTCGATGGATTTTTTTGTCTCAGAAGGGAAGATGTATCTTCTCAATTATGCTCGAGAAGTAGCGATGATAGAGCTTTCTGATAAGAAAAAGTTTTCCAAGGAGTTTTTGGAAAAATACGGAGAAGAGCTTGAGAAGCACTTTAACTTCATACTCCCACTTGCGTATCATCTCGACTTCTCTCAACTCAATAAGATAGAGTTAAACTTTCTTGAAGAACTCAGAAAAAAGCTTGCTGAGATAGATTATAGAGGCGTGATACATCTAGAGTATAAGTATGATAGAAAGTTGAAAAAAATAGGATTTATCGAATGGGGAGCGAGATATGGAGGATATAGAAGTACGTTTATCAAAAAAATATATAATACTGATATCCTGAAGATACCGTATTATCTTTTGATTGATCAAGATACTTCACGATTTCAAGTACTCAAAAATAATATTCTCTGTATCAAGGAACAAGAACATAATGTAAATCTTATTCGCGTAAAGACAAACTTTGTAGAAACTACAAACTTTATTTCTATCCTTAAAAAAACATGAGGGATATTTGAAACCTCACTTTCTCAATTTCTCAGAGAGTATTATGTAAGAGTTTTTGGGATAAAAATTAAAAATATAGAGTTTTATGTAAAGTATTCACCACTATATAACTTTTTTCCATTTTATCATAAGCAGGCTACAAAGTTGGATTACACTCTTGAGATGGATGATGCAAACTTTGAACTCTTTAAAAAGAAGAAGTTCCAAATCATCGAAAAAACTTTCTTTCATGATTACAGGTAGCATAAAAAACTCCTCACAAATTGTGAGGAGTTTTTCTAAAATGATTTTTTAATTACATTTGTGGTTTTTCTTCTGCGAAGTCAACCTTGATAGCTCTTCCGTCAAGTTCAGAACCATCCATAGCTTCTTTTGCAGCAGCTGCGTCTTCAACTGTAGCGAATTCAACAAATCCAAAACCTTTAGATCTATTCGTTTCTCTATCAGTGATAACCTTAGTGTAAACCACTTCACCGTGTTGACCAAAAGCTTCCTTAAGATCTTGCCATGTAAGATTCCATGAAAGGCTTCCTACAAAAAGTTTTTTTGTTTCCATAATAGTTTTATGGTAAAAAAGTAAAACGAGATGAGCATTGCACAGTTTTACAATTTTACCAGTTGAAAGAAACAATTGATGAAAAATGTACCACATAGCTTAATGAAACTCAGTTCTCAATGAACATTATGACTATATTTTTAGAATTGCAAACTTTTATATGTTTTTTATATGTTTTTTATTTTTTTCTATCTCAAGAATCTCTTTATGTCCTATGACTCAGGCAAAACTTACAGCAGCATTTTCAAGAAGTTTTTGCTCATTTTCATTGTATTGCTTACTACTTCGTGATACAAGAAGGTATCATCGTAATTTTCATCAGTGTTTAAGGGGAGCTGAGGTGATTTTGGACTGCATAAGTGTACTTTTTTGTTTTTGAAATGCTTGAATCGTAAATCACTCATCTCAAAATGAGAGTATGAGATCTTCTCAAAGAAGCCCTTTTATTCCATGTGAGTATTTTATTTTGTAATAACCTGTCATGATACTGTTTTTTTCGAGATATATAATACTTTGTGAATCAAGAATTACTTGAATAGTTTCAAGAAGTTGCTCAATACTTTTTGTATCAAAGTTTTTTATATGAGCTACCGCTTGTGTTATCTCGTAGTTTGCGGTTGTTTCACTATTTGCCTTAAGGAGTCTATCATTAGAGTGTGCAATGATATGGATAAGGAGTTCATAAGATTCTTCAGGAAATTCGCGAACAAAGTCTACAAACTTTCTTCATAGTATCTTAAGAAGTACTGTTTTTCGTGCTGCTTTGATTCGCACTTCTTTTTTTTGATTACGAGTCAGTCATCATTCTCAGACTATATTTCAGGTACGTATGTATGAAAGTATTTTGAAAGTATCTCATTGCTTTACACGTTTTTCTACAATAAGCTCCCCATCATATATGATATAAAGATTTTCATCATGCTCTCATTCATCAAAGAGTAATTGATCAACATCAATCTCTATTTTTTCAAAGTATTTACAATTTCATAAAAAATTTAAATCTATCATAGTTGAATATTATTATAATAAGTTTCGAAGATTATCTTTATCGCGAGCAAAGCTTTTAAGTGACTCTTCTGAGATAATACCTTTTTTATAGAGTGCAATGAGGTAATTATCCATAAGTATCATTCATCGTTTTTGCTCTATTTCTATTACTGAGTAGAGTTGGTGCGTGTTTCAGGATATAATAAGATTTTTTACCGCATCATTATTGAGAAGTATTTCTCGAGCTGGAATACGTCACTCCTTATCACTTCTTGCAACAAGTCTTTGAGCTATAACTCATACAAGACTTAGTGCGAGCTGCATACGTATTTGTTCTTGTTGCCCTTCTGGAAATACATCAACAACACGATCTATTGTTTGTACGGTATCATTAGTATGTAGTGTGGAAAATACGAGATGTCAGGTCTCCGCAAGCGTGAGAGCAGTGCGTATTGTTTCAGGATCTCGCATCTCTCCTATAAAGATAACATCAGGATCTTCACGAAGACAAGATTTCATAGCCTTAGAAAAACTTTTTGTATGTATGCCAACTTCACGTTGATGAATAAGACTTTTTTTATCACTATATACAAACTCTATAGGATCCTCTATACTGATGATATGTTTTTTAAAGTTTGTATTAATATAGTCTATCATTGCTGCAAGGTTCGCTGATTTTCAGCTTCCAGTTGGTCATGTCATAAGTATAAGTCATTTCTGTCTTGAACACATTTCACGTACAGTTTCACCAAGTCATAGAGTCTCAAGTGTTGGTATCTCATGAGGGATTTGCCTCAGTGCTATAGCTTTTCATCGTATATTTGTGAAGCAATTTACACGATACCTCTTATTTCATTCAAGATTATATGAGCTATCAACCTCAAGATGATCAACATAATCAAGATATTTGTCAGGACTGAGTATATGACGAGCGATATGTTCTATATCAGTTCATGGAAGAGGGGATAACTCTAAGTTTTCTCAAGAAGTAAGTGTGATTTCTGTGAGAGTTTCTATATCCCCACTTCTATTGCGTATTAGGGGATAGCTCCCACTACTAAGATGTATATCTGGATACTTTTGATTGTAACAGTATGTAATAATATGTTCAAAAATTGTATGTATCTCCATATTAAAATAAGTTATATATTAGTTAAAGAGTATCATAAGTTGAGAAATATTTCCACATAAACTACTTGACTTGTAGAAAGACTACAGCCCTAGTAGTATAAAGCTTGCGTTTTATTAAAAATCCATACAATTTTCACAATATTTAATAAAATATTTTCTTGAAAAAACTTCGTGACATTATTTCAAGCTCAGAAAAATATCCTGATAATATTGATTGTAGTTTTCAATCTGGCGTAGAGGTAGAAAAAGTATTTTCCCAGAAAAAAAGTGAGAACATACAAGACCTGCCGCAAAAAGCAATTTCACTGAGAGAAAAAACTCAAGTTCAAGTTGAGTCAAAAAAAATCTCTATGAAAGATTTTGATGCACTTGAAAAAAGATGAGAGATTATGTCCCTTTTCCGACGTAATATCTCACTACGACCCAAGCTTTCTTTTCTGAAAAAACAATACTGATCCTCTATGGTTTTTCTAGAATCACAAGGGAGATATTTTAAGGAGATGTTTTTTAGATTACAGACTTTTTTTACGCATCTTACGTTGTGATGATATATATCACTCCTTCTTATATGTATTTCGTGAGCATTTTTACTTTTATTTGCTACAAAACATACCATCGAGACTCGCGTCAATCGATGATATGCAACACTTCAAAATATATCACAAGGTGGAAATAGCTTTGAAGAGATACGTAAGGGGGTAAATCAAGCTCGTTTTGATTTTCTTTTAGCTGATATATTTTTTACTCCTTTTCGACTCCTGGGTGATACTCGTATGGTATCAGTATCAAATGTTATTGGGGGAGGAAGGTATTTAAGTTATACGCTTGATCATAGTATGTCTCTCATGACTCAGATCGAATCATTTACGCGTAGTAGAAATCCAACAGAGATATACTGGGTGCATGTCTTAGAACGCCTCAGACCAAATATCACTCTTATATCACAAGGTCTTGAAAAGGCTATATATTCGTATCAATCAATAGATTGGCTTCCAAGCACCTCCCTTCTAGAGCAAAAAAACACACTTATTTCTCAACTCAATCTCCTTAAAGATAATATAGATATACTTGAATCGCACTATACTACACTTCTCTCACTTCTTGGAAAAGACGAGCGTAAGCAATACCTTATCGTATTTCAAAATGCTGATGAAATACGTCCTACTTGATGATTTATGGGAAGTATGGCAATCGCAAGTATGTTTCGTGGGAAACTTGATATATTTCAAAAAAAAGATGTATATGCGATAGAGTGGGATCTAAAACTTTCAGAGTATGAGAGACGACTTGCTCCAAAAGGAATTAATGAACTTACGGAGTATTTTTGACTTCGAGATTCGAATTATTTTATTAATACAAAAGATTCAGCAGAAGCGATAAAGTTTTTTGTTTGACAGGCTGGACTTGATATAGATGGGGTGATATTTTTTAATCAAAACTCTCTACTTCGACTTCTTGATATCTCGTGACCAGTATACTTTGATGAACTCAAGCGTGACATAAGTCGTAGTAATTTTTCAGAACTTATGTCGCTTTTGGTTGAGTCAAAGGTATATCATACGGGGACACTCGGTACTCCAAAACAAATACTTTTTGATTTTGTACCAGTATTTTTTGAAGCATTGAAGCAACAAGGGAAGTATGCTGAATACATACAGTTTTTATCCCAAGAAATACAAAACAGAGAGATTATAGTATGGTTTTTTGATGATGATGGTCAAAATCTTAGTAAAGAACTTGGGCTTGATGGAGCTATTGATTTTACTGTTTCAAAAGATTTCTGATATCCTGTATACACTTCAGTATCATGAAATAAATCAGATAGATATATGCAGAGATCTTACAGTTATGATATAGTAAGAAAAGAGTCTTGTGAGTATGATATATCGGTAACAATAAACTCAACTCACGCAATGACTAAAGTGCATCGAGATAACATAGAGATACTTAAGCGTGATTTTTGAATTCATCAAGACGAAGAATTGATGTATATTCAAGGTATGGGGCGAAATAGACAGTTTGTACGATATCTCCTACCTCCAGAAGCTACAGTAGTTGGACTTGATAGTTGAGAAGCAGTAAACTATGGTTCTCGAAAATGAATTGAGTTTTTTCTTGAGACCCCACTTTTACAAACCTCAAGATTTCACTTCAGTTATACTCTGCAAAATCCTGAATGCCAAGAATATAGTCTTATTCACTACAAGCAGCCAGGTATAAAAAAATACGATATAGATATTAGCTATAACGGTGATATGACCCGCTATACTGATATGAGTCATGATTTTTATTTTGAGAAAGAATAAATATTTTATAATTAAACTAACTATTTTAAAACAAAAACTTTCCAATTCCTTTCTTTATTATACAATTGTTTTTAAACATAATCTATAATTATTATAATATGCTGAGAGAACTCAAAAAACTTATTGCTCTTGATAATCCCTTAAGACTTTTGTATCACTTTCTGAGGGCTGTGATAGCAAATATTATGTACGGATTCCCAAGTAAAGATATGACAATTATAGGGGTAACGTGAACGAATGGAAAAACTACAACCTGTAATATTATAGCACAAACTTTGAGAGCTTCAGGAAAGAAGGTATTTATGTTTACTACAGTAAATATTATGCTTGGAGAGGAGGTGTTTACTAATGAAACAAAAATGACCTCACCAGATGCTTTTGAGCTCCAGTCTTGGTTAAAAAAGGCAAAAGATGAATGATGTGAGATAGCTATTATCGAAACAGCAAGTCATGGTATAAAAATGCACCGCATATGGGGAATCGATTATGATATTTGTGTGTTGACTAATATTACACAAGACCATCTTGATCTCCACCGTACCATGGATGATTATGTGCATACAAAGCTCAAAATATTTAAAAAACTGATGTATTATAAACGTAAGCCGTGAGTAAAAAAATCTTGAGTTATAAACGTAGAAAGTGAGTATAGTGAGTTATTTCTCGCAGAAACCTATGACTCTCTTTATACCTATGGTTTTTCTCCAGAGGCTAATGTTCGAGCAGAAAATCTAAAAAATACGAAAAAGACAATGAGTTTTGATGTTATTATACCATGACAAAAAATACATATAGAAACAAGTTTGAGGTGAAATTTTAATGTCTATAATATCCTCGCTGCAGCGGGGGTTGGTATGTCACTTGGTATTGATACTTCTACTATTTCTCAAGCTATTAAAGGGGTTTCAGGAGTACCAGGACGTATGGAAGAAATACTTTCTCCTGATGGATTTTCTATATTTATTGATTACGCCCATACTCCTGATGCACTTGAAAATGTACTCTCAACACTTTGAGAAATACGAGGAAAAGGAAGAATTATCACAGTTTTTTGAGCAACATGAGATCGTGATACTGCAAAACGTCCAGAAATGTGACAGATAGTCTCACGGCTTGCTGATGCTGTAATGCTTACGCACTATGATGACTACAGTGAAAATACTGGAAAAAATATTAAAGATATACTTCCTGGAATCGATAGAAAACAAGGAGAGGGCTTTTGGATAATTCCTGATAGACTTGAAGCGATACGAACTGCACTTTTGATGTGAGAAAAAGATGATATCATACTTCTTGCTGGGAAGTGAGATGAGCATGTACTTATGACGAATAGGTGACCTATTGATTGGCATGAACGAACTATTGTAGAACGCATTTTAAAAGATATAGATGATAACACTCTAGTGAAGTAATGAGTAAAAAAATAATTGTTTTCGACGTTGACGGGGTGATAATTGATTCTGCTCAAAGAAAGCTTACTGCCTTCTCTCAAGTTGTAAGAGATTATGGACTTTCAGATAATTCTCTTATTATAGAAACATTAAATACAAGAGTAAGTCGTAATATACTTGCAGAAAAAATATATGAAGTCTCTTGAATAAACACAAGAAAAACACTCATGGATATTTCAAGATATCTTGCGTTATATGAAAGTAAATGAAATATGTACCCAGTTTTTTCTGATACACTTGTATTTATCGAAAGATATTATGAGAAATATCTCTTTTTTACAAATACTGCAATGCATAGCTCTACAACACAAGATATATTTCAGAAATTATGAATATTAAATTTTTTTGAGGAAATACTTGGGTATGATACATGAACAAAAAGAGAGAATATACAATACCTTCTCAGAGAATATACATCTTTTTCTAAAAATATTCTCTTTTTAGATGACTTGCAACAAAATATCGATGAGGTCATTCCAACCTGAGTCCATACCTTGCTTTTTTCTGATGACTGAGTAAGCTTAGAAGAGAAAGTGCAAAATATTTTTTGAACCTAAGTTTCTATGACCCTTTATCTGAAATATCGTCCTCAAGATTTTGAAAGCCTCGTAGGACAGAGCTTTATCAAAGATAGTTTGCAAGCCGCAGTACAAAACGATAAAACCGTATGAGCTTATCTCTTTACCTGACCACGTGGAACAGGGAAGACCTCTACGGCGAGGATATTTGCTAAAGCAATAAATTGCTTGAATCCAGAAGATGGAAATCCTTGTGGAAGGTGTGGTATATGTAAGGCATTTTCTGAGGGGAGACTCATCGACATCATCGAGATAGACGCTGCGAGTTATACAGGAGTTGATAACATCAGGGAAATAATCGAGCGTGCACAGTTTCAGCCAACACAGTGTAAGTATAAAGTCTACATCATTGACGAGGTACATATGCTTTCAAAATGAGCTTTTAATGCTCTCCTTAAGATACTTGAAGAGCCACCAAAGCACGTAAAGTTTATTCTTGCAACTACTGATATACATAAAGTTCCTGAAACAATACTTTCACGTTGTCAGCGTTATGATTTTAGAAGTATCACAGATGCGGATATGCGTGCGAGGCTTCAGTTTGTTGCAGATGAAGAAGGTATAACCATAGATACCGAAAGTCTTGAGTATATTATAAGTGAAGCACGTGGATGATTACGTAATGCTCTTACGCTTTTTGAACAACTTATAGTTGACAGCGAGATACGATTTACATATATCGAATCAACGCTTTGAGTCGCAAGTGCTACTGAAAAACAGAGTTTTGCTCTGAAACTTCTTAATCGAGATTTATCTCTTCTTAGTGATTATGAAACGATGCTTGAGAAGTGAAAAAATCCAAGTATCTTTATAAAAAGTGTTTTATTTCTCTTGCAAAAACAAGCAGAAGAGCAGCTTATAAACTGATGAGATATAGGGGGATATATTGAGATACTTGAAATACTTCAAAAACTTCTTTGAAGTCTTAAATATAGTTTCGATGAATCACTTCTTATCAAGATATCGCTTCTCAAGATACTTTCTTGATATACCGAAACTCAGACTTCAAAGATTCCGATAAAAAATATCCCTCTTCCAAAAGAAGCTCCTCAAGTATTAAGTAATCAAGATCAAGTCCAAAATACACAAGAAGTGCAACTCTCTGATGTAGAAGATATTTTTTGAGGAGAGAATTCACAAGATATTACTTCTCAAGAAGAAAAAACCCAAGATAAAGCTTTTGTACGAATAGATAAAAATAAGCAAGTTATAAATAGCATAGAAGTGTCTTCTCTCGATATAGCTACCCTTATGACTGAGGCAAAAAAACTGTGAGCAAAAGCTGCGGTAACTATGAGTCTAAAACCAGCTATTATTTCGATTTCTGGTACTACTTGCAGTATGCAAACTAAGACAAAAATAGCTCGGGAGCAACTTTTAAAAAGTGAAAATAAGACACTCTTACTTGCTGCACTTCAAAATATTTCTCCTGAGATTACTTCTCTTGTTATCTCGTAAGTATGTATTACCGAGTTATACCCTATGAGCAAAGCTTCGATAGTTATGGACTTATCTATAAGATACCAGAGTCTTATACTTCTTATGAGCTTATATGAAGAGTGGGGGAATTTCCTTTTTGAAAAAAAACCTTTCGTGGAATATTTGCTGAGATATTAGATGAGTTTTCTTTGAGTGATTTGAAGTATGAAGTAAAAGAAATGCAATGACTTATTTCGGGTACTCAAATACTTTCTCCTCACGAGATTGAGATGATAGATTTTATTGCGAAGTATTATTTTTGTCAGATACATCTTGCCTGAAAGCTCTATCTTTCAGGAAATCTTCTTAAAGAGATATCCTCACTTAAATATTTTTCAAGAAAGCAGTGAGTATATAAGTATAAGTCGCAAATCATACAACTCACTACTGCCCAAAGTGAGATATATAAAAAACTCAGAGAACTCCCAGTTTGAAGTACTTCACTTCTTTATGGTGTAACATGAAGCGGTAAAACTCAAATATATATTAAGCTTATAGAAGATACCCTTAAGGCGTGATGACAAAGTCTCTTGCTTATACCTGAGATTAATTTAACAAGTCAAATAGGTGAAAAACTTCAAAAGCACTTTTGAGATGATGTGATACTTATACATTCAGGTATATCAGCAGTAAAAAAAGTTCAATATTTTAAAGATATTAGTTTAGGAAATGCGAGGATAATAATTTGAACGAGAAGCGCATTATTTTATCCGTATAAAAACTTGAAGTATATAATTATTGATGAAGAGCATGATAAAAGTTATATATCAGACACAAGTCCACGATATCATGTAAAAACACTTGCTTTAAAAATGTCGAAGATATATAATTGTTCAATTCTTCTAGGATCTTGAACACCTGAGCTTACCTCACTTTATAAGTGACTTAGCTGAGAGTATCACTTGTTTCAAATGCTTGAGAGTTATAAAAAATAGGTCATATATATGACCTATTTTTTATATATAAGTACTATTTCACTATCTTATCAATAATCCCGTATACAAGAGCTTCTTCTGCGCTCATAAAGTTGTCTCTGTCACAGTCTTTTTCTACTTTTTCGAGTGTTTGGCCAGTATGCTTTGCAAGTATCTTATAGAGAGTTTTCCCAGTTTTTTCTATATGACGAGCAGCAAGCATAATGTCAGTTGCCTGTCCCTCAGCTCCTCATAGAGGTTGGTGAATCATGATTTCAGCGTGAGGAAGGGAATACCTCATACCTTTTTCTCCTCCTGCAAGTATAATAGAACCCATACTAGCAGCAAGCCCTACAGCAACTGTAGAGACTGGACATTTGATATGTTGCATCGTATCATAGATAGCAAGTCCAGCAGTTACATGTCCTCCTGGTGAGTTTACATACATCGTTATAGCTGCTTTTGGATCAGCTTTTTCGAGAAAGAGAAGTTGTGCTATAACAGTATTAGCCACAGCGCTATCGATTCCTTCCCCGAGAAATATTACTCTATCCTCAAGAAGCCTCGAGTAGATATCATAGGCACGCTCTTGATTTCCGATTTTGTCTATAACTGTAGGGATGAGCGTTGAGATAATAGGAGATTGTCTTTTTTGTGATATTACTTGCTTTGGCATAATTTTAAAATCAAATATATAAGATACATAACTCAGTATAACATATTTTTTAAAAAATAAAGCAAGAATTTTTTAAAAATGATTTATTTTCCTGTTTACATACTGTAATTCATATTGAATTATGATATTTACATTTTTATTTCAAAAATATAGAGCTTTTCTTATTTTCTTGAAAAAATATATTTTCCTTATATAATCATAAATAATAATTTTGATATATACTTATGACTATTGTAACTCGATTTGCTCCGAGTCCAACATGATACCTTCATATAGGAAGCCTCAGAACCGTATTATATAACTATCTTTATACCAAACAACATGATGGGAAGTTTATGCTGAGGATAGAGGATACAGATAGAACACGTCTTGTAGAGGTGAGTGCAGAGAATCTTCAAGAAGTTCTTGCTAGCGTAGGGCTTATTCCAGATGAGGGTCCAAATAATCCTGGAGAGAAGTGACCATATTTTCAGTCTGAACGACTCGATATTTATCAGACTTATATTAAAAAACTTATTGAGAACTGACATGCGTATTATTGTTTTTGTAGTTCAGAGAGACTCGATGAACTTCGAACTGAACAACAAGAGCTCGGACTTCCTACAAAATATGATAAGAAATGTCGATACCTAACTCCTGAAGAAGTACAAGCAAATCTTGATGCGTGACTTCCATATACGATACGTCTCGCAGTTCCTGAGGGGAGAGATATTAGTTTTACTGATACTATTAGAGGTAAGATAAGTGTTCCAAGTAAGGATGTAGATGATCAAGTACTTATAAAAACCGACTGATTTCCAACCTATCATTTCGCAGTAGTGGTTGATGATTACCTGATGTGAGTGACAGATATTATTAGATGAGATGAATGGATACCAAGTACTCCAAAACATGTTCTACTTTATGAAGCTTTTGGTTGGGAAATGCCACGATATTCACATGTTCCACCACTTATCGGAAATGATAAGAAGAAGCTTTCAAAACGAACTTGAGATGTATCTGTGGAAATATTTCTACAAAAGTGATATATACATGAGGCGATATTGAACTATATAGCGCTCCTTGGATGGAACCCTAAAACAACAGAAGAGATATTTTCACTTTCTGAGCTTATTAAGAGATTTAAGTTAGAAGATGTTCATAAGGCTGGGGCAGTCTTTGATATAGAGCGGCTTGAGTGGTTTAATAGTCGTTATATTCTTTCATATAGTATAGAAACTCTTGAAGATAAGTTAAAGATTTATTTGAGACGCTATAATCCAAAGCTTCTTGAGACTATGAGTCAATTTCCTATAGAGTATAACAGAAAAATACTTTCAGAGCTCCAAACACGCCTTAAAATACTTTCAGAGTATGAGGAACTCACTCATTTTTTTTATCATGAAAAAGAGAGTTTTGACACGAGTCTTTTTATTAATTCAAAGATGAAAATATCAACACTTGAAGAAGTGAGAGAAAGTCTTGAGTTCGCTTACGAAATTCTTAATAATGATACGTATAATTTTGAGGTAATAGAAGATATAAAAGATATTTTTATACAAAAAATAAGTGAAGCAGGAAAGAAAAATGGGCAAATTCTTTGGCCAGTGAGAGTTGCTCTCTCATGAGAAAAATTTTCTCCTGGAGCTTTAGAACTCATATATATATTTTGAAGAGAAAAGTCAATGCAAAAAATACAAAAAAGTTTGAAACTTCTCTCTTAGTATAGTAATATAGAGAAGACTTTATAATTTTTAGGGAAATACAATATGAACTTTGGAATGCTTAAACATATGGTAGATAATCTTATAACAGCATATACGTGTCCTTTTTGTGGGAGTAAAAATATTTCTGAACAGAATATTGATATAATATGAGCTGCTGGTAATACAGTAAATATAGATATGGAATGTCCAAGTTGTAGAAAACATTTTATGGCAAAAACAGAAGTTATTCAGATGAATGCTTGAAAACTTAATGCTGATGCACTTAAGAAACTACAACACTCACTCCAAGCAATCAAAGAGCAACTAGGATGAAATCTCAATGTTGAGAAGGAAATGAAAGACTTTTTAGGTAAAAATCCAGAATCTTCACTTGATGATGAAGCTATTGTTTCATTTCAAAGAGAGCTTAAAACAAAAAAATGACTCAAAGTCGAAGATTTATTTTCTGAAGAATCATAATATAATTTACTATGATTACTAAAATCATTTCATGAATTATCCTCCTAGGTGTTTCGTACGGACTCACTGTATTTTTTGCACCACAAGTAAGTACTCGTATCGATGCATTTATTTGACTTCCAGGTCTCACAGAGAAGCTTAAGGGTTCAAAAGAAAAGCTAGATTTTGTTTCTACAGACTGAGTAAACTCTGCTCTTGATAGCGCAAATCAAATGCGTAACAATGCCCGTGAAATCGTTGATACAACAAAAGATCGTATAGATACCGTGAGAGAACAAGGACAAAGAATAGAAGAGTGATATAAAGAACTCCAAGAAAATATTGATACCCTCAAAGAGGTATATGAATCAACTTCACAAGCAATAGAGCAAGTCTGAGAATGACTTCAAAATATTAGATCATCTACAGGTTCAACAGAAGCCGAGTAGTTTTTAAAAAACATATACTTTTAAGTCAAGAATTTTCTTCAGAGAAAAACTTGACTTTTTTTTGCTTCTGACTACAACGTGTAGGTTTTATTTTCTAACTACACCGTTTATGGAAGAATCTGGAGAGTGATTTTGATGATATAAAAAATACATCTTTTCGCTTATAGTAAGTCTTATGCTCCCAGTTCAGAGTTTTGCAGCGTGAGCTCCTCTGATGGACGTGAGTGCAACAAGTTTTTCCCTTGCTTCGTGAGTATTTATGACTCTTGTGATGTTTCTTGTGATAACTTTGGTAGCTACCGAAAAAGTACATCGAACTTTGGTAGTTTTTTTTATTGCTTCGTCACTGATATTTTTAAATTATACCTTTGGATATTTTATTCCTGAACTGCGTTTTCTCAGTTTAGAGCAGGCATTTAAAAGTATTGATGGAGAAGTCATAGCACTCCTTGTTGGTATGATGATGATTGTTTGAGTATTGGCTCAGACTCGACTTTTTGAGTGGTTTGCGGTTAAGATGTTTGAGTTTTCAAGAGGAAGTATGACTGTACTTTTCTTTTCATTTTTTGTTATAACTGCAATCTTTTCAGCCTTTCTGGATAATGTTACCACGATATTTCTTATCACTCCTGTTGCAATCGCGATAGCAAAGATATTTGAGATGAATCCTGTAAGACTTGTGATACCAATGGTGATAGCCTCAAATTTATGAGGAGCCGCAACTCTTATCTGAGATCCACCAAATATTATGATAGGTTCATATGCCGGACTTACTTTTAATCAGTTTCTTTTTAATCTCTGACTCCCTGTTATAGTGATATCAGCTATAATAATGATATCTCTCTATGTAGTGATGGGAAAAGAATTACGCAATACTAAAAAAATAGAAAATTTTCATGAAACAGTAAACGAACTTAAAGCAAAGTATCCGATTAAACATAAAAAACTTCTCATCGCTTCACTTTCTGTTCTTGCACTTGTAATTATCTTCTTTTTTCTTCACTGATTTTTTCATATGCCTGCTGCAGTACCTGCGGTTATGGGGGCTGCACTTTTGATGCTGATACGTGATAGACTCATACGCAAGCGTTTCGGAAGAACTCAAGAGTGTCGAGAGATGATGGAACATCGTATTCATGATACTTTCTCTAAAGATGTTGAGTGGCTTGTAATAGGATTTTTTATATTTCTTTTCATGATAGTAGGAGCTGTAGAACATACCTGACTCCTCCATCTTGTAGCAATTTATATACAAGAAACTTTTGGTGATAATCTCCTTCTTTGTGCGCTTGCAATACTCTGGCTCGCAGCGATATTTTCTACAGCACTTGATAATATACCATTTACTGCGGTGATGCTCCCAGTAGTTGCAACTCTTGTTCAGTTTTACGCTGATCAATGAATTGATGCAACATTTCTTTGGTGGGCACTTGCTTTCTGAGCATGTTTTTGAGGAAATGGATCACTCATAGGAGCTTCTGCAAACCTCGTGGCGGCAGGACTTCTTGAGAAAGAAAAATATCATCTTTCATTTATGGAATTTTTCAAGCTCAGTTTCCCACTTATGCTCCTACAAGTTACGCTTGCATCAGTAGCAGTATATCTTATGTATCTCGGAACTTATATGTAATTAAAGAAATATAAGTTGAACTCTTGCATATAACTCCTATACTCTAGGAGTTATATTTTTATCAAAATATCTATTTAAGTATGAAAAAAATATTTTTTATTTTTATTTTTTTAATCTTATTGTTTCCTTACGCTTGATATAGCCAAGTATCAGAGGAGCATAAAGAAATTTTTCAGAAATTTTCTCAAATTATTGAAAAAAGATATTCTACTTCTGATCAAGAGATAATTTATCAGAGGCTTGCTACTATGATAGATCCTCTTTTATTAAAAATCGATACAAGTGAAGTACAACGAAAAAGATTGAGTGATATACAAAGTCTTTCACGTGAAAGACTTTTTGAAATACACTTGGATGCAGATGCTAGTATCCGTACACAACTTATAAAAGAACTAAGAATTAAAAATTCTTCTGAAAATATCTCAAACCTTAGAGCTTACTCACAACTTCAACAAGAATTTCAATATTTTATAACAGAAGATCGACAATTTGTTTGAGATTGAGATATTTGGACATGAGTCTACTTTCGTAATTTTGTATTTTTTCCAAATGAGTATGGAGTAAGCGAGAGAGATCTCGAAAGAAATAATATTTCAAAATCTTCTACTCCTCTGTATCGCGATACTTCTGGAAGATATAATTTTATTCCCGATCACGAAAAAAAGATATTTCTTACTGAGGATGTATTTTTTTGACTTCCAGAGAAGTTTCACCTTATGCAAAATTTGTATGATGATATGAAGTATAGCTCAACTCAAGTTGAACAAACACTACGTGAAATACAAAAAATAACACTAGATATAACGGCTTGAAAAAATCGTGAACAAAAAATAGAAGCTATCTATCATTATATATTAGAAAATCTTTCATATTCAGAAAATTTTCAACTTGATGATATGTATATTTACTCAGGACTTGAGGCTTTTAAGAGATGATCTGCGGTTTGTACATGATACGTGAAACTGATGTCATATATGCTTGCTTTTGCATGAATAGATGACTTTGAGGTGATACGATGATATGTTATAGATGCTGATGATTTTCCTCGTATTTGACATGCATGGATACGCATAGGAAATAAGTATTATGATCCAACTTTTGATGATCCTATAGGTGTGGAAAAAACTCTTACACCTGATGAATATAGATATTATGGACTCCCTCGTGATATTATGTATACGAATCGTTTTGATTATGGAACACTCCCAGAAGACCTAATAACTGCAAGCTTGCAGGATCGTAAAAAATATATCAGAAACTCACTTGCTGATATCTATGATATATATAAACATATTGCATCAAGGTATCGAATCTTTGATGAAATTGTTTTTCGAGAAAAATATAATTTCTGACCGATTATCCCTTTTTCTATTTCAACTGTTACTTCGAGACTCACATATATTGAAGTAAATGGAGAAACATTTAGATATATAGATAACGGAACACAAAGACAAATACAAAGATTCAACTTCTTTATACTCACTGATACTAATATAGACTCTCTTCTCGAACAGATTAAGTATGACTTAACTGATTATACTCTTATGAAATGGATGCATGCAGATGGAACACATGAGTGGAGATTCGGATTTAATATGGAGGTGAGATAAATTGTAAGAAAATTGTAAGTAAAAAATTTGACAAGTTATCAAGTATTGGGTATTATAAAAAGTACCACCTCGCAGGGAGGATGGTGCTGGCTCATTAAGTATGTCAGCTAACTCAATTCCCCAAAAGGGGAGAAAGGGTCACAATGACCAAAAAAGTTGTTTCTTCGCCAAACAATAAAGCTGCTAGAAAGCGGCAAGATCAAATGGCTTCGCGTCTTGCGAAGCAAAAAGCCAAGGGCGAAAGCCACTTGGCAAGGCAGAGGCTGAAGAAGACTGGTTGAGCCCTGAGCAGGCCATATTCGGGCACCCCAACAGGGGTGCCCATCACTTTTTTAAAAATGAAATACTTTCACAATAATTGAGAGTATTTTTTATATACTCAGTATATATATTTTTACTTGCAAAGACAAGGGAAATAATTACTATGCTTTGTAGTAATTATTACAAGATATATGAACCAAGAAAACTATCAAAAAACTCTTGCAAGCCTTAATGAGAAACAACGTCAGGCGGTAGAGACTATTTACTGACCAGTATTGGTGCTTGCAGGTCCAGGAAGTGGGAAGACACAACTTTTATCGGCTCGTGTGGCTCATATTCTTCAGGAAACTGATTATAGTGCTGAAAACATCCTGTGTCTGACTTTCACGGACAATGCAGTAAAAAATATGCGAGAACGTCTTGCGGGCATGATTGGTCATGATGCGTATAGAGTGAGTATCATGACTTTTCATAGTTTTTGAAACGAGATTATTCAGAAGTATCGAGCGTTCTCAAGAGAGTATAGTGAGGCTGAAACGCTTGATGATATTACAGCTTATGGTATCCTTGATATTATTACCCAGAGCTTTGATTACAAACATCCATATAAACCATGATTTAAGGCGGCTGAGACCCTCAGAGAACTCATAGGGGATATAGGAGACCTTAAGAAATCCTGATTTACCCCAGAGAAGTATAAGGCTATTATCGAAGCAAATCATAAAACACTCAAGATACTTTCTGAGCTAACAAAAACATATTGGAAACAGATAGATACTCTTGGGCAAAAAAAGGAAGAAAAACTCAAAAAGTGAGAACTTTTTATACATTACACTGAGGAGATTACGAAACTTCTTTCAGATTCTCTAACTTGACTCTATGGATATCAAAGCCTTGCACGCGTGATTCTTGATTCACTCTCTGAGGCTATCCTAGCTTATGGTGAAACTTGAAGCTCTACTCCAATCACTGCTTGGAGAAATACTTGGACAGAACTGAGTCATAAAAAGGAACGCCGCTTTAAGGAAGAGCTAAAGATAGAAAAACAATTCGCACTTGCAGAGGTATACGGACTGTATCAATCAGCTCTCAAAGAAAAATGATATATCGACTTTTCTGATATGATACTCGAAGCTATCAGGCTTCTTGAAACTCATGAGGTAATACGACTCAATCTTGCTGAGAAGTATCAAATTATCATGATAGATGAGTTCCAAGACACAAACGAAGCACAGATGCGACTCATTGATATGGTGACTTCTGTAGATTCTGAACAGCCAAATATCTTTGCGGTAGGAGATGATGATCAGTCTATCTATAAGTTTCAAGGGGCAAATACGAAAAATATCAAAGACTTTAGTGAGCGCTACGATTGAACAGAACTCATTATCCTTGAGAAAAATTACAGAAGTCATACAGAAATTATCGAAACCTCTCGTAGACTTCTCTCAGAGTCGCAAGATATAAAAAATATATTTCCTGAGGCAGAAAAAAAGTTTGAAGCTCACAGGTGAAATGGGGGAGTAGTAGAAAAATATATATTTGAAACAGAGCTTGATGAGATAGTGTATATCAGGCAAGATATCGAGAAAAAAATAGCTTCCTGAGTAGCACCTCAGGATATTGCGGTTATCACGAAGAAAAATAAATCCCTCGAAATCATTGCAAAAAATCTTCTTGACGCAGGGATTCCAGTATCAGTTTCTAAAGAAGAATCACTTTTTGAACTTGAGGAGATGAAGCTCCTCTCAGATATACTCAAGCTTCTATGAAACCTCGATCGCTCGTATATGTACGAAGATGGAGAACTCTTTATATCCATACTTTCTCATCCTGTATGGGGAATAGAGCGACTTACTTTATGGAATCTTTCAAAGACTCTCTATCACGCACGCAGCGAGAAGACTCGAAGTATTATTGAGCAACTTCGTATGCAAACTGATGTAACACTGAGAGATATTGGATATTTTTTTATTGAACTCACCCAGAGATCCCGCTATGAACGCCTTGAAGATATTATAGACTATATCACGGGTGCAAATACTCTCAGCTATGAAGATGAATACTATGATGGGAGAGATGACTGAGAAAATATTAATCAACTTCAAATCACACTTCTCGATAGTACGCAAAAAAACTATATTTCCCCATATTTTTCCTATTATTTTTGAACACAAAATGGAAAAACGTGAGTGAAGTATGCAAGACATCTCACGCACCTCAAAAAGTTTATAGATACAGTACGGAGTTATAAAAAACAAAAAGATTTTCTCTCACTTTCTGACGCCCTTGAGATACTTGCTTTGAGAGAGAGTTATAATCTCCATCTCAAAGCTTCCACGCTTCTAGGAAATGAGTCACACTCAGTGCAGTGTATCTCGGTGCATAAGGCGAAGTGACTCGAGTGGAAACATGTATATGTTCCATTTATCACGACAGGTGAGTACAAGCAAGGGAAGTTTTGAGCGGTCACGTTTCCGAAAAATCTTCCACTTCAAGCAGAAAAAGACAATATGGAAGATATAGAGCGACTTCTCTACACTGCGGCAACTCGCGCGGAGTCTCACCTAACTCTCAGCTATAGTCTCAAAAATACTTCTGAAAAAACCCTTGAACCACTTCCAAGTCTTGCTGAGATGCAAGGGGAGTTTTGTGAGCAAGAGAGAGGAGGGATGAGTGCTATCTCAACCACTCTAGAGCTTGACGCAGAGCGACTTGTGATGCTTCCATATCTTGGAGATGAACAGAGTTTCCTTAGAGAGCGTGTCGAGAAAAACTTCTCGATGAATGTCTCAGCACTCCAGAACTTTCTTGATATCACTTCTTGAGGTCCTCAAAGTTTCGTGAAACGAAATCTTCTGAGGTTTCCTCAAGCAAAAAATATAGCTGCAAGTTATGGTACTGCGGTTCATAACGCCCTTGAGGCATTTATGCAGGACTATAGTAATAGTTGAACATTTTCTCAGAAACTCCTTCTTGAAAGTTTTGAGGAGAGTATGAGAAAAGAGTGATTTGAAGCAAGTATTCTCGAGGATTTTCTCACAAGAGGAAATGAAAAACTTCTTGAACTCTATCCTGAGATTTCTGGGACAAAATATGAAAAACTTCAACTAGAGTATAACTTTTCTCTCGACGGGGGAGTGTGGCTTCCAAGGGAAAATTGAGAAGCCATCAAGCTTACTGGAAAGATAGATAAAGTCGAGCAATTTCCAGATGATAGTCTGCTTATTACAGACTATAAAACGTGAAGTGGATTTGAGGGATTTACATTTAAATGACCCGATTATCTTAAAGTGAAGCAGTGGAAGTATCATTTGCAGCTTGCGTTTTATGATATACTGTTTGAGCTTTCAAATAAGTACAAAGTATTTTCTCGCAAGCGTTATGAATTATTTTTTGTCGAGCGAGATAAAAAAACATGAGAGTTATACAGGATAGAGGAGTATATTCAAGAGGGAGAACGAGAGCGTGCAAAGAAGCTTATCAGGGCTGTGATGACGAAGATAGAAAATCTTGATTTTCCAGATGTTTCGCACTATCCACAAAGCTACGAGGGAATTCGCCAGTTTGAGGAAGATTTATTAGAGGGGAAAGTGTAGGTTTCAAACTTTTATTTTTCAAATTATTCATATACTTAGTCAGATTTTAGATATAGAGAAATATTATGCAACACAATGAAAAGCAACTTGAAGCCATTACTCATAAAGACTGACCGCTTCTTATTATCGCGTGAGCGGGAAGTGGAAAAACTGCGACACTGACTGCACGTATCGGACATATGATTTCTGAGGACTGAGTAGAGCCAAGTTCGATTCTTGCGCTGACTTTTACCAACAAAGCAGCAGGGGAGATGAAAGAGCGTACTGCTCAAGTAATAGGAGCGCAGTATCGCCCTTCTATGATGCAAAATAGACATCTCCCATATATAGGAACATTTCATAGTTTCGGAATATTTGTTCTCAAAGAAGTACTCTCTTGAGGATTTCAAGATATTGATATCTGACTCAAAAAAGACTTTCTTATCTATGATGAGAGTGATAAACTTTCAGTTCTCAGAAGTATCATAAAAGACGAACTCTGACTGATAGAAAAAGAATTTCCTGCAAGGCAAGTAGCCTATCATATATCTGACGCAAAAAATAGAGGACTGAATGCAAAAAGTTTTGAGTCAGAGGTAGACTCTCAAATAAAAGAAGTCGCACACTCTGCTTTTGTGAGATATGAAAAACGACTTCAAGGAAATAACGCCATAGACTTTGATGATATTCTGGCAAAGACACTTACACTGTTTCAAAATATACAAATACTTGAGTACTATCAGTCTCGCTATAAATACATTATGGTAGATGAGTATCAAGATACGAACCTTGTGCAGTACGAAATCGTCTCTCTTCTTGCGGGGAAATATAAAAATCTCGCGGTTGTTGGGGATGATTGGCAGTCTATCTATAGTTGGCGTGGTGCAGATATGAGAAATATATTACATTTTCAGAAAGATTATCCAAATGCGAAAGTTGTAAAGCTCGAGCAAAACTATCGAAGCACGCAAAATATCATTAAAGCGGCCAATATCGTCATCGCAAAAAATACAGAAGCACTCAAAAAAGAACTCTGGACGGATAATTTCGAAGGGGAAAAGATACAGTACTTTGAAGCAGTAGATGATAATAGTGAAGCAAATTTTATCGCAGAAAATATCGAAGAGTATATGAATATCCCTATCCTGAATCCTTTCCCCTCAGAGGAGAAAGGAGCTGCAGCTAGTTCTCTCTCCTCTCAGGAGAGAGTTAGAGAGAGGTGTTATAGTGACAATCTTATACTCTATCGAACCAATGCTCAATCGCGTAAACTCGAAGAAGCATTTCTTAAAAAATGAATCCCATATAAAGTTATCTGAGGGCTTAAGTTTTATGAACGAAAGGAAATAAAAGATATGCTGTCATATCTGAGACTGATTCATAATCCAGAAGATAGTGTTGCTTTCCTGCGTATCATCAATACTCCCAGTCGTAAAATAGGAGCAAAAACTCTTGAGGTGCTCACTAATATAAAAAATAATTTCTGACTGAGTTATATCGAAGTACTTGAAGATATCAGTGATATAGATGAAGTGCGTCCTCAAGCGCGTGAAGCACTTGCGAATTTTTACACCATGTTCCAGTTACTCATGCAAGCAAGCTCCAAAGTTTGACTCCAGGATCTCCTTGCGAATATTATATCTGATACAAACTATGAAGCATATCTCAAGCGTGAATACTCAAGTGACGAGTATGAGTCAAAAAAAGAAAATCTTGAAGAACTTCGTAATGTCGCTTCAGAGTATGAAGGGATTGATCCGCGAGAAAGTTTATCACTCTTCCTTGAGGAAGTAGCACTAATAACTGATCTAGAGCAAAAACTTGAGGATGAAGAAGTGCAAAGAAATCCGCTCGGCTACGTAACTCTTATGACGATACATACTTCAAAGTGACTCGAGCAAAAGCGAGTCTTTGTGACTTGACTTGAGGAAGGACTCTTTCCAAGTAAGCGAACAATATCTGAGCCTCGTCAACTAGAAGAAGAGCGGAGGCTAATGTATGTTGCAATGACACGTGCGTGTGATGAACTTTTTCTCACGAGAGCACGAGAACGTTTTTATTTTGGAGAGTATGTTCGTAATCCTGAGAGTCGATTTATAAAAGAGATACCAGAGGAATATATGGAAAAAGTAGAATCTCAGATGAGTAACTTCTCTTTTTGAAGTATGTCTTCTATGTTTTCTGATATCGAACGAGGTACTCCGGCTATACGTAAGCCAAAGACAGAAAATAATCTTTCGGATTTTCGTACTTGAATGCGTGTAGAGCATCATAGATTCTGAATTGGAATTATAGAAAATCTTCTTTGAGAAAATGCTGAGATACGTTTCAAAGAATGAATGAAAAAGATGAATATACGTATCGCCCCAATAAAAATACTAAGTGAATAATTATGATGAGCTTTGAATACCTTCTTCTTATCCTTCTTTCTCTTCTCCCGCTTGCTTATAAGTTTAGTTTTTGGGCTGAGATATTTTCTGGTAACGAAAGTATATGATATAAGCTCAAAAAATGATTTTCTCACTTTTGGTCATACATTGAGTTCCCACTTTTATTTTTTTCTGTCACTATATTTATAGAGCCACTTTTTGAGATATTTCTCTACAACTTTTTTTTCTATTTTCTAGTACTTTATAATATATTTGTTTGGGGAAAGATATTTCGCAAGAAACTCCCTCATATGCATTATAGATGACTGCTTTTTATTTTTACAATCTGAGTTTTTCTTGTCCTTGTAGGTATAGTATTATATATTCCAAATCTTTTATATACAGTAATAATAGGGATATTTTCTATAATTCCTTTATTATTTGTAATAAAATGATTTTTATTTTCAAAAAAATCATTAGAGTAAAGTCTATTATTAATATAAAAATATTTTTCTATGTCAAAAATAGCTATTCTCACTGGATGACCTGGGTATGAAAGAAATATTGCACTTAAAAGTGTTGAGATTTTTAAGAAATACCTCAAACATGAATATGATGTATTTCTTCTTCCTGAGGAGCTTGATATTTTTTTAGAAAAGAAAAGTGAATATAGAAAAGTTATTCCTGTGTTTCATGGAGAATATGGAGAAGATGGACGTATACAGGCATTTCTCGATATACTTGAGCTACCGTATGTGTGATATAATTATTACATTAATGCTCTATGTATGAATAAGCGAGAAGCAAATATTATTGCCTTCCATCATGGTATCTCTGTTCCGAAAGAATATATATTAAAGAAATGAAAAGAACTTCATATTGAGAGTATTTGATTTTGATATCCAATTATTGCGAAGCTTAATACATGAGGTTCAAGTTATTATACTTATAAGGTAGTGAATGAAATTGATCTACAAGAAAAAATTGAATATATTCGTTCCCAAGTAAGTGATGATATCTTGATTCAGGAATACATACTTGGAGATGAGTATAGCATCTCTCTTGTAAATGGGGAAATACTCGATGCTATTATGTTTGTTGAAAAAAATAATCCTGAAGATTTTTTCGATTATGACTCTAAATATGAAACTGAAAGTTGAATGCGTGAAACTTTTCCTCAATTAGAGATACGATTGAAAAAAAGGCTTATTGAATTTGCATGAAATATAAGAGATATATTTTGACTTTACAACTGATATGCTCGTATTGACGTTATAGTCCGGGGTGAGGATTTATATTTTCTAGAAGTAAATACTATTCCCTGAAGCACTGAAGTATCTATCCTTCCAAAAGCCTGGAAGCTTTCTGGAAGAAGTTTAGAGGAATTTGTAGAGGAAGTATTGAGATAATTAGTTATATTATTATGTTTCTTCAAGTATCATTTCTCCTACTTGCTCCGAAATAATCCTATCCCCAATATATCTTTCTATAAGAAGTATCTCGTTGGAAATTAACGTATTGTATGTTAATGATCAGCTTAGTGACTTTAGTTCCTCTCTATATCACCAAAAAAGAGATCGACGATTTCTTTCGGCATCTTCTTTAAAAGATTTATAGTCATCTATAATGTCCTGAAGCTCCTTGTGCTGAGTAAAGAAAGGGTAATTTTGTAATTCAATAAGGGCTCAGAGAGCTTTTTCTATAATAGTATCAAGAGTTCTGAGTTCATAATATTGACTTTTTATATCATCCTCTTCTTTTTTCTCTATGTATCTCAATACTTTTTCAGAAAATACTTCGATAAGATTTTGCTGCGGTTGTATGTATTTTGTACTTTGTATTTTTCACTTCCCACTTTCTATGCGATCTTGTTGGTATTTTATACGGGAAAGTATTTTTTTAAATATAGACTCAGGAACTTGGTCTTTTCTATAGAGATTAATAAGTGTTTTTTCTTCTACTCAGAGAGCATAGAGAGCATAGACTCTCTTTTGGAGATTTCAAAATATACCCTTATATTTTTTACCAAATACTTCAATTTTTTCTTCAAGCATCTGTAATTTTTGTTCATATGAGAGAGAAAGTTTTTTTCCTTCATCTTCTTCTACGTACCGTGCTTTTCTTACTTTTTGTAGGTGTATAAGTCATTCATAGTATGATATGAGTCGAACAACATATCAACGATATTCATCTATATCTGATATTCGTTCGATTTCAAGATATTTTATAGTAGGTTTTATACAGAGTGTTTGTAAAAAAAGACTTGAAAGTACAACTGATATTGTGAGAGCAAGTAATGTATCACGCAGACTGAGAGAGAAACTCCAGAGAGGAAGAGTGAGGCTTTCAGGTACAAGAAGTACTAACATGATAGCTATTGCACCACGAAGTCAGGCAGTACTAAGAAGAAGTTGCCAGTTTTTTGGAACCGCCTCTTCACTTTTATACTTTGCTATAAGTCAGAAAATAGGAAATATAGATATACCTCGAGAGAGAAATACTATAATAATACTTGCAACAATAAGAGGAAAAATTGAAATCCACTCAATATCCAGGTTAACAATAAGTATGCCTACAAGTAGAAAAAGGAGGTTATTTGATACAAATGTAAAAAATCCCCAATAGTGTTGCATAACCTGCTCTACTTTACGTGAAATTTTATATCGTCCATAATTCCCAAGTATCATTGCTGCTGTTACTGTTGCTATAATACCTGATACAGGTAAGATATAAAAGTTAATAGCTTCAGCAACAAGAAAAGTAATATGAGCAAGTATAAAACTGAGAGATACTTCAAGGTACGGTTCTTTATGTACCTTTTGTATAAGCTTAGAAAAACCAATTCAAAAAATAACTCATACAATTACTCATAAAATAAGCATAAAAATAAATGTGAGCATTCATTGAAATAATATAAGGAGTATTCATGCATCTTCAGTATAGTATGAAAATATATAGGTAAAAATATTTTTTTGTTGACCAATTAGTCATCAAATTGTTTGAGACTGAATCACTGAAAGTATAATAATAAATAGTGCAATAGCTGTTCCATCATTAAAAAGACTTTCCCCCTCAAAGAGACTTTTAAGTCTCTTTGGTATACCTATATCTTTAAAAATACCAAGAGTTGTAGCAGTATCGGTAGCAGAAATCAGGGCTCAAAAGAGAAAAAATACTATAAAAGGTATCTGGTATCACAATAACAAACTAACTCACCAGAGTCATACTGCTATAATAAGACTTGATATGAGAAGTGATATACCTGCAAGAGCAGATATAGAGTAAATATTTTTAAGTACATTTCGATAATTTGTATGATATGCTGATTCAAAAAGAAGTACTGGAAGAAGTATATAAAATAATATTGCTGGACTAAGTTCAAAATCATCAATAAATCATAAAAATGGTAATTGAGCAATATATGCAATTAAAAATCCTGTAATTACAAGAAGTATAGCTGAAGGTATTTTTTTTACACGTGCTACATATGTGATTCCTCCAGCTATTAGGAGGAGGAGTATAAAAGAGAGTGTCTGAGTGTAAAATATTCACATATATTTATAAGAATTGTAACAAATAAAATATAAAAAGTTTCTCGCTTAAGAGAAACTTTTTATAACATTAGTAAAGATAATTTATTATCTTTGCGGAACTTCCTTTCCCATAAGTTCACTCCCAGCTATAAGTTTTTCTCATTTTGAAAGTGTTTTATTGAGTCATTTTCCTTCAAGATCTTCATTGAGATATATGATTTTTGCATTTTTCTCTCAGATATTTCCAAGAGTTTCGATACGTGATGAGTCAAGGAGAAATTCTAGAACGAGTGCTCCATTGAGAGAATCGTCAGCGGCCTTTATCATAGCAACTGCTTCCTTAAATCACTCAGCGATTTTTGTACGTTGCCCTGCCATACCGGCTCCGAGAAGTATGCGAGACTCTCTTTCTCATTCAGCCTTTTTTACTTGCATAATCTTTTCAGCCTCTCACTCATTCATAGCAGCTTCTTTAAGCTTTTCTGACTCGATAACTTTATTCATCGCAGTCATAACACTTGCTTCTAGTTTAATATCACGAACTTGTATAGAATCTATTTTATGACCAAATGTTCCAAGTCTTTCTTTGAGTCTTTCCCAAATAGCATCTCAGATTTCTTCTCTTTTTTCAAATACATTTTTATGTGTGAATGTTACAATCATACCACGAAGTTGTTCATCAACCGTAGAGCGAATCATAGTTCGTGGATCATCGATAGAATAAATAGATCTATAAATTGCTCCATCTGGAGTATCGTTTTTATCATCTTGTACATAATAGATAACATTGAGTCCAATATAGGCAGTAACGTTATCATAGGTTACTCACTCAACATTTACGTCAAAGTTTCTTCTAAAAAGTACTTGTGTCTTCGTAGTTTCAAGTACTGGGATTATGAAGTTCAGTCCTGAGCGAAGAACTCTATCAAAGCGCCCAAGAAACTCTACTGCCATTACAGTATTAGGCTTTACGATACGTATAGATAGAGCAATAAGTATAATATCTAGTATGATAGCGACAGGGATACCTGCAATTCATCATACTGCTATAGATACGGCAGGAATAAAAATTAAGAGTCAAGGAACAATATATGCAAGCATAATTATTTATTTAGTAATAAAATATACAAATATATTACAA
The DNA here is from genome assembly GCA_022565555.1 of Candidatus Altimarinota bacterium. Classification (GTDB taxonomy): domain Bacteria; phylum Patescibacteriota; class Gracilibacteria; order BD1-5; family UBA6164; genus JAACSU01. The sequence continues at coordinate 35,310 of JAIUMN010000004.1, forward strand.
AAATTTTCTTAATCTCAAAATTTTTGTAATATATTTGCGTTTGGATGGATATACATATAATCCCATCTCATTTATTTAACCATAAAATATCACTATGAAGAACTATTTTATTTTTATGATAGCTATGTTTCTTATTCTACCTGTATGAGTGAGTGCTGATGATGTAGAGGATGAGTATATGTTTGTCGAAGAACGACAAACAAGCACAGGTACAGAACTTATTATACCAGAAGACATTAATTGGACTCAGCGTTTTATACTCTCAGAGATGAGAGAACTCCGCATAGATCTTGAAACTATGAGACGTAATATATATACTGAACTCAATGAGCGTGAGCTTCGTACCGTTGATAGAGCACTTTCTTATAGTGGAAATATGGTAAACTTTCTTTGGCTTATCCTGACAATGGCTGTTACTGGATTCGGACTTGTATGATGGAAAACAATGAAAGATGTTCGTGAAAATCTTTCTAAAAACTTTGAAAAACAAATAGGGAGACAAGTTTATACACAGCAAAAAGCGCTTGAAGAGTTTATGCAAAAATTCCAAGAAGAACAACTTGCTCAGTCTCAAGAAATACTCAGAAACCAGGAATATATACAAAAAAGACAAGAAATAGGATATTATTGGAGTCAATATAATAGGGAAGAGAATACTCAAAAACGCCTAGAGTTTTTAGAGAAAATTGATGCATTCCACTTAGAAGAAAATACACTTCTCATACTGATCGAGAAAGCATCGATATTTGCTGAACTTTGACTTTGGGATAAAGTTTTAGATGTTACAGAAGCTTGACTTCTCAGTGATACAGAAAACTCTAGCTTCCTTAAATATAAAGCCCAAGCACATATTATGTTAGAGGAAATAGATGAATGACTTCAAGTATTAAAAACCCTCTTGATACTCTATCCTGCGATGAAAGAAGAAATACTTCACATACAGTGTTTCGCAGAACTTCAAGATACAATAGAAGCATTAGCACTATAAATATATACATATGCTCTGGGCAATACTTTGAACTATTATATGAAGCATTACACGAGTTTTATTTAAGAAAACTACATATTATAAATTAAGTACTGAGCATAATGAACTTATTGGTTTATTTTGATGATTCCTTTGAATCTGAATTTTATATCTTCTTTGATTATTTGATTTAGGACTTAAGAGTCCTCTTGATTATGTAATTATTATTTCTATTATTCTTTTCTTTCATCCTGTTTTATATATCAGGATGTTTGTACTCCAAAGAGAAAAGTTATCTTCACTTGTCCCATATCAGAATATATCACCAATACTTACAGTTCTTCTCGCTTTCTTATTTTTGTGAGATAGTATTTCAACCGTAAGTTTTTTTATATTTCTGGTCATTATTTCCATTTTGTTCTACACGAGTACCAAGTGAAATAAACTCGTCTTTAATAAAAATATATGACTTTTTATTATATGAGAAATAATTACGGCGATATATAATATTTCTGTAGCATATATTCTTATATGAAATACAACTTCTACATACTTTATAGTATATATTTTACTTTGTTTTCTTATATATAGTATCATTACCTTTTCTCAGTTTATTATAGGAAGACCATATCCTATATTGGATAAAACATTTTATACCTATAGATTACTCGCTTCCCTTTGATGGACATCTTGGCTTATTTGAATTATTCTTATATCAGAGTATGGTATTATAGTCACAACTCTGTTATGATTTTTATGACTTATTGTAACACTCTCAAGCTCGTATTTTGTATATAGAGATATACCGAGTAAAAAGGATTTAATTATAACTATTTCTATTTCTATTTTGGTCGCGCTATGATTTTTATTTCGTTAAATATTTCTTATGGAAAAAGCTTATCTATGACAGATAGAAAGACAAAAAATACTCAATGAAAAAGAGTTAAAAAATCAAGAAGATGAACAACACGAAAAACAAGTTAAGTTTCAAATGATGAAAGAAAAAATTTATCTTTCACATCATAGTCAAGAAGAGCTTGAGCAACTTTTCGAGCTTGTAGAAAAATGAGTACTTTCAAAGGATTCAGTAACTCAGAAGCTTCATCTTGAGGATAGTCAAAAACAATCTCTTGAGCTCCGCTTGCAAACTCTTTCAGCGTCTTATGAATCAATAGAAGATAAGTTTAAGTATCTCCCTGAGGAGCTAATTATAACAAGAGAAAATATGTTAGCTGCTATATATGATAAAACTCAGCGAAAATATCTCTGCAAGACACTTCGTTCATGACTTTCCTATATGAGTAAGAATATTTCTCCTCTGAGTATATTTTCAGCATTTCCATTTTTTTCCTGAAGCTTATATGGAACAAATAAAAATATTGTATTCCTCCAAGAGTTTTATATAGATACTATAGGTGTCTTAGAAGAACTTGATTAATTATAAAAAACTCTTCCTGCAGGAAGAGTTTTTTATAATATAAATAAAGACCTACTTCATAGAGTTGAGAAGTTTTTCTATATGTTTTGCCGCTACATCTTTTGACCCAAGACCAACTGCGAGTGCAAAAGCAACTGCAATTGCTCAAAGTCCAAGAGTGAAAGCCATTGTAATAATGTTATTTGCTATACCCATTTGTTCTAAACCTATAGCTGAAGCAAGTATTATTATAACTATCTTTACAAACTGTGCTGCTTTTGGGGAATTGATACTCATTGCTTTTGAGGCAAAATTTGCAATGATAAGTCCTACGAATATCGTAATAAAACCACCAAGGATTGAGCTACCAAATGCTATAAAGGTAGCGAGCATTTCTGAAAATATAGTTAAATTCATCATATTTCCTGCCTCAACAAGCGCTAGTATCATAATAACTGCAAATAGTATTTTTGATACTATATCTGAAAGTGTCATACTATCAGGAAGTGATATATTTACTTTTTCAAGCAATGTATTAAATCCAGCATTTTGTAAAAATTCTTTTACAAGCTTTGTAATAAATTGTGCTATAACATAACTTACAGATATAAGTATAAAAGCTGCAATAACTCAAGGTAGAGCATTCATAAGAGTCGAAAGCATATCGTTTGCCGGCCTTGATATGGATTCTATCTGAAGTCTATCTAATGCAGATATGATGAGTGGTACAAGTATTACTATGTATATTAGCGTTCCACCAAGTTTAGAAAGCGAAGTGTGTCATAATCCTATTTTTTCTGCTACACTATCCACTTTTGAGGCTATTAGTACTGACTCAACAATTTGACGTACAAGTCTTGCAACAAATATACCAACTCCAAGTATAAGTGCAGCTGAAATAATATGAGGTATATATCATGTAACTTGTCCAATAAGTCATTCTATAGGAGCTGATATTTCTCTGAGACCAAGTCCTGCAAGTATACTTGGCAAGAAAAAAAGTATTACAAGTCCTCATACCGCCTGAGATATTGACTTACTTGTACCTTCTCCTACTTTTGAATCTATATTGAAATTATGAAGCCATTCAAGACTAAAATGTTTTGCAATTCGTGATACTATCCAAGCAAATACTGCGAGGAGAGCTACTCCAAGATATTGCGGTATAGCTCAAACAAGAACCGCAAGTGTTGCTGAAGCAACAGTAAGTTGTAATTGCTCAAAAGCTGCTGAAAATACAAGAAGTATAATCAAGAGAAATACAACTGTTTTTACAACTTGAGCAATTATTGGTAAATCAACATTTACTCAAACTCTTCTAAAGCTTACTTCAACAAAGGTCATTTTTCTAATAAGCTTTCATAATATTCCAGAAACTATTTTTGCTACTATCCAACCTACTATGATAATAATGAGAGCAATACCAAGTTCTATCATTATATTGACCGATCAACTCGGAATCATATTTCTAAGATTCATAATGTTATCCAGCATAATTCTTATTGATTAAAAATTAAAAGATATGACAACATATCATTATAACTATAACTTTGTCCTATGAAATATCAAATATTTTTTTTTATGCAAAATATTTGACACTATAAAAATAATATGTCAAAATACTCTCATATTAGTTTTATAACCATACATATATGACGGCACTATTTTATCAGATAATTAATAATATTGAGAAGATTACAGATCAAAATTATCAAGATTTTAAAAATAAACTTCTCGCACTTTTAAGGGAGTTTCAGGAACATGATGATGTTGATAATGTAAAAGTTCTTCGAAATAAGCTCCATATGCTTCTTGCCGATTATCTCAAAAATAAGAACGAACATAAGGCTATTAAACATCACCTCAAAGATCTTCAAAAATTTGTTCATGAGCTTGATGATATCATAGAAGAAATGGATAACCCTGAAGTTGAAGATGAAGAGAAAAAGATAAAGCTTATAGATGTAGTGAAGAAAATAGAAAAAAGATATAAAAAGTATTCTAAGTACTCAGATAAACAAAAAGAGAGTCGAAAAAAAGTTGGAATTAAGAAAAAAACTATAAGTTACGAAAAGGAACTTATACAACTTCAATTAGAGCTTGTAAAGCTTCAGAGATATATTACTCAAGCGTGAAAAAAAGTACTTATTATATTTGAAGGTCGTGATGCTGCAGGAAAGTGAGGAAATATAAAGCGTTTTACTGAGTATCTCAATCCCCGAGCTGCAAAAGTAGTTGCACTTCAGAAGCCTACTGAAGTTGAACAAACACAATGGTATTTTCAACGATATGTAAAGCACCTTCCTAATGGTTGAGAAATGGCTTTTTTTGATAGATCATGGTATAATAGAGCATGAGTAGAGCCAGTTATGGGTTTTGTTTCTAAAAAAGATTATGAAAAATTTATATATGATGTTCCGAGATTTGAAGAAATGCTTATTGATTCAGGAATAGACGTTATAAAATTATACTACTCAGTATCAAAAGACGAACAAGCAAAGCGTTTTCACGAAAGAAAAACTAATCCCTTAAAGCAATTCAAACTTTCTCCTATTGATCAAAAATCCCAACAACTTTGGAAAAAGTATACTCTTGCGGAGTATCAAAATTTCTCTCAAACGAGTACCAATAAAGCTCCTTGGATTATTATTGACTCAAATGATAAAAAAGCATCACGAATCAATTCTATAAAGTATGTTTTATCACTTTTCGACTATCCGGGTAAGATAGATAAAAAATATCTTAAATATGATACCTCAATAGTTCATAGTGCTGAAGAGCGAGTTATGGAGCTGAAGAGTGAGATAGGAAAGAATGCTGATTTATTTGGAGAAAAATAATAATAATAATAATAATAACACTACTTTCCAAGACTTCCTATATATGCGAGTGCAAGAGCATCTGCTGCATCATCTGGTTTTGGTATAGAACTAAGTCCAAGGAGCATCATCAGTGCTTTTTGGACTTGTCATTTTTTTGCTTGCCCATTTCCTGTAAGTCATTTTTTAACTTGAAGAGGAGTATATTCTTTAATATCTATTCATGCCTTCATGCACTCATAGAGGATAACTCAACGAGCATGAGAAACAGCTATTCAAGTTGTAATATTAGTATTAAAAAATAACTTTTCTACAGCACATATCTCAGGATTGTATCTTTGAATAATCCCTTTCATATCGATTCCTATTTCATAAAGCTTATGATTGAGTTCTTGCTTTGGAGTAGTTTTAATAACTCAAAAATCAAGTATATGAAAATCTCTTTCGATTCGTTCACATACTGCATATCAAATAGTCGTAGTTCATGGGTCTATACCAAGTATCCGCATAATATTTGACAAGTATAAAAATATAATCTATAATAATAAAGAAGATTTTCTTCAATGTACATAACTTATTTCTGGAAACATATATATCTATAATATGTCTCTATGAAAAAAAGTAAAATACAAATTTCTGCGACTCTTATCGATGCCATCGTTGAGTCATCTCTTTGCGAGAAGCAAAAATGTTCTTTCCTACGTCATGTGTGATACTTATATCCTCATGAGCAACAAGAACTTCTTCAAGCCTTAGAGAAATAAAAAATATTTCAGGAGTGGTTTCCTGAAATATTTTTTTTATTTCCAGTTAAAATATTTTTCGAGTCAAAGACGCTCATCATCATACTGAAAGAGTTTTCCTTGCGTATGAAGTCTGGCAAGGACTCCATTGACGATTTTTTGACTCACGTCTTTTCCGTAGATGTTTTTTTTCACCATATCTTTGTTACTTATCGCTCCCTCAACGATATCAGCAATCAGTTCTGAGTTAATTGGTGGCGCGAGTACGTTACAACCCTCCAGAATCGTCTCAGATCTATCTGATCCAAAACGCACTGTGACACAGGGGGTTCCAACGATGTTAGCTTCTTCTTGCATACTTCCTGAGTCAGTTACGAGAGCACCAGCATCTTGTATCATATGTATAGCCTCATGATGATGTGCAAGTGGCTTTCCATAAGCGAAACTCTCAGGATATTTTTTCAAGAGCTCATCTAGTTCTTCTCTGAGTCAAAAATTATCAGTAGCAAATTCACTGGCATAAAATCAGAGCATACATACAACAACCCCTCTCTCTAAAAGTTTTTTTATAGCATAAAATATCGTAAGAAAACGCTCCTTTTTTTCACAATTCTCTCTCCTATGAATGGTTACAAAAATATATTTTTTTCCTTTCAATTGAGGATAATATTCATATATTTTTGAATTTTTTGCTTTTTCAAGTGAAAAAGCAATAGCATCAGAAACCGTATTTCCTACTACTTCCATATTTTCACGAGGAAATCACTCTCGTCTAAGGGTTTTTTCATAGAGTTCGTGAGGAAGTGCAAAGTATCAGGCTGAGGGCTCAACTCAGCGAGTATCGAACTGTTCTGGATATGGCTCGATACTCCCTAGTTCATAGATATCTTGCTCTTGCAGGCTCTTATAGTACTTTTTCCACTCGAACTTACCAGCTTCATAGTCTGTAAAGAGTTTTTCAAAAAATTCTCTCTTTGGTGTAAAAGTACGTATCCCAGCTTCGACGTGTACAACAGAAAACTTATTCAAAAATGCGGCCTTATCCGCGGTAGTTGCCGTGAGCGTATCACCGTGTACGTAGGGAACAGGTATTTTTTTATAGTCTTCTGAGAGCTCTATGAGTATGTTACCAAGTCGCTCGATGATGAGTGAATACTTCTGATGAAGTTTCCCGTAGATATTGAGATTAATATCTACATCCATCCCGAACTCTCCAAGTACTCCGTGAGAGAGGTTGTAATCATAGTGTTGACCAGTATGAATCAGTACTACCAGCTCTCCACGCTTCTTAAGCTCCAAATAGAGTGGTGCTTGCTTGATGATATCAGGCTTAGTGGCAATCATAATTATATGTACGTAGCGTTTCCCGCTTCGCTCAATATCCTCCCAAAAGTTTTTTCTGATATGGACTTGTTTTTCAGTGTGATTCATATACTGTTTTTATTAAAAATCGGCAAGATTATACAAACTTTTCTTAAAAATCAAAAAATCATAAGAAATTTTTAAGGTATATTTTTTAGATATTAATTCTAATATTGAAAAATGTAAAAATAAATTAATAAAAAATATGTCAACCTAATTCTCAAAAATCATTTTACAAACAAATATTTCTTATTACACTCATAACATATACACTTTATATATGATACTATGGAAGAGAGAAAATACTTGGCGTATCTGCATCACTTGTGACTCACTCAGGTAGACTTGAGAAGACTCTGTGGGGATGAGGGAAGAGATGTGGGGGATATATATAAAAACTTGAGTGAGGCGAGTCTTGAGGATTTGGGAGTTGAAAGTGAAAAAAGATACAAGATACTTGAGAAGCGTAAGAAGTTTCAGAGTCAGCAAATAGATAGAGTGTTGTATGATAGGGAAGTGCGTATCATACTTGAGAGTGATGAAGAATATCCTAAGAGTCTAAGAGAAATTCCTCATAGTCCTTATATACTTTACGTGCGAGGTATCCTTCCTCAGGGTGAGATGTTTGCAGTAGTATGATCACGTACCATGACAAGCTAGGGACAATCTGTGATACAAAAGATAATTCCTGATATCGCAAAGATATTTACAATAGTCTCGGGTTGAGCGCTGGGATGTGATAGCGAAGCCCATAAGACAACGCTTGC
>JAIUMN010000005.1 GCA_022565555.1 Candidatus Altimarinota bacterium
ATCTCGATACATTAAGCTATTGAGCTTTAATAATATATTGAGTGATTCTTCATATGCTTCCATATTAAGTTCACGTAAGAGAGAAAGATACTTCGACACTTCTCAAGTTTTTTTCCTATCTACACTTTGGGATACTATAATATCCTTATAAGCTTCAAGCACTCTATTTTGATAGTAAAATTGCTTCTTTTCAGGATTAAGAAGTAACATAAAATATCTCTCAAGTCTCTGAAATCAAGTGATATTTGATATTTCTAAAGATCTAAGCTCTTGTATTTTTTGTGCATAATACTTTCGTTTTTTTGCAATACTATCTTGATATACTATATAGCTTGTATCATTTCATACATAAACCCCTAAACTCTCAGGTATATCTCAAAAATTACTTATATGTCATATATTTGTAAGTATTTGCATTCTTGCAATATCAGCATTTCTATAAAAGCTGCTACGTGCAGGATCAAAAATGATATACTGGCCAGGAAATAAATAAATAGAATTATAAACTTCATCTCAATCTTCCGACATAAATGAAAGCCTAAGTGATGTAGTAAGAGGCTGAATAAAATACCTATTACTACGAGTCAGCATATCAATATAAATTTCCCCTATCCCCTGTTGTTCTACCTTGATTCATGGAGCGCTGAGGGTATAATTCTTTAGTGGGTCGTAAAAAGATGTAAGAATTCGATCCTTTTTTGAAAGTGTTAATGAAAAATCATTTCCTTCGGTAATAATTTGTCCTACATCATCTCAGGATAACTCACTGTAATATGATTCTCTTTGAGAAATATAATAATAACTATAATCACCATCGGTATCTAAAGAGTAGTCTTCAAAAAAAAGTATATCTAAACTATCCTCTTGAGATATTTGAGAAGAAAAAAATACTGAAAAAAGCATCGCAAGACTTGCAATACAGAATATAAATACTGAAAAAGTTCTCAAAAGAAAAGCCATAGTGATGATATTTTGATAAAATACACTATAAGACTATCATAACTTACAAAATAAGTAAAATTATTTCAAGAGAGAAATATCTTTTTTAAAGAGTTTTTGAAATTCCGTGATAATCCCTGTATCCTTTAAGAGTAATCATACTTCTCTATTAGAGTTCATACTATGAAATGAAAAATTAATACTTCATATATATAGAATTTTATCATCCATAAGTATAGTCTTCGCGTGAAGCTTTGGTCTTCGCATAAAATATATATTAACTCAGGCATTAATGAGTCGAATTATTTCATTATGGGAATTTTCTCTTGCATCTTCTCAAAGTATAAAATGTATTTCAACTCCTCTTTCTGCAGTATCTATCACAAGATCTAAAAGAGCTTCATCTGACATATAAGGAAAATACATATCTATTTTCTCATTTGCGCCTAAAAAAAGTGATTCAATCTTTTGACGACTATTATCAGGAGAAAGAACTATATTAGGATGTAATACTCAAAAAGGTTCATGACGGTAATCATGTAAGAATAATCTCCCAAGTTCTCAAACGATTTCCTGATGAAATACCTCTAAAAATATATCCCTATTGGAATTAAAACTTGAATAGGAATAATTTCAAGTACTTACAAAAACCCTCTCATCAACAATCATAAATTTACTATGATTGAGTGCATAATTTAGAGGATCAGACCATTTTACTGAAACGCCTGTATCTTTGAGAGCTGTATAATGCTTATTATTAAGGTAAGGTGCCATATAAGGATTATTTTCGAGTAAAACTTTTACGTCTACCCCTCTATTACTTGCACGAATAAGTGCCTCAAGTATTCGTTTTTCGGTAAATATATATACTTCAAGCCATACTCTCTCCTCAGCACTATCTATATAATTTACAAGTTTTTCTAGAAATACTAAATCGGGAGTACTGTGAAGTATTACATCATCTCATAGTTCTACAATATCCTTGTGCTGAAAAATATTTTTTGACTCTGTAAGAGTCTTCTGATATTCTTGTTTTTCAGCTTGAGTTTTTTGAAATTCAGTAAACTCTTCTCAGAACAGATATGTTATGACTCAGAAAAATACTATAATAAATAATATTCAATACACATATGTTCGTAAAAATTGCTTCATAAAAAATATTTAAAACCCACTTTGTAATTCTAGCATCTCAGCATAGTATCCGTTTTTTTCTATGAGCTCGGCGTGCGTTCCTCGCTCAATAACACTTCAAGAATCAATAACAATGATATCATCAGCATGTTTTACCGTTTGAAGCCTATGAGCAATAACAAGTACGGTTCTATTTTTAAAAAGGTTATGCATTGCTTCAGTGATTTTTTTCTCCGAGAGAGAGTCAAGGGCTGAAGTTGGTTCATCGAGGATGATTATTTTCGGATTTTTAAGAAATATCTTTGCAATAGCAAGTCGTTGCTTTTGTCCACCTGAGAGCTTCACTCCTCTTTCTCAGATTTCGGTATCAAGTCAGTTTGGGAGATTATAGATAAACTCGCAGTGAGCAAGCCGTATCACTTCATCAAGTTTTTGTTCTTGCTTCGTATCATTCTCAACTGCATAAAGTAGATTTTCTCTCACTGTTCCATCAAAGACACTTGGTTCTTGAGTCAGATATCCTACAGAACTGTAATAACTTTTAAGACTTGTTTCTGAAAGTTTTTGTCTGTCTATCATTATCTCTCAACTATCAGCCCTAATATATCAGGCGATAAGTTTTACAAGCGTAGACTTCCCTCCTCCGCTTGGTCATACAAAAGCAGTTACTTTTCCTCATGCAAGACTGAGAGAAAAGTCTTTGAGTACCGGAGTGTTTTCAGTGTAAGAATATGAGATATTTTTCAGATCTATATCTCAAGTTTTGTACTTAAAAATATTTCCTTCTTCATAACCAATTATCTGAGGAGTTGAATCAAAGAAGAACCAGAGATTTTCGATTTCAGCAAATTCTTTTGAGAAATTTTTTATAAAATCAAGTGTGGTAAGAAATACTTTTTGCATCATTAGGATTGTTCCTGCGAGTGCTGCTATCATACCAAGTGAAACTTCTCCTGTAAAATACGCACTTCAGAAATACATAAAGACAACATATAAGAGTGATGTTGTAATTACAAAACCAAGTGCAAAAAATGGCACGAGATATGGGGACATTTTTTTATTATAGTATATCTGTCACTCATGTAATTTATGAAGTTCCTCTATTTCAGTATGTATCTTTTTTGTTTGAAGTATTTCCATTTTTGACATCAGTATTCACACCATTCGTTTCGACCATTGATTATCAAGTTCTATACGCTTTTTTCTATGAAGCAGTACTTTGGAATTGAGAAATAATCATATAAAAGTAGTTACAAAAAGTAATCATATAAAAACTCCTACAAGAACGTAACTCACTTCTCAAAGTAAGTAAATAGCAAGTATAAAAGTAATCCCAAAATATGAGATATTTTGGATAATAAGATCCAAAAGTCTTCACCATAATTGTACTCATTTTGAAATAATTGCGATAGACTTTCAGGTTCAGACTTTTTCAAAAGCATTGGTATCAAAAGTTACAAACTGTGGGAGATATTTTTCTTCTATAGTTTCACGAAAACGATTAAAAGTATATGTCCAAGCATCATGAAGTATTGCAATAAATACAAATAATACAATAAATACTCATCAATATATAATAAGTATATTATAGAACATTTCAATGTTTTGATTTTCAAGCGCCTCTATAATATGTCGTATAAAAAATACAAATGCAACTCAAAATAGAGCTTCAGATGAATAATAGAGAAATTGCCTCAAGGCTACTATTTTATGATACTTCATCGGTTCAAAAAACCTTTTGGTTTTTTGCCAGAATGTTTGAGTATCAGTGTAAGATTGAGACATAAAAAAAGCTATGAAATATGGGTATATCATAGCTTTTTTTTGGGATTTTGAAAGTATATTTTTCTAAAAAATATCAAGAAGTCATTTTTTTCAAACCGAGAGTTTCTTGTCTTTTGCGAGCGTCTCATAATGTTCCCTCTCAAGCTTTGAGAGTTTTTTTGGAATAGGTATTTGAATATGTATGAGGAGATCTCATTTTCTATCTGACTGCACATGCTTTACTCCATCTCATTTTAGCTTGATGACCGTTCAAAACTGCGTTCCTGCATCTACTGTAATAGTTCTCTTTCCGACAATAGGAATATTTACTTCTTTTTTTGCACCAAGTATCGCTTCAAGCATATCTATCTCAAGAGTGTAGTGGAGATCTTCTGCGTCACGACTGAGTCATTTTTCCTCCTGAGCTGTGATAAATCGTACATATAAATCTCACTTTGCCTCAGTTCCGATTCCATGATTTCCTTCTCCACTCAACTTTATAACCATATCACTATCGATTCCAGCTGGAACATCTATCTCAAGCTCTACTTTTTTTACAACTCGCTTTTGCCCATTACATACCCTACATACTTCTTCAAATACTTCTCAAGTCCCCTCACAATCAGGACAGGTTCGAGTCTGTTGTACTACTCAAAACATAGTGTTTGAGGTGTAAGTCACTTGTCCTCGCCCCCCACAAGTTGGACAGGTTTTTTTTCACTTTCATCCTTCTCCACTGCAAGCTTCACACTTTACTCGCTTATTAAAACTCAGTGTCTGCTTTCCTCCATATATACTTGTTTTCATGTCGATATGAATCTCAGTTTCTATATCCTCACCTCGAAACTCTGTTTGTCTTTTTCTTGAAGTCCCTCCAGAAAATCCTCCGCCAAAAAATGATGAAAATATATCTGAGAGATCATCAGCAGCAAAGCCTCTACCTCAAGATCAAAATCATCACATCCCCCCAGTACTTCCAAAGGTATCATATTGTTGCTTTTTTGCAGGATCAGAAAGGATTCCGTATGCTTCTGCAACTTCTTTAAACTTTGCTTCAGCTTCACTATTTCCAGGATTACGATCTGGATGATACTGCATTGCAAGCTTTCTATAAGCCTTTTTTATTTCCTCATCACTTGCTCATTTTTGAAGCCCAAGTATGTTATAATATTCTTTTGGTGACATATATATTTCATTTAATTACAAAATAATCCAGCGTTGCTGGATTATAAAAAAAGTTTTTGATTTTGCAAGTTTAACAGACTGGTAATACTTTATCTAAATTTCAAGCTGAAAAGGCTTTTTGTAATACTTTCTCTAGTAATACTAATGTAGTTTCTGATAATCATAATTCACGGAAATTGGATACATTTAAAATAACTGCAATGTTATGTGGGACTTCATCGGGAATTCTATCTTGAATTTCAAGTGCTTGCATTACAGCCTCTATATTTCATTTTGTTACTAAGTCCCAATTCACGGGACGTCAAGATTCAATCATTTCCGCTAATATTATAGAATCTCCATCAAATTGTTCCAATCAATCACTTGCCATAATGTTTTATTAGAATATACTTCATACTAATCTAATTTTTCTCATACATTTGTCAAATGTTTTCCATCATAAACCTATCCCAAGATGCAAGCAGAGAGTCGAAATATCTATCATCGACACTTTTAAGACAGATAGAAGTAACGCTGAGTCAAGGGGAAAAGGTGCTTCTTTATCTCAATAAGCGCTGAAGTCACGTCGCAAGTGTATGTAGGGATTGTGGCCATATATGGATGTGTCCAAACTGTGATGTAAGCATGTATGTACATAAGACGGAAAAAAAACTTCTCTGTCATATATGTTCTGAAAGCTCTCCTCTCCCACATAAATGTTCAAATTGTGAAAGTACTCGTATAGAATTTACGGGAGTAGGAACACAGCATATAGAGGAGGTGCTTAAAAATATTTTTCCAGAAAAACGTATATATCGCTTTGACTCTGATGCACTTTCAAGAGTAAGTGGAAAAAAAGAAGCGCTCGATTTACTAGAAGAAGCAGATATCATTATAGGAACAAAAATGCTTACTACGTGATTTAATTTTCAGAAAGTTTGATGTATCGCTGTAGTACTTGTTGAATGAGAGTTGCAAACTCCATGATACGATGCTGAGGAAAAAGCTTTTCAAAATATTCGTCAACTTATAGGTCGATGAAATAGACTTAGGCAAAAAACTGAGATACTCTTACAAACCTTTAGTCCAAATCAAAGACTCATCACACGCCTCACAGAAAAAGGAATGAAAGAAATACTACAAGAAAGTCTTATGGAGAGAAAACAGTTTAATTATACCCCATATACTGATATAGCTATACTACATATTCGAGATGAATCAAAAGAAGTATCAGTAAAGTCTATGAATACACTTCTTAAAAAGCTCAAACAACAAGAAAGAGATGGTATACAAGTACTTTATGGAGAAAACACTTTTAAAAAAAATAAAGAATATCATACGAATGCTATAATAAAATGAAAATGAGTACGGAATTATCTTGAATACATACGAAATGATATACTAAAAAATTCTAGACTCTCAGTACAGTTTTCTGACTAGATTTTTCAGCAAGTTTTTAACAGAGAAAAATACTCTTGCTTGCAATATAGAAAAAAATAGTAAAAATACCTTATAATTCTACGCTGTAAAAATTTATTATTAGTTTAAAATGTTATGAAGTTTGAAATCTCAACAAAAGCTCTGCAAAAATGACTTGCAATAGTCTCCCATGCTACCGCTTCTGTATCAACTACACCCATACTTGAAAATATTCTCTTTAAAGTAAATTTTAAGAATATTGTTCTCACCGCAAATAATCTTGAAATGGCAATTGAGTATATCATCGATGAAGATGTAAAAATCCTTTCTGAAGGAACGTTTTCAGTACCAAGTAAACTTTTTTGATGATATGTAAATCTCCTTGATGATGATACAGTAATGGTTGAGCTTACTTCAAGTTGAGATGCTCTTGAACTCAAGACTGAATGAGGAAAAACTAAAATAAAAGGTATAAGCGCTGAGGACTTTCCTCTTATACCAAATATCAAAGAAGAAGTGAGCTTTGAACTCGATGGAGGTGTAATGAAGCGTTCTATAGAAAAAACTATCTTCTCTAGTGCAGAATGAAATATTCGTCCTACGCTTGCGTGAATATTTGTGAGAGTGCAATGATCTGATGCTATATTTGCTTCTACTGATAGTTTTCGGCTTTCTGAATATAAAAATATTCTTAACGCTCCCAGTAAGATAGAATTTGAGCAAATTATACCAAGTAAGACCTGTTATGAACTCAAGAGTCTTATATGAGAAGAGAAGGTGAAAATAATTTGTGGGGAAAATCAGATAGTATTTTCTTTTTGAAATATACATATCTTTTCTCGTCTCCTTAATGGGAACTTCCCAGACTATACCAACTTTTTTCCTAGTTCATATAACACCAAATGAGTGATAAACAGAGTTGATCTCATGCGTGCACTTAAAAAGATAAATCTCATATCACGAGAAAACAACTACTCTATCAAAATGAGTTTTAGCTCTGAGACATGAATACTTCTTGAGACTTCTGAAACTCAAATAGGTGAAGAAGAAGAGCGACTCGTAGGAAGCGTTGAGGGAGAAGATGCAATCATCGGGATAAACTCTATCTATTTTCTTGAAGCGCTCTCTGCCATTGAGACTACACATATATCACTTCAATTTGAAAGCTCACTTGCTCCTGTTCTTATACTTCCGGTACCTGATGAAGGCAATAAAAAAGCACTTCCAGGTCAATTTCGACATATTATTATGCCGCTCAAGATATAATTTATATTTCTCATTCACATGGTATGAATTTTCTCAAAAAAGTCTCTCACTATCTTAACAAGAGTGTTGAAGAAAATATAATCACAGAGCAACAAAAAAAAGAGATTATAACACTTATAGAGTGAGAAAGTTGAAATATATGAACACTTAAGATACTTTCTACAATAGGTGCAATATGTATATGAATCTGATTTATTCTTCTTATTTCGAGTAATTGGTCATCATATGGAAGATTGCTTCAGCTTATTTTCTGAATACTTCTCCCTCTTATTCCCCTCATCATCTGATATTATCTCTACTATTTTCATAAGGAATTCAAAATTATTTGATATCCTTTTATTCTCATGTGATCTATACTCATATGAGCTACTATCGCTATTATCTCCCAAATATATCAAATAGACGCACATATTGGATATCTATTTTGAGTATGGTTTCTTTTCAGTATTCCACTCATATATATATTTCGTTTTTTAAGTCTCGCTACACTCTCTACTTTTCTTATGTACTGAGCTATATATAGCTTTCTTGTAGAGACATTTTTTACATCTTGGCAGAATCAAGATAATCTTCTTTTTACACTCATTATCATTTCTACACTCATATCAGTAGTGAGTTTTTGAGTCAATAAAATTACTCATAGTGCATACAAAGGTATATTTTATCCTCCTTTTATCATATCTTTAAAAGTATTATTTCTTACTCTCTATATTGGGACCCTTGATAGAAGTTTTATAATTCTTGGTGATAGCTTTATTATTGAACTTATATATAACATACTATTTCTTGGTGCAGTTTGATTTGTGATGTTTTGGGCAAATAAAAATCATGAAGTAGTATTGCGTCATTCTACATTTTTCTGGATTGGTCTCTATATACTCACAAAGTATGTCTTACTTTTTTCTTGATATTTTCATGCTTGAGTATTTTTCATCACTACTTGAACATTTATTATAGCTCTTGTATACGGACTTATTAAACTCAATCGTTATATAAGCTTAGCTCAAATATCAAAAAATGAATCAAATTAAGAAACCAACTCAATTTAAGTTATTTATATGATTCATACTTATATTTCTTACGGCTCTGTGAATATTTATATGAATACAGGAGAGTATACTCCAGAAGTGAGAAATACTCTTTCTTGAATCAGCTCCAGTTGATCCACGAGATTTACTTCGCTGAGACTATGTGATATTACGTTATGTATTTGAAAATGATAGTATGATCCAAAACTATATAGAAGAAAATGATATAGATAAGGGGACTGATCTCTATGTCAGCTTTAATACAATAAACTGAGATCTATGAGTTATAAAAAGTGTATCTCGGTCTTTCCCGAATGAGGGAATATTTTTACGTGTCACAACAACATGAGAAAAATGATGGCAAAGTCCTATCGAAACTCATATATGAAAATATTTTGTTCCTGAGGGGACGTGAGGAGAAATAGAGCGTATTCGCTCAGATATGACTATAAAACTCCGAGTAAATACTAAATGAGTTGCAAGAATTGTTGACTTATATTACAGAGGTGAAAGGATTATTCCAGGTGAATTCAGACTTAACTAACATATCCTTCCATCCTCAGGATATTCAAAATCAACATCAAGTATAACAAGTCATTTACCTGAAAGTGCTGTTTGAAATATGGACTTAAAATCATTTTTATCTTCAATCTTGTATCACTTTGCTCAAAAACTTTCTGCAAGTTGTACAAAATCAGGATTTCAAAAATCAAGACCATAGTCTCAAAAATGTTGTGCCTGCTGCTTCCACTTAATCATCCCGTATGAATGATTATTAAGAACTACTATCACGATATCAAGCTTCAGTCGTACAATTGTCTCTAGGTCTCATAAGTTCATCATAAGTCCTCCATCTCAAGTCACACAAACTACTTTTTTATCAGGGTTGAGTCTTTTCGCTTCCATTGCACTTGCGTATCATGCTCACATAGTTGCAAGAGCATTATCAAGAAGGAGTGTGTTAGGTTTACGTGCAGGATAGTTTCTCGCTATCCATACTTTATAGAGTCCATTATCAAGCGTGAGAATATCATCATCAGCAAGCACTTCTCGCAAATCTTTTGTAAGTTTTCGAGGCATAAGATATGAAAAATCATCTTCAAGTGAGAGATTTTCTTCTATTTTTTTCTTATTTTCCTTATTGATACTATATATCTCGGAAAAATCCCAAGCTGAAGCATCTATATTTTTTTCGCTTAGATGCCAAAAAATATTTCCAATATCCCCAATTACATCAAGATATGGACTATACACATAATCAAAATGTGACTTCATAAAATTGATGTTTATAACAGGTTTACCATGTATCCCAAGTATGTCTGTTGGCTTTTCAGAATTATCATACCCTACTGAGATAATGAGATCTGATTTTTTTATTGCTTCATGGATATAATCCCCACTCGTAAGCGCTGCGGTTCCAAGATAATTTTCCTGTCTTCCATGTACAACTCACTTCCCCATCTGGCTCGTAAAGTATGGTATGTTATATTTCTGAATAAATTGCGTAAGATATTTTGTTACACGTTTTCTATTTGCTCCACTTCATACCAGTATTACTGGATGCTTATATTTCTCAAGTTCTCAAATCAAGATTTGTATTGATTTTTTATCTGGAACGGGGCGACGTTGTGGAAGCGTACCAAGTTCTATGATAGAGTATTCTTCAGATACTTCTTCACCAGCTATATCCTCTGGTAATTCGAGATGGACCGATCCAGGTTTTTCCTCTTCAGCGATTCGAAAAGCATTTTCGAGGATATATGGGATACGCGTCCCGCTTACGATACTCGTTGCAAATTTTGTCACTGGCTTCATCATTGCCACTACATCGATAATCTGAAAAGCACCTTGTTTTGATTTATTTTGTGGTTTTTGACCTGTTATGACGATGAGTGGCATACCTCCAAGTTGTGCGTAAGCTACGCCAGTCATCATATTTGTCGCTCAAGGACCAAGGGTTGCAAGTGCGACTCCAGCTTTTCCAGTAAATCTTCCATAGGTAGCAGCCATAAAAACTGCTGTCTGCTCATTACGAGTCAGTATCAGTTCGATACTTGATTTTCAAATACTCTCAAGCAAATCAAGATTTTCTTCTCATGGAACTCCATAGATAGTTTTTACTCCTTTGTTTTCCAGTATTTTTATAAAAAGGTCTGATGCTTTCATAGAGATAGTATATAAAAAATAAGCTTACTCTCATAGTATAGAAAGTAAGTCTAAAGTGAAACTAAAGTTTTTAAAAAATATTATCAAGAAGTAAGTCCTCTATTTTTTCTTCTATCTTAGTATTATTTTTGTCTCCAAAAAATTCATAACGTACTATCCCCTCTCTATCTATCAAATAGTACGCAGGCCAATAGCGATTTTTATAGGCTCGGAACATCGTGAAATCATTATCTTGAATAACAGGATATATGATATCATAGCTTGTTATTGATTTTTCTACTTCCTCTATATTTTTTTCATAGGAAAATTCTGGACTATGAAAACTCAGTATCTTAAAATCTTCATCTGAAAATTTTTCAAAAAGTTCATTTGTTCCTTCATGTGATCGTATACAATTAATGCATCCAGATGTCCAAAACTTTACGAGTACTACACTTCACAAATGTTCTTCCATAGTTAGTTCCTGTGAGTTTCTCCACTCTCATACTCCTGATATTTCTGGCGCTTTTTGTCAAACAATACTTCAAGATACTTCTATATCCGTGTTGATACAATGTCAAGAATCAGTACATCCATATCATTCTTGTCATATATCAAGTCATTCTATCTTATATACATCATTTTTACTCTCCAATACTCAAGCGCTCTGAGTTTCAAATTGCTCAAGATCAAGTTGGTTGGTAAGGTTGTACTCAAACTCTACAAGATTCAGAAAATTTTTCTCTAAAATCCATGCTTCTACTTTTTTATCATATCCCAATATAATAGCAAGTCAGATGAGAAGAAATAAAACTCAGAGTATTTTTGAAATATTTTTCCTACTGAACACCTTAAGTTTTTGGGAAAATTTTTGCCCAAAAAAAGCTATAAGACTGAGAACTACTGCAAGTCAAAGAATATATGCAAGAAGTGCTGAGAGTCATGTAACAAGTGAAACAGGGAGAATAATTGCAAGAATAATGAGATATGTAGGGCTGCATGAACTAAAAACTGGTCAAAGGGCAGCTCCAAGTAATAGGTATTTTGTAATTCCTTTTTTACTCCCTGCTTTTTGTAAAAGTTGTGAACTTGTAGAGTTTATTTTGAAAAATGAACTCATGCTTTTCCAGAGATTCGGAAAAATATATACAAGTCCAAGGAATATTAAAATTCATCATGAAAGATATTTCCAAGTATAGGGGTGAATATCGATAAGAAGTGTGGAAGCTTTGAGGGCTATCGAAAAAATAAATATAGAAATACTGAGTCCAAGAATCACTAAAAATGGGGCGTAACGTTTTTCATGTCATTCAAGAGAAGTTCCAAAAACTATCGGAAGAAGTGGAAGGACACAAGGAGTAAGCACCGTCAGAACTCAGGCAAAAAATGCTAAGATCAGTAAAGTCATCTATTATTTTTTAGTAAATTACCTTAAAATTATAACACATATATCCTAAGTAAAACTTAAAAGCTATTCTTTATATATAAAGAATAGCTTTACAGAATACATATATATCTTCTAGAGTTTTTCGATAATATCATCTATATTCGTACCTCCCACCCATTTTCTGAGTTGATCTCCATCAGCGTCAACAGAAACAAAAGTATGTTGTACTACTACTCCATACTCTTGGCGTAATACTACCTCACTGTCAAAATCAGCCTTAAGAATCGTGAGCCCCTCAGGAATATCTGAACTCATGAGATTTCTATCAGCTACCTGACAACTTGGACACCAAGATGCTGCGAAAAATATAACAGTGTTTTCTGTATTTCCGATTTTATCCATACTATAGCTTTCATATGTTCCGGTTTGAATTATGGTTTCTTCGAGCATGACATTTCCACTTCTATCTTCTGTAATTGTAGCTTCCTGCTGAATAACAACCTCCTCTGGCTCATTCATTATAACAGTCTCGGTAGTTATATCTCATTGCAATGTAGAACTATCCTGAGATATGGCATTATCCTCTACCTGAGGAGTTATAGACTCTTCTATCTGAGAAAAACAACTTGTAAGTACAAATAAACTTATCAGAGAAGTAATTCATAGTAATTTCATAAACAATATTTTTAGTTAAAATAAAACAATTATAATATAAAGCGGGCGACTTAAACAAAACTTAAGCACCAAGAGTATAACCAACACTTTTTACCGTTTTAATCACGGTTTTTCCGAGCTTGGAACGGATATTAGAAATATAGACGTCGAGCTTATTATCTCCGCTTTTTTCAAATATCTCATCCTCTCACCAAAGTGTCTCGATAATTTCCCCTCTTGGTATCACTTGATCTTTTTTCTCTATAAGATACTTGATGATTAAAAATTCTTTTTGTGTCAGATGTATCATTTCCCCATCACGTATAAACTGGTGTTTAGCAAGATTCACCTCTATATCTCAAAGAGAAAATACTTCACTCTCAGATACTCGATCCTCACAGTTACGTCAAAGATGCACTTTCATACGTGCAAGAAGTTCTGAAAGCTCAAAAGGTTTCACAAGATAGTCTACTGCTCAAACGTCAAAACCAAGAAGTCTATCACTGAGACTTTCTCTTGCTGTTATCATAATAACAGGAGTATCTTTTTTAAGAGCAACTCTTCTTGCGATAGATATACCGTCTACCTCAGGAAGCATGAGATCAAGCAGTATGAGATCATAATCCTCCCGAGTTGCTCGCTCAATTCCTCGTTCTCCATCAAAAGCTTGCACAACTTCAAAGTCCTCAAGTTCTAGGTATTCTCTGATATTTTCTGAGATTTCTGTATTATCCTCTACGAGAAGTATACGTTTTTTCATTTTTGAGTGTTTTTAAAAGATAAATCGAAACTCTGTCCCTTCTCACTGCTTACTCTCAAGCTCTATCTTCCACTGATACATCAGGGCTATACGTTTTACAAGTGAAAGCCCAACTCAAAATCATTCTTTATTAGTATCTTTTCGATAAAATTTTTCAAATATTTTTTCTCGCTCAAGCTCAGAAATTCATACTCCATTATCAGAGATACTGAAAAAATCTTTTTTTGCTGTGAGGGTAATAAATATATCTCAGTCAGAAAATTTTATCGCATTTTCCATTACGTTACTCAGAAGTATAGAAAAACTCACTCGCTCGATGTGATAGATAAGATTATCCTCTATATTGAGAAGTATCTTTATATTTTTTTCAGAAAACTGAGCGAGTATCTCTTCTTTTTTTTCTTCAAAAAATCACTTCATATCAACATTTTCTCGCTGGAGACAACTCCCATCTGAGGATTCACAACGTGAGAGAAAGAAAAGTGTTTCAATAAGAGTATTCATCCTCATAATACTTTTTCGCGCTATATTAAAAAATACTTCTTGATCACTTCATGAAAGCATTCACTTTTCATGTTTTTTCTGTAAAACATCAAGCCTTGATTGCATCACCATCAGTGGAGTCTTAAACTCATGACTCACATCAGTCTGAAACTGCTTGAGTTTTTGAGTTTCTTCTTCAAGTGCTCTATAGGAGCTATTAAGAGCTTCTACGAGGATAGATATCTCATCATTTTTTGGAAGATTACAATGTATATATTTCTCTGTAGAGCTCAGCGAAAGCTGAGAGACTTTTTGAGCAATACACTGTAAGTCACGTAAATGGTATCTCGTAAGTATTTTTCAAAAAAAGAAGTGTAGGAAAAATATAAGTATCATAAAGATAAGGCTTATCTGTATGATACTTATCTGTCCTTTAAGGTATGAAGTAATATCAAAAAATACTTTCACTTCCCCTATGCCTTCATAATACTCAGAATATATAAAATAAATGGTTGTATCGTCCTTATAAAGAAATCTATTTTGAATCTCTTCTGGTTCTTCTCGTATTTTTTTTGCAACTCAAGGTGAACATATCAAATCTCAATCATCAGAAATTATAAGTGTATCTTTTGTGAGGAGATATGCTTGAAATATTTCAATTTGTTCAGGATTATCACTCTCTAAAATATAATCTGAATAACTTTTATTCATCTCTGAAAAACTCATCTCTTTTTGCTCAGAGTACCATATAAAAAAATATGTAATATTAATAAGTATTAAAAAAAATAACAAAGAAAAAAAACCAATAAACGAGAAGCTTAAAGAGAGTTTTTCAGAAGTTTTTAGGTTTTTAAAAAGTTTCATATATTATTCCTGTTCTGAATCCTTTCTTTTTTATAAAAAAAGGGGGGCTTCAAAAAATTACAAAAATACTGCCTTAGTATATAGAAAGCAGTATAAAAAGAAAGCTTAAGGGAAGGTTAAGATATTATACCTCCCCCCTCGCTTGCATTGCATCAAAGATACGCTTCATGGCGATAATATATGCTGCGCTGCGATAGCTTGTATCATATTCTTCTTTGGTTTCATGAACAGCAAGAGCTGCTTCAGTCATTTTTTTATGAAGTTTTTCATCTACTTCGGAAGCTTCCCAATAAAAATTCATCTCGTTTTGTACTTGCTCGAAATAGCTTACCATGACTCCTCCCGCATTAGCGAGGATATCTGGGATAACATATACTCATGATATTTCTAGAAGAATATCAGCGTCAGGAGTCGTTGGGCCATTGGCGAGCTCAAGAATATAGGAAGCTTGTATATTTGCAGCGTTATTTTTCGTAATTTGATTTTCAAGTGCTGCTGGTATCAAGATATCACACTGAGAAGTGAGGATATCTTGGGGATTTTTTAATATCTCAACCCCTATATACTCTCTCACTGATTTTTTTTGAGATTTGAGTGAAGATATTCTTCAGATATCAAGACCTTGAGAGTCATATATCGCACCACCTGAATCCGAGATTCATACGAGTATCGCTCACTTATCTCTGAGAAGCTCAGCCATTGTAAGTCCTGCATTTCCTGCTCATTGAAGAATTATTTTTTTTCAAAAAATTTTCTCATTATGAAGCCCAAGTATCTTCTCTAACACATATACTCACCCCTGTGCAGTTGCTGTATTCCGTCATTTTGATCCCCCTACTGAAAGCGGTTTTCCTGTGAAACTTCCAGGACTATATACTCATGTTAGCTTTGAATATTCATCCATCATCCACCCCATAATCTGAGGGGTAGTATTGATATCAGGTGCAGGAATATCTATCTCAGGACCAAGATACCTATAAAGTTCTCGCACATATCCTCGACTCAGTCGTTCGAGTTCTCAGATAGAAAGTTCTTTTGGATTAACGATGACTCCTCACTTCCCTCCTCCAAGTGGGATATCTACGACAGCAGTTTTGAGACTCATCCACATAGAAAGTGCCTTAACTTCATCTCGAGTAACATCAGGGTGGAAGCGAATTCCTCACTTAAATGGACCACGTGCATCGTTATGTTGACTACGAAAACCTTGAAATATTTTAATATTTCCATCATCCATACGGACTGGAATATTGATTTCTATTACTCTACGAGGAACGGAAATCACTTCGTATTTGTTATTATCTATACGGCAAGTTTCATAGAGATCGCAAGCAGTTCGTATTTGTTTTCTTGCAATCTCAAAAGTATTTTCTATATGAGTCATTGAAAAAACTTTAAAAAAGTAATATACAATTAGTAGTATATCCTATCTGCTTAAAATAAGCTAAAGTTTATGTAGCTTACGAACAATGCGTGAAAAAATAAAAGTAAGAAGTAGGAGAAATAGAGCAATAAAGAGGTATGCGGGAGAGATTTCGGATTGTATATCAGAGAAGCTCCTAATATTCTCTCCATAAAATGCTGCTCCAGTAGTAAGAAATGCAATATTGTACGGGAGTACTCATAGCATTGTTCCAAAAAAGTATGGCTTAAATGGTATTCTTAGTATTCAAGAAATGTAATTGAGAAGATCAAAAGGAAATCATATAAGTCTTAAGCGAAGCATGTAAAGAAAGGTGCTATTTTTAAGATTATCCTCCATGTGTTTTATGCGAGTAAAGTTATCTCCAATATTAATAATCCTTCATCAAGTAAGCTTTCAAAAGAAGTAAGAGAAAGAAATACTACACACTTCTGCTATAAAAAATATTGCAAATGCAAGAGGAAGTCCGTATATAAAACCACATAAAACAACAAAAGGACTTGCAATAATAAAAAGGAGTGGTCTAATAACATAAAGAAGGATAAAAAATAACATCCCATAAAATCACTCAGACTTAAGAAAACTATAAGCTATAAAAAATCACTCTTCGATAGTAATATCAAACTTTTGTACGATAATATAAAAACATACGAGCAGTATAATCCAAAGGAGAAGAAGGATAAAAGGGAGAATATTTTTATACCTCATAATAGGGGTTTTTTATAAAATATAAATTTAGAAATAATGCAAATAGAGTTTAATCTCTCTCACTGAATACAAACTTTTTTAAGGAAAATATTAAGATATATAGAAGTACAAATCAAATACCTGCATACATTAAAAGTCTAGAATCAACATTTTTTAACATCCCTTCAAAACTTGTAAGTTCTTCTTGATGAAATGCAAGCCCTGCGGTAAATACTATAACACTTGATGGAATAGCTCAAAGGAGTGAAGCAAGGAGATAGGTGAAAAACTTAAGACGGAATACTCCACAAAGAAAACCTCCAATATCAAAAGGAAATGGCATAAGGCGGAGGAATAAGATATTAAGAAATGTATCTCACTTCATATATTTACGGAAACGAGAAAGCAAGGGGGAATCCTGAAGTCCGAGTTCTATATACTTTTTTGAGCGTCTCCCTATAAAATAATTAAGTATGATACTGAGAGTTAAAGAAATAATAATTACTCAAATAGACCAAAATCAATAAATAATTGCAGCGATAAACTCAAAAGGGGTTGCTGGTATAAACAGGAGTGGTCGAAGAAGATATATTGTTATAAATACTAGAATTCACAGAAGTATATTATCCTGCAAAAAACTATAAATAAAAAATAGAAACTCTTCAAAATTCATTCAAGCAGACTGATAAAACCACACACTTCATACAATAATAATAAGCCATAAAACGGATACTAAAAATACTTTTTGAAGCTTCTTTTTTCGTTTTTTTTCTTTCTTTCGGAGTTTTTTCAGAAATTTTTTTCAGAGTTTCATTTCTTATTCTTTATTTAAAATTAAAAAGGATTGCGATGATTACTTAAGCGTAAACTCTATACGCATTTTTTCCATGTCTACTGATATAAGTTCTACTAAAATAGCATCTCCAAACTGGAGTCCTACTCAAGTTTGTTCATTTACTATGCGGTATTCATCTCTCATAGGAGTATAGAAAGTTCGAGCGGTATCAATAAATCCTTCAATAGTATTTTCAAGCTCTACAAAAAATCACTTATCGATAATTCATGATATTTTTCCTTTATATACCTTTCCTATCTTATCAGACATATACTTACACGCTAGCATATCACGAACCTTATATTCCATTTTCTCTGCTTTATCTGTTTTCTCCGAACATATACGCGCTACTTTTGGAAGTACTTCTTTATAGTATAACTTACGTTCATGTGAATATTTTTTATCAAGAGATTCCTTAATTATACGATGTATTTGTAAATCAGCGTAACGTCGTATAGGTGAAGTAAAGTGGCTATAATGAGTGAGAGCAAGTCAGAAATGTCCAAAGTTTTTTTCAGAGTACCGAGCTTTTGCCATCGAACGAAGAACTATTTTTTGAAATCAACTCAGCTTTGGATCAAACTGTAGATAACTTAAAGTACTCTGTATATCAAGAGGGGTAATATGTATTCAGGAGAGTTGTTTTCAAATATTAACTCAAAGACGCTCAAGGAGTTTCAAGAATTTTTCTATATCCTCCTCGTCAGGTTCTTCATGAACTCGATATAGAAAAGGAATTTTTGAGAAAAGCTTTGCAATAGTTTCATTTGCAAGCACCATACAGACTTCTATAAGTTTATATGAATCATAACGCTCATATTGTCTATACTCTATAGGCTTTCATGTATCATCAAGGATTATTTTTGTTTCTGGAAAGTCAAAATCAAGACTTCCTCGTGAAATTGCTTTTTTTTCTAAGAAACCTGAGAATTCTTTTAAAAGAAAAATATTTTTCTGAAGTTCTCAAGAGAGCTCGTTTCAAAACTGAAGGGAATCTCAAAGAGAGATGCTTCAGCTTACTATCTCATCAATTTCTTTATATGTCAGTCTATAATCACTCTCTATCACACTTTCATACACTTTTGAGCTTTGGATATTTCACTTCATATCAAGCTCCATCTCACAAGTCATCGTGAGTTTAGACTCTCCAGGGTGGAGACTACAAAGCCCATTAGATATCTCGGGAGGAAGCATAGGGATAACCTGATCGATAAGATATATGCTCGTTGCACGCTTTCGTGCCTCCCTATCAAGCGCTGAATTTTCCTTAACATAGTGAGCAACATCTGCAATATGCACATAGAGTCGATATCCATTATCAGTTTTCTCTATACTCAAAGCATCGTCAAGATCTTTACTCTCTGCTCCATCTATAGTGTAAGTGAGGCAGTGCTTCAGGTCAGTTCGTATCTTGAGTCTAGACCCTCAAGAGTCTGGACTCTGTAGTACGGATACTTCTTGCATAAGCTTCTCTGAGAAAGTCTTTCTTGCTCACATCTCAAAAGCTACAGTATAAATATCTTCCCTCCCCTTTGGGAGCCCTGATAGTGACTCCATAATACGTCCTTCAGGATTTTTTCCTTCCCACTTTATAACCTGTACTGCTACTCTTGAACCATCAGTATATCCTCCAATAAACTTTCCTGGGATAAATATATCTTTTGATATCTTTCTATTATCAGCAATAAGAAAGCCAAACCCTCTTGTAATACGTAATGTTCCAACAATCAAATGTTCACTACGTGATACTACACGAGTAATGTGCGCCTCTGATTTTCCTTTAAATATATTTACTACAAAAGCTACTTCATCACCCTCAAGTGCATCAAGTTTCTTGGTCTCATGCACATAGTATCCTTCTTTTTTTCATGTCGTTTTATCAACTACGTCAACAAAACCAAATCCCCCTTCCATCTGTTTATATACTCAAACAAGTTCATCCTTGTTTAGAATGTTTTTTGTTTCCACTTTTGGACTTACAATACTCTTATTATAAAAACCTCTTTTTTTCTGCATAAAAAATACTCTGAATTATTACTTCAGAGTATACAGAAAATGTAGGAAAATGGAAAGGAAAGTTATTTTGAATATAGAAAGACCCCCGCACATGTGCGGGGGTCGAAACGCTCTAGCGAGCTCAGCGAGACGGTGAAGCCTCGGACTCAGCTGGAGCTTCAGAGAATTTGGCCTGCTCGGCTTCATCTGGGGGTTCTATCCCCCTATATCCCCCATGAGGGTTTGGGTCGAATGGGGCTGTTGGCCCCGTTTCGAGTAGTTCATCCGTGTACAGATCTCTTAGCATAGTTGCCATTTGGCATTCTCCTTGTTTTGCCCCTCATACTAGGGAACTTTCTTGTTAGTCTCCTTCTGGAGACAGCCACTCGGATTATTCCGAGGGATACCTAGTAAGGTATGGTTTTTGTAAGAAAAGTCAAGGAAAATTGTGGAAAATCTCACTCTTGGTTAGTCTCATTAGACAGAATATGATAATACATAGACTGTAGAGTATTAAAAATCAAAAAATTTTTCTGTCTTTAGTAAGGTGAGATTAAATAAGCCCCCAATTGGGGGCTTATATGAATTTTAATATTTTGTATTTTGTCCGAGTTTTACTGCTTCCTTATACAATTTTCTCGTAATCCAGCTTTCAGCAAAATAACTTGCTTGAGCTCGTATACTTCAACGCATTCATGTATCAACTAATCTTTTTTCTTTTTTTGTCATAATTTCTTTATTATATACGTTCTATACTTTTTCTTAACAAGTTTTTCACAGATAAAAATGTTTTTTATTGCCCAAAAATGTATTCTACTTGCTACGAAAGAATTACTAAACTACATAGTCCGCTCAACTACAGCAACAAAACACATTTTATAAAAAATCTTTTGACATCCATTTATATCTTCATATATTAGTAAGTGTAAATATAACACTATAAAAGTTCTTTAAATAATAGATATAAAACAAGCATCTCCGAATACTCTTATTCAACAAGTCGTAATAGTACTATAAGAGTCCTTTCTTGAGATATGTTTTATTATCTTCTTTTTTATTTCGCTTTTAGTAAGTGTATATTTTACATTATATTATTTCTTCATCCTCTTCTATGCAAGAAGCGTACAACACAAAGTCTCATACACATGCACAAGAGGGAAGAAATACTTCTTCCCTACAACTCTCAGATACTATTTTTTAATTTTTAGAACTATGACAACAAACGAAGCACTGATAGTCGTTGACTATCAAAATGGGTTTATTCCAGAACATGCAAGCGGAGTGAATGAGCTCCCAGTTGAGTGAGGAGAACTTCTTGCTCCTGTAATTAACCAACTCATGCGTGAAACACGCACAAGATGATGACTCGTTATCGCAACTCGTGATTGGCATCCGAGAGGACATATGTCACTTGCTCGTAACTATATATGAAAAAATCCTTTTGATACGATTACATATAATGAAGTTACCAACGCAAAAAAACATACTCCAAGACTCTGAGAAGAAGCAGAGTTTAGCTTAGAAGACTTACAAGTTGAGCTTTGAGCAGGTATGTGACCACAGGTACTTTGGCCAGACCACTGTATCGCAGATACTCCTTGAGCAGAGTACTTTAGATGACTTGATACAGACCTTATAGATCATCATATTATCAAGTGAGATGATCCAAAAACTGAGATGTATAGTGGATTTTTCTGAAGAGAAATGCGCCAAGATGATACAGTAGTTCGAGTCACTGATATACTCAGAGATGCTTGAGTTGAAGTCGTAAAAATTGTATGACTCGCAACTGATTTTTGCGTACAGTCTACCGCAGTAGATGCAGTTAAAAATGGGTTTAAAACTATGATAGATAAGAGAGCTATCGCCTGAGTTATGGTAAAGAGTCCAGAGGACACAGTAGCATATCTCCAAAAACTGAGAGATGAAAAAGGAGTAGAGTATATCTAATTTTATTTCACTTTCAGTAAGTGTATATATTACAATTAACTATACTATTATGTGAATCATACAAAAACCCTTGGAGTATTTCCCGAGTCTCTCGGGTGCTCCAGAAGTCAATCATCTCCTTGATACGGATTTTTATAAATTTTCGATGCTCGACTTTATCCTCGCACATCCTGAGTATCGATGACTCAATGTTCGCTGGAGTATGAAAATACGAAATCCCGACATACAGACGACTCAAGTTATTCCCCGTGAAGTGCTTGAAGCTCAACTCGAGATGACACAAAAAAAAATAACCGGACTTTCGGAGTCTGAAATCTCCTACCTCAGAGGTATGGAACAAGGAAAATGAGTGAAGATGTTTCGAGAAGAAACCCTTGATTTTCTCAAAGATTTTTCACTTCCTGATTATGAAATATGAGAAGAAGTAGGAAATTATACTCTTGATTTTACTGGACCTTGGGAAAGCTCGATGATGTGGGAAATTATTGCTCTGAAAATCATAAATGCTCTCTATATCTCACAGTATATCAAAAAATCAAATATCTCAGACGTGGAGTTTAGTGAGATGATGCATCAAGTGAGTGGGAGACTCTTTACAGATATCAAGACTCTTGAAAAAGCTCCTGAGGCAACATTTTCAGAATTTTGAACTCGTAGAGCGATGAGCTCTGTCTGGCAAAGAGAAGTAAATCAGATCCTCGCAGAAAGACTCCCAGATCAATATATCGGAACTTCAAATATCTTGATTGCAAAAGAGATGTGAGGAGCGAATCCTCGTGGAACCAATGCTCATGAACTCCGCATGATACCTACAGCACTTCACGATAGTCCTGAAGCAATTATCTCTGAGATGTACAGTGTAGACAGTAAGTGGCAAAAACATTTTCCAGAACTTGCACTCCTCCTACCAGACGCCTATGGAACAAGTTTTTATCTTGCACACACCCCAAGAGAAATTATAGAGGGTCATACAGGGATGCGATTTGACTCTAAAGACCCGATGCAAGCAATTCCTGAATATATAGATTGGCTTGTAAAACATGGGCAAGACCCTATGGCGAAAGTCTGAATCCCAAGTGATGGGCTCGATGCGCAAAAAGTAGTACAAATATCTCAAGCATTTCAACAAAAGCTGGGAAAACTGAGCTTCTGAATCTGAACCAATCTCACCAATAATACCAAAGGAATATTTCCTAAAACTGAAAGCCTCTGACCATTTGGATCATTCTCAGTAGTAGTAAAACCATCTGCGGTTCAAAGACCAAGTTGAGAATGGGTTTCAACCGTTAAGCTCTCGGATAATCCCAACAAAGCTATGTGAGAAACAGCGCGGGTTGAGCACTTCAAAAACATCTTTGGGACTCAAGGTATGCAGGCTCTGCAAGTACAAGTATAATATTTTTTAAACTCACAGATTATGAAAACAATATTAGAAGCACCGATGAGGGATCTCAATTATCCTGAAATCGCGAAAGACATCTCAAGGTGGATTTGAGAAAAGTCTCTTGATAAATGACTCGTTGTATGAGTCTCAGGATGAATTGACTCTGCAGTCGTATCCACACTTTCTGCGATGAGCGGGAAAGCTCTCACCTGCCTTGAGCTGCCTATTCATCAAAAAACGGATGAAGTAAACAGGGCTCGTGAGCATATAGATTGGCTCCAACAAAAATACACTCAAGTCACAAGACAAATCATAGACCTGACGCAAGTATATGATGCTATGCAAGCGCTTCAATATCCAGGAGATGATGAAGCAAGTGAATATCTCTCTGATGTAAATCTGAGATCACGACTCAGAGCTGCACAACTCTACGCTACCGCAAATAGAAAAAATGCTCTCGTAGTAGGAACTGGAAACAAAGTAGAAGATTATGGTATAGGATTTTTCACAAAATACTGAGATGGAGCAGTTGACCTGAGTCCTATCGGAGAACTCACTAAATCAGAAGTCTATAAACTCGGACGAGAACTCGGAATACACGAGGATATACTGAACGCGAGACCAACTGATGGACTTCATCCCAGTGGAGCAACTGACGAAGATCAGATAGGAGCAAGTTATGATGAACTCGAGTGGGCAATGAACGCATATGATATATGAAAAAGAATCAGTGATTATTCAGGAAGAGCACAAGAAGTAATGAAAATCTACACTGAAAGACACGAAGGGAATGCTCACAAGATGCATATGCCGCCAGTGTATCAAGTACTTGACCCTCAGAAGTGACCAGAACACTACGGAGTACATCAGTAAACCTAGAAAGAAATAAACTTCTTCTCAAAAAATATTTTTTAATAAAGAAGCTATGAAGCCGCATAACTCACTTGTATACTATGACAAATATAGCTTTGAGAGAAATGCAGGACTGCGTGAATTTATAGAAAATACTTTTATAGATGCCTTACTTGAGTCTATCAAAGAGCAATGCATCTTGGTACTTGGTGGAGATGGAACGATGCTTCGTGCAATCAGAGAACACTCTAAAAAAGATATACCATTTTTAGGTATTAATTTCTGACATAAAGGATTTCTTCTCAACCATACGCAGTGGGTATATCCTGATATACCAGAATTTGAAACAAGGCCATATCCACTTCTTGAAGTAAGAAATAACTGACACAATATCTGAAATGCTTTCAATGATATTAACATCTACTCTCCAGAGTGAAAAGCAATCTCTCTGCATATAGATATATGAAGTGGGCAAACGGAGTTTTGGGGAGATGGATTGATTCTCGCTACTCCAGCAGGATCTACAGGTCATTCACAATCATATGGATGACCGATACTTCCCCATAGTAACAAAAGTCTCGTACTTACTCCTAAGGGAAATATCTCTCCTCAAAAACCAAAATCCCTCGATGATACACGTAAGATTACTATACGAAATATCGGAAGACAGTATCCACTCTGAGTCAATCTCGATGGTGAGCAAATACTCAAAACAGAACTTAAAGAATCGCTTAAACTAGAAATCAAAAAGTCCCAAAGAGAAGTAAGGCTTCTCATCGCAGGAACAAGGCGTAATGACTGGGATAATAAAGTCCTGGGCGAGCAAGGATTTAGTGTATAGATATTTCTAGCACCAGACACCTCTCTCCAACTCTCTCCTGCTAGGAGAGAGAGCAAACTACATGTTTTGTAGCCTCTTTCCCTAGATTTAGGGAAAGAATTAAGATAGAGTGGAGTCTTGTGAGAAAAATCAACTTATATTCTCATATTTTTTATCATGCAAACACACGAAATAGCTATTTATTGAGGTGCTTTTAATCCTCCAACTCTCGCGCACGCTCAGGTAGTAGAGGAAGTCCTTAAGAAACAAGTTGCGAGTCATATCATCCTCTCCCCCAGTGGAGCACGTGAAGATAAAAACTTTGGGATACCTCAAACTGAGCGAAGAAGACTTATAGAAATATTTTTTGAAGTACTACAAAGGGATGGGCTCAATGTCTCACTTGATACCTATTTTTTTGAAGGAAAAAATACAGGAATTACTACCACTGCCTGAGAAGAAAAATATTTCAGAGAACAGCTCTGAGTCTCGGCTGCATTTATCTTTGGATCAGATGTTGCACCAAATATGAGCTGGTGGAGTAATAATCCTGATAGATTTATCGAAGAGCGACTCAAAAAAATATTTATCCAAAGGCCTGGATTTGCCTTTGATTTTGAAGCAAATGGATTTCGTGAATATACACTTCTTGATATCCCAGATATGCTCGATATCTCAAGCTCACTTGCTCGGGAAATGCTGAGAAATAAACAGTCAGTAGAAGGGATCTTATTTCCTGAGCTTGCAGAAGAGATACAAAAACAAAAACTTTATCAATAAATTAAAAATATATGAAAACCCAAATTATACATCCCTGAAAATGGCTCAATATGGTCGGGGTTGAACATCCAAATAATCCATGAAAACTCTGGGAATGAGTCTTTCGTGCATGAACTGGACAAGTTGTATGAGCCGTAGTTGAAAATATCTCTCACGAGACCTTCGTACTAGTAGAGCAATTTCGCCCTCTTGTAGATGCGAGGGTCATCGAGCTCGTTGCGGGACTCGTCGATCCTGAGATGACCCCCGAAGAAGCTATCCTCAAAGAAATTCGTGAAGAAACTTGATATACTTGAGGTCAAGCTCATTTTCTGCTCACAGGACCAAAGTCAGCAGGACTCACCAATGAAATGACTCTTGATTACTACGTACAAGTTTCTGGAAATCCGTGAGAACAAGAACTGGAAACTTCTGAGAGATGACTCATAGTGCTTGAGTGTCACAATTCCCTTGTAGACCTTAAGCGACTTCTTGCAAGCGAAGAAAAATCTGGAAAACTCATCTCCCCATGAGTTTGGGCAGGCTTTGGAAAAGCAATGATAGATGGGTATCTAAAAAATTAATTTGTAAAATATTTTTTTAGATTACAATAGGTGTATTATTCACACATACTTCCCTATGCTCATTCCTCAATCACAGCAGTTTGATATCTGGTCAGATAAACTCACAATCCCAGTTCTTGCACTTGATATTGTCATATTTACGATTTATAAGTGAGAGCTTTGTATACTCGTTACCAAGCGAAATGAAGATAATATACATGGTTATTCTCTTCCTGGAAGTATCGTAGCGAAGTGATACTCACTCTCAGAAAACTTTGATGAAGTCCTCAAGCGCAAAACAGGTATCACCCACGGAGTATATAAGGAACAACTCTATACATTCTGAGAAAATTCCGCAAGAGATCCAAGAGGTCATGTAATAGCACTTGCATACTACGCTCTTGTTAAGGCTGAAAGCCTTCTCTCACAAGTTGATTTTACCTTAGTTGATATCGTGACCGTTGAGCAATTTATGAAACTTCATATATTCTACGAACATGATGAGATATTTCGCTACGCACTCAAGCGTCTCAAAGACAAGCTCTGATATACTGATATAGTAAAAAATATTCTCTCAGAAGAGTTTCGTATATCTGAAATGCAAAAAATGTATGAAATCATACTTGGAAGAAGTCTTGATAAACTTAATTTTCAGAAAAAAATATTTTCTCTCGGGATAGTTACAGAAACCTGAAAAAAAGATACAAGTACTAATCGTCCAGCAAAGCTCTATCGTTTTGTAGAGAAAAAGCAGCTCAAGTTTATCGATATGCTTTAAAATAATAATCCCAAGAATCATTCTTGGGATTATTATTTTTATCTAAAAGTAGTTTCTAAAAACTCTATGCGCTTCTCAAGTTCTCAGATCTGTACCGATTGATAAAACGTGTGAGCAATTAGTAGTACATAGGAAACCGCAAATGCGAGCGCAGCAATCTTTGCAATCTTAATATATTTCTTGATGTTTTTTATTTTTTGAAACATAATATTTTTTTAAAAAAATGGTGCCCAGAGAGGGACTCGAACCCTCACACCCGAAGATAAGGGATTTTGAGTCCCTCGTGTCTACCATTCCACCACCTGGGCAAGTGTCAGTATTATAAAGAAAAAATATTTTTTACAAATCAAAGTTTCTATATATACTGAGTATATAATTTAAATATTTATTTGGTATGCAGCAACTTTTTTTCTCATCATCTAATTCAGTCTTAAAAGAAGTACCAAAAAGTTTTTCTGTTTGGGTGAAATGTATTGAAGAATCAAGTAATGAAGTTGCGAGAAGAATTATTGAACTTTTAGAGACTTGAGATATAGATGAGGCTTTAGAAATATATATGTACCAGGAACATAAATGAATACTCCTTAATTAAAAAAATGTATATTTGTAGTAATTGTTGAAACGAATCTCTCATATGGAAGTGACAGTGTGACTTCTGTAAGTCTTGGAATACCCTCAAGGAATTTAAAGAAAGTAAAGAAAAAAAGTGAGTAAGAGTATGAGAAAAGAAATCTCTTGCTCTCATATCAAGTCCGCATGAGGAAGAGTCTCGTATCATCACAACTTCTATAGAACTTAATACAGTTCTTTGAGGAGGAATAGTTTTATGAAGTGTCATGCTTCTCTCTGGTGAGCCTGGAATTGGAAAATCAACCCTCAGCCTCCAGCTTGCAAACTGGATACACGAGGAGATTATTTATATAAGTGGGGAAGAAACCCTTGGACAACTCAGATCACGAGCAAAAAGACTTAATATAGAGTGAGGTAATATTGAGATTCTTACGGAAAATATACTCGAAGATATATTTACAAGCATAGAATGAAAAACTCCTAAAGTTGTCATATGGGACTCTATATCAGTACTTATGGGTTGAGAAATTTCAGGAACAGGAGGAAGTGTTTCACAAGTCAGATATATTGCTGAAAAGATAGTTGAATACTCTAAAGCTCGTAATATCACGAGTATCATCATCGGTCATGTTACCAAAGATGGCTCTCTTGCTGGACCAAAGACACTCGAACATATGGTTGATACTGTTCTTTATTTCGAGGGAGAAAAATATGATGATATTCGTATGCTTCGTTGTCTGAAAAATAGATTTTGAGCAACGCATGAACTTGGACTCTATAAGATGACAGAAGAAGGATTACATGATCTTGATAATCCAGCACTTGAGCTTCTCTCTTGAAGTGAGTGAATTGGACTCGCTCTATGAATTACAATAGAATGACGGAGAGCACTGATAGTCGAGACGGAAGCCCTTACAAATTATACAAAATTCTGATATCCAAAACGCTCAAGTCGCGGTATACCTCAGAGTAAACTTGACCTTATTATTGCAGTGCTTTCAAAATACACGCCAGTGAAGCTTGAAAGTTATGATGTATATGCAAATATTTCTCGAGGAATTAAGGTTGAAGAACCAGGTCTTGATCTCGCACTTGCTATGAGCATTATATCTTCTAAGCTTGGAAAAACTCTCCCAAAAAGCTCAGTATTTATTGGTGAAATATCTCTCACTGGGCAGATAAAATCAGTTATGCTTCTTGAAAAACGAATCAAAGAAGCACTTAAACTTGGTTTTACCGAAATATATATCCCTCATGGGAGTAAAGAAAAACTTACAGCAAGCATAGATCCAAAAGAGCTTACTGCTCTTAAGGATTTCTTACACATTAAAGATATTATTGCTATATTATAGTTTTTTATGTTTTTTTAATTTATGAAAATATTTTGAC
The DNA here is from genome assembly GCA_022565555.1 of Candidatus Altimarinota bacterium. Taxonomy (GTDB): domain Bacteria; phylum Patescibacteriota; class Gracilibacteria; order BD1-5; family UBA6164; genus JAACSU01. The sequence continues at coordinate 29,010 of JAIUMN010000005.1, forward strand.
TTAGTTTTTTAATTATCTGCTTATGATTTTTGAGTGGGTGACTAGGAAGTTATATCTTCTTACAAGATATATATTCACCTCAAAATACAATAAACTTATCAAACTCGCGAAGTAATATAGATTCCCTCTCTCCTACTTTTGATACACTTCAAAATATTGAGCAAGGTATAACAGGAATGGCGCAAGCACTATGACCTAGTGTTGTAAGTATTATTATAAGTCGTGATATGGTGATGTATAGGAGTGATCCTTGGGGGTTTTTTCAAGAGCCAAATACTACTGTCAGAAGACAAGTATGATGAGGAAGTGGATTTTTTATACGAGAAGATGGATTGATACTTACTAATAAACATGTTGTGCAAGATTCTCGCTCTGACTATACCGTTATTCTTGCTGATGGAAGAGAGTTTGAAACTGAGGTAATAGCCCTTGATCCACTTAATGATCTAGCAGTTATTCGAATACAGGGAGGAAACGAAAGTTTTCCTGTTCCTAAAATCATTCACCAATGAGATGATATATCTATATGATCATTTGCTATAGCAATAGGAAATGCTCTTGCAGAATTTCAAAATTCTGTCTCACTTGGTATAGTAAGTGGGAAAGATAGAAGCATAGAAGCTGGATGAACTCTCTTAACAAATCTTATACAAACTGATGCTGCGATTAATCCATGAAACTCAGGATGACCCCTTCTCAACCTTAATGGAGAAGTAATCTGAATAAATACAGCTATTGCAGGAAGAACAAATGGAATATGATTTGCTATAGCACTTACAACATGACGCGTGGATTACATACTCAAAAGTATTGAAGAACACGGAGAAATAAAGAGACCTTTTATTGGGATAAATTATATAGCAAACTCCCCTTCAGTAGCAAGAGAATTTTGACTCGCATTAGATTATGGAGCATACATTATAGATGAGCCGTGAAGCATTATAAATTGAAGTAGTGCTGATAAAGCATGACTGAAACCCTGAGATCTTATTACTCATATTAATAACGAGCAGATATGAGTAATACAAGATCTTGCGCGCATACTTCAAAATTCTCTCCCATGAGATTCACTCACCCTAAGAGTTATGAGATGATGAGAAAATATAGATATTAATCTAGAACTGTGAGTATATTAAAATCTTTATATAAAAAAATAGAAGCATAATGCTTCTATTTTTTTATATAAAGATTTTAAACGTAAAATAATATGAGAGCAATAACTATCCCGAGAACACTTCCAGCAAATGCTTCACTTGGAAGATGTCAAAGCGATTCTTTAAGCTCTTTCCTTCAAAGTTTTTTATTGATTGCTTTAGCGTGAAGTCATGCTTCAAAACGTACATTTATAGCATCATAAATGATAATCACCGTAAATCCCATCACAATTGCGAAAAGATCAGATTGAACTCAATATTTTAAAGCAAATGCTGTTGCAAGTGAAACTACTACAGAAGAGTGCACAGATGGCATTCATCAACTCCCAAGTGATCTTTCTACATCCCACCTTCCAGTATTAAACTTTATAGCTAAACCCTTTAAAATTACCGAGACAGCAAATGTGACGGCAGGAACAAGAATAATCATTTCATAAAATGGATTTTCTGGCATTCTCTTTTATTTAAAGTCAATAACTTTGTATTCTGATCACTCTCAAGCTTTGTTTTTTAATTCAAAACTTTCTCATTTCTTTTTTCATAGAAGCATCTTTCAGAGTGGTGACTCATTAGAAATTTTTGCAGGTTTTGCAAGTATATCAGCTTCAGTAGTACCTACTATCTTATACTCTTCTTGAAAATTCTCAGATACATCCTCAAGCATAACCACCATTCACATACTTACTTTTTTTACTAATCCTTTTTTATTTTCTTCCTTAATAATTTCTACTCGCTTAAGTTGATCTTCTATTTCAGTGATACGAAGCTCTACTTGCGCCTGTTCATTACGCGCCTCTTCATACTCAGAATTTTCTGAGAGGTCTCAGTAACTGATAGCTTCTTTTAACTTTTCTGCTATATCTTGACGCTTCTCAGTTTGAAGATATTTAAGCTCATCTTGAAGTTTTGCAAATCCTTCTTGCGTAAGATAAATTATTTGACTCATAATATAATTGTTATTAGTGATAATGTATTAACGGAGTACAGAAAGTATTTCTCTTACTTCATTATAGTAAATATTTTTTATTTTCAATCAAAAAACTTCATTTTGATATTCAAAGACGATTCTTATGAAATCATCTTCCCAATCTTGATCCATATTTATAAAAAAAGACTGTGATCAAAAGTTATTGATTTCATTAAGGCTTATAGGAAGATCAAAACTCAGCACATCAAATATGTCATATATATCTCGATATACCTTAGTTGGAAATGAGTAGAATATTATTCTATCTGAGAACCATTGTAAGAATGGATCGGGATACTCGGAAGTAACTCAAAAAAGATAATTTTCAGGATTAATACTTTCAAGGTCAAATTCCTCAAAATATAAGAGTAATTCAATATTTATCTCACTTGGGAGAAGCTCAAGCTTTCTTGTGTCAATCTGATTATTTTCTCTACGTGAAGTGATTGACTCAAGGAACTCAAGAGCACTTAATGAAACTGATTCTTCTGAAAGGCTATTTCCAGAAGCTCAATTGAGTGTATTTCTTTCATTTTGGAGTAACACACTATCATCAATGACGATATTTCTACTTTCTACTACTTCATTTTGATGCTTAATTTTTTCTACAAAAAATCTATATTCCTCATTTGTGAAATATAAAATTATATTTCACAGAAGAAGAAGTATTAAGATAAAGAGAAAAAAAATACTTGTCCTCATGAAATTACTTTACGGTAATTTGTGAAAAATCTAGTTCTATAGGAGTATCACGTCCTAGAAGATTTATATTTATTTTTACAAGTCATTTTTCATCATTTATATCAATGATGAAACCCTCATTTCCCTCAAAAGGTCACTTAGTTACCTGAGCTCTATCTCAAAGTTTAAATTTACTAGAAAATGTTTCTTTATTACTTTCTACTTTTCATTTAAGTTGCTCCAATTCCGATCCTGCAACAGGTACGGGTATATTTCATGCTCAAAGGAAACCAGTAACGTTTGGAGTATTACGGACAATATACCAACTTTCGTTTGTTACTACCATCTGTACCAGTATATATCCTGGTATAATATTTTTCTGTTGCTTCACTTTTGTTCCTCCAGCACGAACAGTAACCACATCATGTGTCGGAACAAATACATCAAGTATATAATCCTCGAGTCAAAAACTTTCTCTACGTTGATAAAGTGAGCTCTTTACATTTTGCTCTGTTCCTGATATCACTTGGATAACATACCATTCAGGTTTTTTTTGCATAACAAGATATTTTTAGTTAGATAAAATTATTCTGACATTTCTGTATCATCTCAATCTATTACAACATCCTCCTCAAAATCAATATCTATATCAAAAGACTCATCTTCAAACAAATTTTCTCACTCCTGTAAAGTATTATCTTCATCGATAAAAATACCTGAAGAATCAAAATCTACAGATTGAACTTGAGATTCACCCGTTCCAAACATATTTTTAAGAGAAAAGAGTGATTCAGAAAATATATGAGAAAATATAAAGAGATATATCCCAAATACAATAATAAGCGCGAGTACGAGTCAAAAAAACTTTTGGGTTTCTTTTCTTGTTGGCCATACAACATGCTTCAACTCACGTATAGAATCTTTTATAAAACGAATCATAAACCGGAGATAAACAAATAAAAATAAATAAAAGGTATTACATATCCTTGCAATACCTGTCAAAACAAGTATATATATTTTAAAAATAAGTCAATATTTTGACCTCATTATCTCTCTATGATATACTTACATTATAGAATTTTATAAAAATATGATGTTATACGCTATAATTTTTTGAATTATTACTATTTTACTCTGTGGATGATGGATATATTTTTATACTTTTTCCTATAAGTTAAAAAGAAAAGAGCAAGATATACGGTCACTTTTCTTTTCTCGTACTGATAATATAGTAAGTATATATGAAATTACTCTCCCCTATCTCGAAAAACATAGTGAGATATTTAAAGAAATACTCTCCTTACGAAAAAAAGAATTCACTCTCAGTGAAATATCTGAAGATATAGAGGCATTTTTTGAGCTAGAAAGCAGGATACACCATGAGTTAAATTTTATATTTCAGGTATGCAATACTCATCCGAGACTTTTAAAGGATAAAAAATTTCTCTATGTGCGAGACATACTCCTCGATAAAAGCTCTCTTATAGGAAAAAACATAGCAGAGTATAATGAATACATAAAGCTCTATAATACTATGGTGCGATACAAGCAATATAGCGTAATATGACTTCTTCTTCCTTTTAATAAAAAAAAGCTTCTTAGATAAAGAAACTTTTTTTAAATATTTATCTCACAAATATCATTCCTTGCTCCCCATTATATCCATCTCCAGAGCTTCCTCAAGTAATTCATCATTGATTGAGTGTATGACCGTCAACTGTATATATTACTGATGCGGTACTCGTTGTTTTAAAAGTATTAATATTTCTCGAATTCTGATAGCTTGCAAGCATTAACTGTGAAAAATCAATATCAGCAGCATCAAGATTATATACCCCTCATAGATCTGTAAGAGTTCAGATATCTGAACCTACTGTAAATGACCCACTTCCTCAGTTTACACTTCTAGCAACAAGTGTCCAACCTCATCCTTGCTCACTCATTTCACAATATACGTCTATTTCAGATCCATTTGGATTAATAGCATAAATACCGTTTGTACTCACTCAAAATGATTCTCTCCTACGCTTACAGTTTGCGATTGAGCTTGCTGCAAGAAGATCACCTTCTGTAACTCATTCTATAGTTTCATTATCACTCAAATACGCAGTAAATCAAGTAGTTACTGCGAGATCAGAATTTGCCCCCGCAACTCTATGTAATGGATTATTTGTATTATTTTCAAGAAGTATTCCCATTTTTCTCCCATAGCTTTTTGGAAATCTATTTGAAATATTCGCTGTAGATTGAGGAAAAAAAGAAGTCAAAGCTTTTTGTTCTTCCATAAAAGCCATGAGCTGGAAATTTCTTCTATCGGTTCAAAGATAATAAATAAATGGAGAATTATCTCTCGGGTCTCGTGCAGAAGTAGAGTAGCTAATTGTTTGGAGAACTGTTTCTCAAATATCTCACTGATATCCAATTATAGTCGATCAAACCGTTATATCTGATCAGTTTTCTGGAAGAGGAAGATTATTTGTAGTTCCATGAGTTTGTAAGGCTTCAGAAATACGTACCATTTGTGAAGTACGATTAGCATCTCTCGCTCATGTAAGATAGTTACTATATGATACAAAACCAACTGTTCATAATATTGCTATTATAGTTACAACAACTATAAGCTCCACGAGAGTAAATCCAGAAATACACTTTTTCATAAAAAAATATGCTTAATAAATACTATAGCCTCATACAGTATAAAGATAAATAAAGAAATGAAAGAAAAAAATATTGATTCATACATAAAAAATATCTTTCGGTAATTACCGAAAGATATTTTTTATGTATGAATTTTCTATACTCTTATGCTTCTTGTATACATATATCATCCTGCTAGCAAGAAAGTTATAATAAGGAGAAGGATTATCTCAGGACCAGTATCAGGAAGAGTATCATTGTTTTCTGCATGTGTTAGAACTCAAGTTCCTACACATTCTCAATTTGTTGTAGTTCATGCAATTCAATTTTTTTCATTCATTTAAATTTCTGCAGCAGCATTAAGCTCAACATCTAACTCATCTTCTTCATTATTCATCAAGTCATCTTCTATTAATACGTCCTCCTCTTCCAACATATCATCCTCAAAAAGAGAGTCATCACTAGATTCTGGTTCTTGATTATTGTTCCCTATTGTCATTCGTCATGTATTGAAAGTAAATATAGAATCTATTCCTGCTTCTATAGTATTTCCACCTGAATCTTTGATATCAAGAACTGTAATAGTATAATCTGTTTCCTCCTCAAGAAATTCACCTAACATAAGTGTAAGTCTGGTAGCATTATCAGGATTTACTTCAGAGAGCAAGATTTCTATCTCGTTTAAACTCGATTGTTCTTCAAGAATAAATTCTTGGATAGCACCGAGACTTGCATCAAGTTCTCTTGTAAATACAAGTTCGATTATATCAAGTTCGATTATATCTACTTCATCGATTTTAAAAGTTTCAGCAGATACTGAGGAAAGGGATAGTAAGACAAGAAATACTCAAAGTAGAGCTGTGTATATTTTTCTCATTGCATAATATTTTAGAAATATAAATTTTGAATTCACGCAAGTTGTAGTAAGATACTAACATAAACAAGAAACTAACGCAAATATTTTTAATATAAAAATATGAAAAAAACACTCGGAGCTTTTACACTTACCGAAATACTCGTAGTAATAGCGGTAATAGGAATACTTTGAGTATGACTTACAAGACTCAACTTTAGTCGTATATCACAAACAGAGTTAGTAAGTATTGAATCTATAAAAATACTTACTTCTCTTGAGGAAATGAGAAATAATGCTCTTGTTTGAAAGGCAGAAGATATTGATGGTGAAATACCTATAAGCTGGGATATGACATTTGATCAGAGTTGAGGTGAGTATATAACTTCGATAACAGATTCTTCTTGAATTCGTGATACTATACGAAATACTGAGCTCCGTAATCCGCTTGAAATAGTCACCCTAACATGTACAAATCTAGATGGGAGTAACCCATGAACGTCATCTATTATTACTATTTCATTTCTCACATGATGAGATACTCAGCTAGACTGATGCCCTGCAGCAGTCACTCATCCTCGTATCCTTGATATAGAAGTTTGATTTTGAAGTATTATAAGAACTATTAGAATAAATACACTTACTGATGTTATCGAAGAACTCTAAATAAGGGATTTGATATATTTCTTGGATATCAGATATTCTCATAATCCATAAATAAAGGCAAAAATAGTTCAATATATAAATACTTGCAAAAATACTCCCAATGGGAAGTTTGTTAATATACCTGTATAAAAGTAGAACAGAAATACTCAGAGTAGTATACTGTAAAAGCACTGCATAAGAAGTGGGATAGTAATCTTACAATGCCTTCCAACGATAAAAAGCAATATGATAAGTAAAAATACTTGACTTATCAGTGTTACTATGGCTGCCCCATAGAAAGAAAAGTAAGGTATCAAGATGATATTTCAAACGATATTGATCAGAGTTACAAAAAAATGCACCTTCAGAAGAAGTGATTGCTTCTCTGAAGCTATGAGTAAGTAACTATAGAGGAGTGCAAGAAAATGAAAAATTAGTATACCAAAAACCAATGGAAAAATATCAAGTGATGAGTAATTGTGAACTGTAGGACTCAGGTATTCACTATGAGCTAATATCTGTATAATATCAGAAGCAAAGAGTTGAGAAAGGATATAAAGTGCGAGAGAAAAACTAAAAAGTATCTTGAATGAAAGGCTAAAAATTTTCTGAACTCAAAGTATATCAGTTTTCTTATAAAGCTCTGTAAGTCTAGGAAGCAGGGAGTTTAAATAAAACACTCACAATACCATTAGTACTTCTACTATTTTCATAGGTAAGCTATAGAGTGCTATAGATATGTTTCAAAGAGAATCTTCTTCTAGAAATCATAAAAGAAGTATATCAATACGGAAATATACTACCGATAAAAAAAGTGCGGCTCCGTATGGAAGGGAGGTATAAAAAAGTTCTTTTATATAGTTAAAATCTAAAAGGAACTTCACATTAACTATACGAGAAACATAACGGTAATTAAGATATGTCGTAAACATTACAGAAAGGAGTCCTGCAACAAATAAAGATATAAATCTCATATCAAGTAGTGGCTCAGGGGAAAATATCCAGAAACAAAAAAGAAGTATAAGAAGAAGATGGAGTATTTTTCATCAAACGAAGCTTATAAAGTGATATTCTATCTTCATATGAGCCTGCATAACAGCAAGAAAGCTTGAGTTTATAAGACTTAAAATAGTAAATACCGCAATAAAACTTGAAGCAACAAATATAATTCCCGAACTAAATCATGGAAGTATAAGTGTTAATAAGAGTGCAGCTATACTAACTATTACTCACAAAAATACTCTAAGACTCAAGCTATTTCATAAAACTTTTTCGGTAGATTTTCATGCTGATATCTCTCGTATCATGAGAGTATAAAGTCCAAGATCTGCGAGAAATGCAACTATAGCAAAATAATTATATATCTTATTATACGCTCAAAAATACTCTATAGGTAGAGTGCGAGTAAGAACAGATATAAGTATAAGTGCTATAAGAGCAGTAACAACTTTTGAGAATATCTGAGCAAGAGTATTGCTTGCGAGTTTCTTATACATAGTAAAAAAAATAATTGCAAGTGAGAAAGTTACGTATATAGTATCTACATATAGAGCATATAAAAATTATTTTATAAAATGAATAGTAAAAGTATAGTACTTCTTAGGATAATAATCCCTCTCTTCTGTGTACCCCTACTTACTTGATGTAACTCATGAGGTCAAAGCTGAGAAGATGATATTGAACAGGGAACAGGTTATGAAAATATAGAGATTTATAATGAAGATATTACGTGGGAATGAGAGGATGAGAGAGAACTCAATGATTCTGATGATGTTAGAAAAAGAATAGAAAGTATTCGGAAGCGTCATGAATTGAGAGAGTTATTTGTAAATGCAGAAGCATATCTTGAGGGATGACAGCAAGCAATGTGACTCAAAACACTCCTTGAAGTATATAGAGAAAATCCAGAAGATGGTCTTGTAGTGACAAAAATTGCAGAAACATATTACGATATGAAACGTTTTGGGAGTTCAATTAATTATTACAAGAGACTCTCGAGTTTACAAGAGCACCAAAAGCAAAGAATAATACTACTACATTTTTACACTCAAGATATTAGCACTGCATCTTGAAGAGAAAATGTAATACAAGAACTCAGGAGAATGAGATTAAGTGAGGAAGAAATTAGATATTATACACTCTCTCTCCTATGTATCGAAAGCCCTGAAAAGTGTAAAAACCGATTTGAAAATTATATATCTAGTCTAGAAAGTATCTCTTATCCAAAATTAAATGATATGAGAATTGCGCTTAGAAATTATACAAATTTTTGACTTGAGGACGACTATCTCCTTTATACCTACATCATTACAGAGTGGTATAAACAAGATCTTTATCCGCTTGTAGTGTATCTTTGAGAAAAAATAATAAAAGAAAAAGAAAACTATAAACCAGCTTTAAAGATTATTGGTCATTCTCTTTTTGAGCTATGAGAATATGAAGGTGCTAAAGAAATACTTACAAGATTTCATAGGCTTGATGATAGTGATGCGTGAGTTAATTATATGCTTGGTATCATATATGCAAAAACACGTGATGCAGTACTTGCAAATATCTTTCTTAAAAGAGCGCTTGATATCTGATACACCCCAACACTCAACCTCAGGAGACATATCGCGTATAACTTTGCACTTATAGAAAGTAGGCATAATGTTCTTACAGCTCTCGAAGATCTTATCGATAAAGAAGAACATTTTGAAAAGACTGATCTAAGTCTTGCAGTGTATTATCACATACTTTATGAATCACATGATACTGCAATACGCTTTTCTCAACTTTGACAAGAACGATACAATGATGACGCCTATTTTTATGGATATGAATGATGGGCTCATAGAGAAAAATGAAACCCCGATAAAGCTATAGAGATACTTCAGAAGTGACTTGAAGAAATACCTAATAATGCTTTTCTTTATTTACAGCTTGCTTTTGCACTCAAGGAAACAGAAAATATTGAAAGTATGAAACTCATTCTTGAGACTCTCTTGCATCTTGATACACTTCCGGAATATCAAGAAATTGCAAGAAGAGAATTAAATCTACTTAGATAACTCAGTTTTATGTCACTTGAAAAACTTTACTCTGAAAATGAAAGAAAAGAAAAAAATAGAAAATCTCTTGATGATAGAGAAAGGTTTTTAGAGGAGCAACAAGTTCTCAGACAAAGCTCTGAACTCCTTCATACACTCGCGGGGAAAATCGCAGCAGAGTTTTGACTTGATATATGAGAAGTAAAAGAGTTTATAAAGTGAGATACACTTGAAGGTCTAGAATGACTTAAGAATACGCTTTGAAAAAATATCGATGTAAAAGAGTTTCAAAAAGCACTTAAGGAAGCAAGAAATACGATTTCAGAATTGAGTAAAAAATATAGAGAACATCTCAAAGAAAGCATACTTCAAAATGAAGATTCTCCAGAGAACTTTACATATCACGTTACGGAAAAATATTTTTCAGAATATAAAAGAAAAGCTCTTAATCCTGAAAATTTTTTAGATCATGTCTTATGAGTATGACTTGGTATTGTAGATACAACGGAAGCTGTTATACTTTTTATATATTGACTTGGGAAATGAATACTCCTTACTCCTTATCATCTCTATCTTATACTTTCAGGGAAAGCAAATATTAAAGACTGGAAAAATATTTAGAGAATTTTTTCCAAAATATCAACAAGTGCTCTTTTGTTGTGTTTATAAAATGTTTTTTCGTCTATAAGTGAGGTTTCATATACCTTGATCTTCCTTCTTTCAAGCTCATCTCTTTCTCCTTTCGAAAGATAGAGATAATCTCCTCCTTTTACCGAAATATTGCCTTGGAAACTTTGTTTTTGCTCTATTGTAAGTTTAAGCTTTCTATTATTACAGATAAATATATTTATTTTTTTACCAAGAAATCTCTCGATTTTATAGATAATATCAAGATGAGTGAGCCCTTGAGTCTCACCTCACTTATTAGTCGAATTTCAGATATAGATAATTTTTGCATCTGACTTATGTATTACTTCTTTTACACCTCCAATAACAAAGTTTGAGATAATTGATGTAAAAAGGTCACCAGGTGTAATAATAATATAATCAGCTTTTCTTAGTGCCTTAAATACATTTTTATGCTGATATGCATGCTTTGAGTC
>JAIUMN010000006.1 GCA_022565555.1 Candidatus Altimarinota bacterium
ATATTACAACAGATAACCCGGTAGGTTCTGTTTCATGAACACAAGCAAGCATGAGAATAGTTTCAGAAAGTACGGGTTCTCTTGTTACCAGAACTGGTGGAGTTGTCTCATCAAGAGAACATCTCCTTACTCGTTCTAAGCCTACTATTACTCGTCATAGTGAGACTACTTCTACTACTGCATTTAAGTTTAGTATTACTGCTGATCAAAATAGAAGACTTGACCTTGATGCTCTTGCATTTAATGTACGGGGAATTATAGGGGATGGAATTACTTTTGACTTTAGAAGAGATGGTTCTAATGAAATCATAGCTTCTACTACTGATGTAACTCTTGCTATTGGTTGAACAGATGTCATACTTACTGGGTTTCAGGATGGTTTTCAAATTGCTGCTGGATCTACTATTACGTATATATTAGAAATATCTGGTGTTGATACTTCTGAATCTGGAAACAGAGACAGAACTCGAGAAGTAAGACTAACTAATTTATTATATAGAGATGATGTAAGTACTCCTTCTGTAATAGAAGTTGCTCCTTATAATATTCTCCCAACTACTCCTTCAACCTATAGATATTAGTCTTTATATTATATAATCATTACCATGAAAAAAATACTCCTCACCTCTTTTCTATCTTTTGTAATACTAGGATTATCAGTTTCAGTCACGACCGCGACAGAAGAGAATCAATCAGGAAATTTATCTATTCCTATGACTGTATTTGGAGATATAGAATATTCAGAAAATCTTTGATGAGCTACACTCAATATATATAGCACATTAAATACACTACTTAAATCTCAAATATTATCTTGAAATTCTTATGGAAGTAATGATGCTTTTGAGCTTTCTCAAAGAATCAATCTTAACTCTTTTGAAGGAACTCTGAGATATGAAATTATCTTATGAAATTTTAAATATTCAAATATATCATTAATCAATGTATGAGATTATTGATGTAATGATACTCTTGTGTTTCAAACCAATAAACTTTGTAAGTATGATTTTAATTTGAGTAATGCGACTCGAACTATTATTAATCAAACAGTTACTCCAACTCCACCAGTAAGTAGTTGAGGATGAGGTGGATGAGGTGGATGAGGTGGATGAGGTGGATGAGGCTGAGCCGGAGGACCTCCTGAAACTTGTACTCGCGAAGTTTTGGAGTGTAGAGAGTATCTTGGATCTTATATATGGCAAAGAAAAACATGATCTACTTGTAATGGTTGAGATGTATGAAAATCATGTAATGCTACTCCTCAATCGAGTGAAGCAATTCAAAACAATCCTAATGCTAATAATACTGTTTTTTCTCCTATCTTTTCTCCAGCTACGTGAAGAGAGGTGCAATCAAGAGTACAGGTTAATACGCATCTAAAATCTGTTGTAAAAAATCAAGGGGTACGTGTCATTATGGAAAGATATGATATTATAATTCAAGAAAAAGGTTTCAATGATACTCTCATTAAATATATAGCTCTTATCAATCCTGAAGTACAAAAATCATATGAGGACTTCCTCTTAAATTATGAAAGCTTGTTCTTGAATATGGATAAATTAGTATGAGATAATAATGAAAGTCTCCGAGAAACAACGAGAAATAATCTCCTAGTCGTGACAAGAGAATTAAATAGGTTGAGTGAGGTTCATAAAGAACATATTACTATCACAAGTAATTGAATCTTTACTCCTACAGATATTGAGCTTAAGAGGCTTACAGACAGAGTAGAGAGAATAATATTTAGAAATATTGATGTTTCTTGAAATATTGAAATGAAAGAAAGCTATAATAATTTCCTTCTCACTCTAACCTTATTTCGAAGTAGTAATAATTTTGAGTTACGTGATATTGCTGTAGAGTATCTTCAAAGTGTTATTTCACTCAGGAAATAGTTGTTCTATATGTTCAATTACTGCTTAGCTTATTAATAAAATACTATGAAAGGTTATAAGTAGCGATAATCCTATCAGGTAACTTATCTATATTTATACTCTGTGCGAAACCTGACTTCAGTATATTGACGATGAAATTGTAGGGTATAGCTAATAGAAATGATTCAATGGTTCAATTTTCCCTAAGACTGGTCTGCCATCAAGGATATAATCTTATGATTATATCCTTTTAGTTTTTTAAATTTTATGAAAACATCTTTATGACTTTTGTTTGCTTATCAATAGAAAATAAATACAAAATCAAAAGCTTATTAAAGCTAAAATCGGTAATCAAGGAAGAAATCTCATAAAAAATAATGTTAGAAAAAAACATATTAAGGATTTTTTTCATTTTGTTAAACTACTAGGATCAATAATTACTGATAATATTAGAATAAATAAAAATATTTCTCATATATTTGCTCAAATCCATGATGCTATATCATAACCAAGATAACCAATTATTATGCATATTAATAATAATCACGCAAGTACAAAGATAAAAATAATACTTCTTTCTAGTTTTATTGTTTCTTTATCCATGAATTTATTTTATAAAAGTATATTTCAATTTTTCTACCTTTCATTACTTTGTATGCGGAAAAAAATATTACTTGGAAGTTGTGAGATATTTTTCTTGAAGAATGGGCGGTTTTGTATATCAACATAACTAATAAAAACATCATTGAGAAGTATGCGTTCCGCCTCATGTTTATCTACTCATCTAATACGCTCAGAGAGTCTTTCTATATAAGTATTATTATCGTGAAGAAAATCATGTTCAGAAAGTACCTCTATTTCAAAGCTCGCTTTGAGTCTAAAAGGGCGTTCCTGTCGACTAAGGAGTTCAATTGCCTTGAGTGAAGATTGATCAACTTGAAGTATCTTTTCTATACCTTGAAGTTGTTTTTCATTGATACGATGTCTTAGTCTTTGTATGATATCTCATTCATTAAATACAAATCCTCTCAGTTCCATGATTCATTGAAGCTCAAAGCTTTCAGCTGCATCTCATGCTTTGAGATTATCTACTACGGATATTTGAGGTGTACTATAATCTAAAGTATTTGGAAGCGTGAGAAGTGATTTCTGTACTCATCATAAAATATTATTTTCCAGTATATCATATCTTAATTGTAAAAGTACTTCATTACGAAGTCTTTCTGTAAGTATACGTTTTGCAATATCAATATCACTTTGTGCTACGATACTTATAAATTCCTCACTTCCTCATGAAAAATCTTCAATTGATTCAGCATAAATAAGTTCTTGTGATTGTTCTCAAAGTCATGGAAGTGTTAACTTTGTTCATGAGCTTATATTTCACCGTATACCACTTATGTTTCAATGTATATCTTGTGTTCTTGCAGATACAATTACTTCTTTTACTCATGGCTCTGTTTCTGAGAAGTTATCAGCTAATCCAGCAGGAATTTGTATCCAACTATCGATATCATACACTATACCTTCTTCTGTTATAAAACGAGTATTTGGTACAAGGGAAATAGAGTCGGTAGTATAGTTATAGATACGAATACTTCCAACTGCTGTTTGATTATCCTTTGCTTCTTTTATACTCGTGCCAAACTCTTCACGCATCTCAATTACTTTTGTTATTCTTTCAACTTGAACATTTCGATTATCTCCCAAAATACTTCATGATTGTTCTTCTGTAAGAGTGAAATTAAGTACCTCTTTTCGTACTGAAAGCTCAGGCTTAATAGTTATAAAGGTTTTACTTATAGCTAAATAGTATATAAAGGTAAAAATAATTATAGATACAAAAAAGAGTCATAGCGCAAAATGAAAAGGTACTTTTTCATTTATTTTTTTTGTGTTACTTTTTAATTTTGCTACATTTTTGTTTTGTTCAAATATATCAAAAATCTCATTTTTATAGTATTTTAGTTGATACCAGAAATATTCCCATATGGTAAAATTCTTTTGAAGTATGTTACTTTGAGATGCATCTTGAATAACTTCTTTGTTACGGATAAGTGAATACTCAATTCATAGGCTTTGTCATATTTTTCTTGAGAGTCTATCTGAAGTAATAATTACAAGTCGATGAGCTTTTGGGACTTTATTACGAAGCATCTTGAGAGAGATGTAATTGTGGAGCAGGGGATGTCATACAGGTATATCAAGAAAAATATCTTTGGATTCACTCAGTTCTATTTTTTGTATTATATCTATGATAGTATCATCTATTTTAATGGAGATCATGTAAAGGTCTTATAGGTAAATATACTGTATAGATTATCTACAAAGCTTTAAAAATCAATTATTTATGCAATAAGTTTTTTTCTATATTTTATTTTATTTAATAATATTTATATTTTTATTAATCGTAATATTAAAGTATTACAAAATCATTATTTATGTATATAATTTTTATTTTTCATGGTTTTGAAGTATTTTATTTAACCCTCGTAATTTAAAATATTACTTACTACACTATCCTATTTTTTATGTATTTATTCACAAAAAACTTGATTTATTAAAAGCGTTTGTTATATTAAAGTCAATATTTACAACTTATTTTTTCTACGTATGAATTTTATAATGCGAAATCTTTGATGGGTCTTTCTCTTTCTATTTTTCTTATTTATGCTTTTTATCATAGCTACAAATAATCCAAATACTGTTAATACGGGTACTGATCAGACAAGTAACCAAGATATAGATGAGAGTGATGTTCAATCAGAGGATAATCAATATGATTTAGTTGATTGTCTCATTGATAGACTCGAAAATGAAGCAAGCCTCGAAAATCCTTCTGAGGATATAGGCGAAGATAATTGAAATAATGAAAGAGTTTCATTTTTTTCTCGCCTCTTCTCTCGTTGAAGTTCAAATGATACTGAAGAACAAGATGAAGTATGAGTTGATGATTCTTTACTTTCTGAGGATAATGATGATATCGAGCCTTCTCCTACTGCTCCAGAGGTTCTATATTCTCCTTCCGATCACAATAATCAAAGCCATCTTTCCAAGTGAGATAATACATATATAGCTTCCGGTATTTCTCTTCTTTCAGCTGAGTATATATATGATTTTCAACAAATAAGTGAGTGAAATACCGACTTTACTATAGACTCAAATGACTCTTATTTTAGTGTATCTGTTCATTCACTTCGTCTCAATGATGCATCTTTTACAAAGACACTCTGATATCTGATGAATGGAGATATAGTTAGAAAAATCTGAGAAAAAAACATATATTGATGCTTTGAGATAGAAGTAATGATGTCACAAACTTCTCAAGGAAAGAAAGGTTTTGTGTGTGAAAAATATATTACAGAGCTCATGGTTGAGTCAGAAGAAATAAGTAATGGTGAAGTAAAAAAAGACTACGGGATTATTCTTTCTTCTTTTCCACAGACAGAAATAGGTGATATTATTACAATAACAAGTTTTCAATACGATATTGATGATGTAGCTCTTTTTGAGGGTGATACGATTGATCAGATGACAGAAATAAGTAACACGTGATGCTTTACTTGAAGAGTGTACTCAGTATCTCAAGCATGATACAATGAGCTTATTTGACTTGTTCAAGAGTTTTGTATCCAAGATATTTATAAACATTAATCGGACTTTGATTATTTTTCAAAATACATATACTCGCTGTATTCTAGATTTCTAATAGGGTTTATGTGAGATAAAAAAATATGTATACTTCATGATACTTTTCTCTATAAATGATGATGAGAACGTCTCATACTTATGATGTGAAAAGCACTTCGCGCTGATATTGCCTCTTGATTTTTTAGTGCTTGAAGTTTTGATTTACGTAAAGAGTGATTTGAATGAAAAATGATTTCACTTTCATCAGAGATATATAAAAAATGACTCAGACACCTTAAGCTAAAGTTTGCATTTTTATTTCGAACAAAATTTTTACGTTCATACGATATTGTGCTTTTTAGTTGAGATAGTATATCATGAGTGCGTAACTGTCATCCTGATTCATTAAAAGTGTATTATTGTCATACTCCACCACGATATATTTATGATTTACATAGTTTGTATAAAAGTAAACTTTCGTGATTTCAGAAGGTATTCTTTGTATTATGATGTAAGATATTTCGTTTTTTGTACGAGCGTGATATAAAAAAAATGGATATTATTCTTACTAACTCAAAAAATACACAAGCGCGAATTCAGAAGTATCTTTGACTCAGCTCTATGGTTGTTTATCCTCCTGTTGAGCGATCTAAGTTTCAATATATAGACGATAAAAACTATTTTCTAAGCTTTGCGCGCCTGGCTGATGCTAAGCGTGTTGATATGATAGTAGAAGCTTTCCGCAAACTTCCTCAGGAAAAACTGATTGTAATTTATTGAAAAAATGATCCACAAAGAGAAAAAATACTTACTCTCGCTATGTGATATAAGCAGATTGAGTGCATAACCCTTGACGATAATGATGAATTATATAGTTATATATGAAATGCTCGAGCAACTATATATATACCCGTAGAGGAAGATTTCGGAATGAGTCCAGTTGAATCTATGTCAGCCTGAAAGCCAGTTTTAGGTGTACATGAGTGAGGACTAAAAGAGAGTATTGTGCATACAGAAACATGATATCTCCTTGAGAGTGATTTTAGTGTAGATGATATAGTCTCTGCAATATGATACTTTAGTCCTGAAAGATGCCGTTCTATGAAAGAAAACTGCCAAAAACAAGCTGAGAATTTTTCTCTAGAAAATTTTGAATACATCCTCCATGATATCCTTGAGAAATCCTATAATAAAAAGAAGTATACATAGTATACTTCTTTTTATTATATTAGTACTTATTTCATGGCATTGATTGCCTCCTCTTCGCTATCAACTGTAGGAATGATGGTTGTTATTCCTACAAGCTCAAGTACATCCTTTACTCCCTCATCACAATTACTGATATGCATTTTCCCATTACTTTCCTCAAGATTAGAAAAGACATCTGCGATATATCCAATTGACTTTGAATTCAGATACTTAAGTCATGACATATTAAAAAGAATCTTTTTATCAGTAAACTCTCCGATACTTTCATATATCCCTGTAAAAGTCTTATCTGCGTTTGTTTCATCAAGCTCTCAGGTAAAATCAAACACTATAATATCTCCAACATTTCTGAGTTTTACTTCCATAAGAGTTTCCATATAATGATTGTATTAGTAATTAATATACATTAGTATATATGAAAAACACAGGAAGTGCAAATATTTCTTCTTCTAAAACACAAAAAATATTTCATAATATGTGAGTCGAGGATTACAGGAATATTAACATAGAGATTCCAGCAGGATCCCTCATATATCTTTATGGTTCAGTTGGAATGTGAAAAACAACTCTTTCTCAGATACTCTTAGGGCGTTTTACATGAAAACAATGAGTCTTTACCTCACCAACTTATACCTATTATAATTCATATTGAGACAATATATACCACTTTGATCTCTATAGGCTTCAAAATTATGAAGAGTTTTTAATGATAGGATGAGAAGATATTCTACTCAATCGCTCAACATGATATATATTGGTTGAATGGCCAGAACTTATAGAGAAATATATTTCAGCCGATATTTCTTTGTATATTGAAGTATGAGATTCTCATGATACTCGAAATCTTAGGGTAGAGTTTACTCCTCAATATCTCTCATAACTTCCTTAAATCTCAGGTATTCTGTAATACGTAGTCCTGTAAACTGGGCAAGATAAAAGTTTATAGGGAGAAGGAAAATAAGAAGCTCTGGATATGAGAAAAGAATAACTCTTATTATGTCTAAGCTTGATCAAAGAGCGAGTATAACTGCAATAAAGAGAGTTCAGAAAATGGATCAGCTGTACTCCGGGAGCTCTTTTGATGTAACAATAACAAGAAATCTCTCACTGATAATGATGAAAAATATAAATGTAATAAGGGTGTGAAATTCAATTTGCCAAATATTGAAGTATGCAAGAAGATGTCAAATAAGAAAGTACAAAAGGATATTACAAATAATAAGGAAGCTAATTTTTGGAGTATAAAGAAGCGCGTATCTATTAAGGTATTGTGCTATTAAGATGTTTATAATTCAGAGGATTATAAACAGTATAAGTATCTCCAAAATACCTATATCAATCATAAGATATGTAAGAAACACTGGAATAATGATTCAGAGAGTATTGATTCAAATAAGATGCTTACTTATACTTATTGCAGTAATAAAAAAAGGTATTAATAGGAGAAGATAGAGTTCAGATTGCGTAAGATATCTTCAGAGATATTGAATCTGCGAAGAAAGAAAAAATAAAGGATGACTCCGCATATCAAATCTTAAATCAAGAAGTGAATATCCATTTTGAATGAGGCTTTGTTTAAGGTTTATATATGATACGGGGTATCTGAGTAGCTCATTTAAATGTATATCACTCAATAAAAAAGCATTCCAATTTATAGGAACATCTGAAAAACTATTTCGAAAATATTCTCTAAAAAGAGTGCGATTATAAGAGCTCAGTAAGGCAATATTTTCTATAGTATTTTCTATATTTCCATGTCTTAAAAATGTAATAGAGAACTCTTTACTTCATAATACTACTATATAATCAGAACTTACAGGATATCTACTCCTAAACTCTCTAAAGCGATCTCAGAAGTGAATATCTTGCAATTGCTCTTCACGGAAAAATCATACCTCATCTATAAGTACTCCTCTGTGTTTTGCGAGAGCTTTGAAGTCATCAAAACTATTTTTCATATTTTCCTCAACTACAAATATCATAGCTTCAGAAAACACAAATACTTCAATATCAGATTGATATACCGGGAGTTCTATATTACCCAATATTCAGAATATAGTAAGTTCTATATCTTTTGTCCCCGCTTCATCAAATACGTAGTTTAATATTTGAGTATTCTCTTGTATTTCCTCTTGTATTTCCCATTGAAAACGGAGTTCAACATCCGAAAATCCATCCTGGGCTATTTCTTGTAACTGATTAAGATCTATAATAAAAGGACTTCATAGAGCAATATTTCTACGATAACTTATGCTATAGTTCTCAAGCGTATCTTGAAGTATATTAAGGCGTGCAGTATCTTCAAGATCTTCTTCTGTGATATCTTCAGCATATGTTATTTGAAACAATCATGCTATCATAAGAGTAAAGAAAAGTACTTTTATTATATTCGATATATATTTCATGGTTTATTTTCTTAATAAAATATAGGATAGTGTTTTAAGTATAATCTTAAAATCAAGTAGAAAGCTCCAATTTTCTATATAAAATAAATCAAGCTCAGCTTCTTTGTTAAAGTTATTTTTTTCTCTCCCATGGACTTGTGCCATTCAGGTCATTCCTGGTTTAATAGTCAAAAGCCTCTTTTGATATTTTTCATATTTTTCAACTTCACGAGGTTGATGAGGTCTTGGTCATACTATACTCATATCTCAAAAAAGTACATTGAAAAATTGAGGGAATTCATCAAGAGAGTATTTCTCAAGAATAGTTCCAGTACGCGTCTTACGAGGATCATTATGTATCTTGTAAAGTGGTCAACTTCGTGTATTTTTAGATGCAATAAGCTCTTTTTCTACAAGGTATGCAGGATCTTTTTCTACGTTTACTCCATATCACTCTTTGATGCAATATTTCCAGTACATATAGCGAAATTTATAACAATGAAACAGTTTTCCTCATTGACCAATACGAAGATTTTTGTAAATGATAGGTCATCCCGGGTCTTCCAGCTTGATAAGTATAGCGATGATAATAAAAACTGGAAAAAATATAACAATACCAAAAAGAGAGAAAAGTATATCAAATATTCTCTTAAGAACTCTATTCCAACTCTCAAGTGGTGTATTGAGTATTTCTATAACAGGTATCTTATGAATAAGAGAAAGAGTCGTGTTTGTTTTTGTGATATCAAAGTTATTAGTAATGTAGCGGTATCGAACTCAGTGTATACGTGCAGATTCCCAAATACTATAGAGTACTACATCATCAAAATCACTATGGATATAATGGAGTTCATCACAGGAATATTTTAAGAGATTATCTTCAAAATCTTTTGCTCACCCGAGATACGGTATTTTATATTTTGGTATTTTCTTTGAGGCAATATATCAAGTGATGGTATATACTTTTGCTCTTTTAATATCTCTTAAAATAGGTGAGATATCTTTTTCTGAGATATCACTAATAAGTATAAGATTTCTTTTTTGGAGTATTTTTTTACTCGTGAGATATGATTGGAGTGAATTAAGTAGTATGCGTGAACCAAGGGATCATAAGCATCATAAAATCATTGCATATAAAATAATAAGTCGAGGTATTTCTCATCAAGTATAAATGATACCATTCCCAAGATAGACTCACACAGCGAAAAATAGAAACCAATATATTGAATAACGTACAAGAGAAAGTATTTCTTCAACTTTTGATTGTGAAATCCGAATCTGATAAAGTCAATGAAGTGCAAAAACTGAAATATAGAGTAATGATCAAAAAATTGCAAACTGAAAGAGTCTATCTGTTTCTATTATTTGCTCTTCAAGAGAGACTCAAAAAAAACTTTCTGCCTCCCTTCTGAGAGCTCATGCTATGAAAAATGCCCCAAGCATAACGCTAAAGTCGAGGGGTACCTTACTGATAGAGAAAAAAATTTCTTGACGCTTCATAAAATTATTGCAATAGCTTATTTTTTCTGTAGTATACAGAGGATTTTGTACTTCTCAATATAAAATATGAAATTAGGTAAAATTAAACATTTATTTACTTGAAAAAAGAAGAAAGATTTTTTTGCGGAATTTTCAAAAGAATTTCTTAAAATTACAAAAGATATCCTCCTTCTTTACAGAAATTTTATTCATTGGAATATTTCAAAAATCTGTATTAATATCTGATGAATATTCGTAGGGCTTGCTCTCGCATTTCCATTTTTCTTACTTGCTGTATTTATCGCTCTCATAGATCCTATACCTTGGGGTACTTTTTTAGTTTATCAGATGCAATGAATAAGTCCTGTCTTGGAGGCGTTGAGTTATGCAAGTATGTATACATTTTCTTTTGTAGTGATGACTTTTGCTATGATATGTACTCTTATAGCTTTTCTTATCTGAAATGCATACTCAAATGTATTATATGCGCGACTTTATACAGAATATATAAATGGTGAGAAACTTGCATATAGAGACAATATTTATTTTTCTTATATACATATTCGTCGATTTGTAACAGTTGCACTTTGGAGCTTTCTCCTCCTTTTTATACCTCTCATTCTTATCGCCTTGATCGTATGAATTTTTATCATACTTTTTGGTTCTGAGATAATGAGTTTTGAGGCATTTTCTTTTTCGCTTTTAGGACTTACCCTGATTTCTGTATTTCTTTTTTCATATATCATATTTAGACTTCTTTTCTCAGTAATACTGATGTCACTCGATAGTTCTAAAAAAATTATAAAGCATTCTGGATGGTACTATATAAAGAAGTCTATCGAAATTACTTCTTGATGGAAAAAATACTTCAAATTTCTATTTGTTCTTTGTCTTTTATTTCTTATCTTATACCCATTTCGAGCAGTTGGTGATGAATTCAGTACTGATGTAAAACGTCTGAGGGGAACTATAGAATATAGAGCACTAGTAATTGCAAGTCCAGAGCAGGCTGAACAGAGTGGTTTACGAGAGACAGCTGAATTTTATGACTCTATAAGTGATGAAAATCTTTTTGCAAATTATAGAGGCGCAACTATGTTGAGTATTATCTGGTCTATTATATGATTCTTGGTATTATCCTGACTATATACTATGGTTTTTGTTTCGTTTTATAGAAGAGTGCTTAGTTAATTATTAATAAAAACATGAAAGTTCTCATATTTTGAGATATATATGGGAGAATGGGAAGAAAAGCCCTTGAAAGAGAACTCCCAAAACTTAAAGCTCAGTACAAACCAGATTTTATCATCGCTAATATAGAGAATTGTACTTCGTGACGATGACCGATTAGTGAGCATGCAAGAGAAATAGAAAAAATGTGAGTAGATATTATGACTTCGTGAGATCATATATATGATCAAAAAGATAAGATTTCAGATTATTTATTACAAGAAAGTACAAGACTTATACGTCCAGCGAATTTTCTTCCATATCCTTGAAATATATGAAAGTGATATGTTATACTAGAAAAGTGAGGATATAAACTTCTCGTTATTCAACTTATATGAGAAGTGTTTATGAGTCATAAGGTGGAAAATCCATTTTTAAAGCTCAAAAGTATATTAGCGGAAGTTCCAAAAGATACCTATGATGCATGTGTTGTAGATTTTCATCGAGAAACAACCGCAGAAATTTATGGTCTTTGAAGATATTTTGACTGAGATATTGCTCTACTTTATGGAACGCATACTCATATTCAAACAGCCGATACACATATCATGGAAGCTTGAACAGGTATTATAGCTGATGTTGGTATGAATGGTCCACAAGATGGAGTTATATGAGCTTCTCCAGAATCTGTATTTCCACGTTTTCTTTCTGGAGTACAAAGATGAAAGATAACACAGCAACTTACTTGAAAAACCGTAATATCTGCTCTCTATGCAGAGCTACATATTGATACGAAGTTGTGTACTCATATTGAAGCAATACGTTATAGTTATTAAAAATAATCATATATGAAAAGAAGATTCTTTCTTTTAATACTTCTGTTTACTTGATGTATCTCACTCGCAAGTTTTTTTTCTATCCTTCATTTTTATGATCCTTATGAAAATCAGATTCTTGCTCCACTTTTTCTGTTATTAAGCTTTCTCGGATCATTTGTATCTATAAGTTCGATTGTAATATATTTTTGTAAAAAAATATATTACAGAGGAGATGTAGATATATCAAACATACTCGCAAGTATGAGACAAAGCTTATTTTTATGAGTCATATGAGTCTCATACGTACTTACGCTTCATTTTTGAATCCCGTCACTTATTCCTCTTCTCTGAGCTGTACTTTTTTTTCTATCCTTTGAACTCTTACTTCAAAGTTTTTATTATACCTCATAAAGTTTATGCGATTTTCTCTAAAACATATACTTCTTCTTGGATTATTTTTCCCAATCCTTACTTATGCTGCGATTGATTCTGCACGTATTATACAGGAATTCAAGGAGCGTGAGCAGTCAATGATATTTGAAAGTGATACACTCCTTACAGAAGAAGATCGAGAAATCATGAATAACTTTCGTCGATTGAGTATATTTAATTCACTTACTGAGGGGGTGCGTGAAAGAAGGGAAATCCTAGAAGAACAAGCTGGAAGAGTTACCTCTAGAGTACAATCTTTAGAAGAATCTATAGAGCAGCTTAATACGGATATTGCAGAACTTCTTGCTGAGGTAAATCGTATAAACTGACAAATCATAGAAACAAAAGAAAAAGTTGATACAACTCGTAAGCAAATATGATTTCTTCAGCAAAGGGTTGAAAAAAGTTCTGAGGTTATACGTGAATATATCGTATATCTTTACAAGAAATGAAACTTTGTAAGTAGTAATAATGATATAGATAACTTTAAAACGATACTTCTTTCTTGAGAGAGGATTGATGAGGTACTCAATGATCTCTATTTTAAAAGTCTGATTCAAATTACAGGTCAACAACTTATAGAACGTCATAATAGCCTTATATCAGATCTCTATGTATCCCAGATAGAGTTAGAAGATTTTGAAAGAGAGTTACGCTTACTGAGGAGGAATGGAATTATAGAAAAAAACTTACTTGATCAAAAGCGTGAATCCAGAGAATATATACTTACTGTAACGAGATGACAAGAAGCTCTTTATCAGAGATATGTAGAAGACGCACTTCAAAGAGAGCAATGACTTCGTATACGTGAACTCAGGGAGCGTGTAAGTATTAATAATACTCAAAGAAGACTTCTTGAACGCTTTAATTGTGAATTTGTAGATATTATAGCTGATCCAACTCTTCTTAACTCTCTTTCAAGTGAATGTCGAGATATAAATAAAATAATATATGCTGAGTCTCGACTCTCTGGGATTAATCTAAGAAATAATCCGCTTGATTGGCCGATAATGCCATATGCGTGAATAAGTGCATACTTTAAAGATTCAGTATATAGGGCTCGATTTGGAACAGATCATGATGCTATAGATATCATAGCTCCTCAAGGAACGGAAATTAAAGCTCCAGCAGACGGATATGTGATATTTATTGAACCACCACGAAGTACAGATTATGCATATTTTGCTGTAAAGCATTCAGATGAGCTTGTAACAGTATATGGCCATGTGAATGAGATAAAAGTTTGACTGTATGATTTTGTTGAAAAAGGGCAGGTGATAGCACTGAGTGGAGGTGAATTTTGAACGCTTGGTGCAGGACTTCTTTCTACTTGACCACATCTCCACTTTGTAGTGTATGAAAATCAAGAGTACAGAGATCCACTCGAATATCTTAATATATCGTATCTTCAATATAGAGAACTCCCAGAAAAGTATAGATTTAAATTTCTTTCAGATTTTAGAACTCGCCAATGATATGATTTCTCTGAAGTCTCGCAAGATACTGATTCATGAAATAGATTCCGCATAGTGTGATCTAATGAAGTTGAGAGACAAAAATATCTTCTTAATAATTATGCTACACCTGCATTTAGGGATTGGAATATGTGGGTAGAATCATCACTTGCGTGAGGTATTGATCCAACCTTCATGATGTGTGTTTGACTTGCTGAAAGTTGACTTGGAAGGCACTTAAAAAGTAAAAATAATATAGGTAATGTTTGAAATAATGACAGAGGTGATACGCGTGATTTTCCTACACCACGTTCAGCAATAGTTGCAATGGTGTCTACTTTCAATAATAGATTTCTAGGGCATTATACAGAAATACAACAACTGAGTAGATATGGAAATAAGATAGGTACTATATATGCATCAAGTGACTTCAATTGGCATAATAATATTACCCGTTGTATGAGTCATGTAAAAGGGGAATACATCCCAGATCATTACAGTTTCCGTACTCAGTAAAGTATAATAAAAAGATAGTAGATTAATCTGCTATCTTTTTATTATACTTGGTTTTTCTCTTCCTCGTTTTATAGATTATCAAATCTATATTATTAATAAAGATATAACTAACATATAGTTATTAAAAATCAAATACTTTTTGTAATACTAAATATAAATTTTATAGTAAAAAGTATTTGATTTTTATAGTAAAAAATATATAATTATTATAGTTGTATTTTACCTATAAATAAACAAATACTAGTTATGATTAACTTTAACAATATAGTTAAAAAGTTGTGAAATAAGTGATGAAAAGTGATGTTTAAGTCCGATATCTATGATATTATAGATCCTGAAAAAAAACCTGAATATCAAAGTCAGGTAGATAAAATAATATATAGACTTAAAGCCGAAGAATATATTATTACTCTCAAAGCTTGAGTATATGTTATACCCAGTGATGAGGATAGAAATCTAAATAGCATTGATCTTCTTGAGAAGTACTTCTTAAAACTTCTTAAGAAGTATATAATCTCAGAGGTATGAACGTACTATTATATAGGTTGAACAAAAGCATTAGAATTTCATATGAAAGATTATTCGCTTCCTCTTAGGATTTCTATTATTAATGCGCAAGTACAAAAAAAGATTAAAATTGGTCATTTTGAAATACATTTCAAAATTCTTTATGGAAGAAAGCAGGGTAAAAAAGTAAAACTATTTCCACAATTTGAAAAATATACACAAGAAAAAGATATACTCTGAATAAAATTTAAGTTAGCATGTCTTGAGTTAGCTCTTATCGAGTCAGCACTGATTGAAGATATACACCTCTGAATTAATATATGACTTCTTTCAAAAACTATTAAGAAGTATGAAAAGATTTTTTCTTATGATATTTTTTATGAAATAGGGAAGTATAAATATAATATGGCTTTTAATAGACTTAAGGAACTTTCAAAACCACTCTCATCTGATGTATATCAAGTATGTCTTGAGGTTATTAAAAAAAATGGATGATGCTTTGTGGGGGAATGATTGAGGAATTTATAAAATAAAGAACAGTTTAAACTGTTCTTTATTTTATAAATTATTAAGCAAGTTTACGTGATTTAAGGAAGAATATACCTCCAGATAGGAGTACTGCAATAATAAGAAGGGTGAAATACAGGGTTGGTCATGTCTGAACTTTTGTCATATCTGAGAGATCTCACTGCACTAGTGTCCCAGTCTGAGTCCTTCAGAGTGCTTTTATTGCAAATTCTTCATAGGTAAGTTCTTGTCATACAATAGGTATCTCATATCGCGTTTCTTGTACATTTGCAATAAGTTCAACCTGACGCTCGTTAATCCTTTTATATACATTGTAACTTTCAGCATCTGGAACTGGATCCCAAGTTATAATCGAGCGTTCTTTGAGTTCAGTGACACGTATATTTCTTATACGTAAATCCAAATCAGATGCTCTCTCTTGAGGTGTTCACCGTATCCCTATTTCTTCTATTATTCGATCTTCTTCCTCTGGTGCTGCATTTAACTCAACTTTTTCACGTACTATAAGTTCAGCTGCATTTTCCTCACGAGTTTCTATATTAAATTCATTACTGAGTATAACTGTTACAGGGTATACTCACGCTGTAGAAGGAGCGAAACTTCTTCAAGTATATCGTCCATCACGTATTTCTGAAAGCTGGGTGATAACATCATTTATAAGTACATTTACTTGCCTCAACCCAGTATTAGATATTACTTCTATATTTATCTCAGACTCTGCTTCAACTTCTCCAGTTGGAGTGATATTTATATTACGAAATTCTGGTGCAATAGAGTTAATTTGTACACGAACGATACTAGATTCACCAATAACATTGTTACTTGAATCTAGTATTTGAGCTTGGAATGTATTTTCTCACTGATTCAAGTTTTCTACATTTATTTCAAATATACCATCATCATTACTAGTAGTTGATATATTGCGCGTACCATTTACTTTGATATTAATTTGATGATTTTTTTGTGTCCTCCCAGATACTGTTATATTATCTCTTCATAGAGTGATGCCAGTTTCTGGACTAAGTATATCGATATCTTCATTTCTATTAACTTCAACATCTGTGATTTCTACCTCTGCAAGTCACATTACTGTTTCTTGATTAAGATCATATACATAGATATTTTGAGTTCCAGCCCTACGAAATATTACTGCATTTTCAAATTTTACGCTTCATTCGTTTGCAGGGATGTATTTATAGCTATTTTCCGATAAAACGCTTGGAAATTCTGCACCAGGATCGCTTTCTGAAAATACAAGTATGTCTCAAAGATAATTCGTAACCGTCTCCCCATTTCTATCAACCGCAGTAATAGTTATATCAAGTGCTTCTCAAATTTGAGCTGTATCAAAGTTTAGTTCAACCTCAAATCTATCTACAGAAGCTGAAGCATAGGAGAACGAAAAGATACTGAAAACAAGGAAAGCAAAAATTCTTAAAACATGATTCATAAACTTATAATTACGTATAATACATAACTATATTATGCAAAAGATATGAAAATCTCAATAAAAAATACAAAAGCAACTTTACTATATCTAAAAAATATTTTAAATATATATCTTATGAGCCTCAACATCTATATCATGTATTGATGTTATAATGCATTGTCTTCCGCCTATATATGAGTAAATACATTTTATATGAGAATCGTCAAGTTCTGAGAGAATATCATCTATAAGAAAGAGTATATCTTGTTTTGAAGAGTGCTGGATAATAAAATCTCCACCAAGAAATTTAAGTCATAAAAGTATGCTTTTTACCTCTCACCTTGATGCGTAGTGAACAAGAGGGGTGTGATCAATATGTATTTCAAAATCATCGAGATGCGGTCCTCTAAGTGTTTTTCTTTGAAGTATTTCTTTTCTCTGATTTTCTTTTATATATTCAGTGAGATATTTTTCTTTGTTATATTTTGGGGTTTTTGAAACAAGGGTAAATCATATTTTCTCTACTTTTCCAAAAAAGTACTCTTTCATATAGTGGATATGATTACTCAGGAAATCTATAATTAAATCTCTGTACTTATATATTTCTCAACAGCATATGATATATTCACTATCCCAAAAAGTGAGCTCTCAAAGATCTGATTTTCATTCTGAAATCCTTGCAAGAACTTTATTGCGAGAAGTGATGATTTTTTTATACTGTGTAAGTTTCTTTTGATACTCTGGAAAAGCTTGGATAAGGAGATCGTCTAAAAATTCTCTTCTTGCACTTGGACTTCCATAGAGGAGATTCATCATATGAGGATGAAAGCTAATAATATGAGGGTAATTGTTTTGAAAAGTCTGCTTTGAAACTCACTTTTGTTCAAGGATATACTTTTTCTTACTTACTTGAGAATCATAAGAGTAAATAAGTTGTGATGTGTTGAAAGTGTATTGAAGAGAAGTGATGTTATATCATCTTTGAACATGATAGAGGGGATTTCATTCAAGCAAATGACTCATAGGGAGTGCAAGTGCTTCTAAGATATTTGTTTTCCCCGCACCATTATTTCCTATAATAATATTTTTTCCTGAATTTAAGTGTAGTATATAATCTTCAAAATTACGAAAATACCTAAGTCGTATTGCTTCAAGGATCATCTATTTCATAATATTAGGAAGTGCAATATGTCCAGAAACTACTTTTTGATGTGAGCAATCAAGAAGCTCCTTTCAGCTTATATTTCTTTCTTCATCATCGCTACGAAGTATTGATGATTCAGGTATTACTGAGACAGTTGGTATAACTCCATTTGTATCGACTTCATTTAAAAGTTCCATATAATCAAGTGTATCACTAATATTTTTTAGAAGTGCATCACTTTCACTTGGTATTTTAGAAAGCTTCAGAGCAATTTTTTTCAACTCGTCTTGTGATATAGTCATTTTTTCATATAGTAACAAATATAATAATCCCACTATATTTTATTTCTCATCAAAATCAAGTATGTCACTCAAAAAAAGTGTACAATCACTCTCAAAAAAAACAAGTGATTTGATACGCATTTTTTTTATCTCAGGAAAAATAGTTTTTATTGTAACTTCTCTTGTTTTTTTCTTTTCATATGTCGCGATGACTTCAGGTTTTTATGCAGACATATTTTTTCCATATTTCCTCTCTCTTTATGTATCTTTTGTATTATGATTAAACTTTTTTGTATGAGCCTCTATACTTTATTTTTGACAAAATAAGCTCCCTTTTTGAATTTTGCTAGGACTTTTGAGTATCCCTATTGTTTGTATTTGAATATTTATATATCCTGTATTATAAAGATGAAAAAAATATTTTTAAGTATACTTGCTTTTCTTTTATTAAGCTCTTGTTTTTGAAGGTGAGGTGATTTATTTCAATGAGAGACTGGACTTGTTTGAGTTGAAAAAGATGATTTTTCCTTAAGTCTTCCAGTAAACTGGCAAGAGGTTTTTGATCATGAGCTGACAACCCCAAGTCAATGAGAGATAGTTTTGGCATATCGAGCAGAGCAAGTACGAGAAGGGTATTATAATAATATCGTTATACTAAAAAATCAAAATCGACTCCAAGAAACAGATATAGCACTTATGAATAATAATATCAATACCTTAAAGCTTAGTATGCAATCTTTCGATATCATTACTGAAGATACACTTAATTTTTGACGTGATTCACAAGGGAATGTAATAGTGTTTAAAGGGCAATATGGACTTCAAACCCCAACTCTACATTATATTCAAACTGCAAAATCTTGTGGAGAAGAAAGTTTTTTTCTTACTATCTCTATCGGTTCTGATCTCGTTGATTATACCCGTTATTATCCACTTCTCGAATCATTTCGTTGTAAATAGATGAGAAAAATTTGGAAATAGTGAGAAATATATATAATACTCAAGCTTAAAAAATGGCGCCATGGCAGAGCGGTCATGCAGGAGCCTGCAAAGCTCTCTAGTCCGGTTCGACTCCGGATGGTGCCTCCAAGTTTGAAAAAAAATAATCCCTCAGATGAGGGATTATTTTTCCTCTCAGAATTCTCTTAAAAGTGCTTGGATTTAGGGCGTAACGATGGATATATTTGCTATTTATTATATATTATTATAATTCAAGTAGTAATATTATGTAGTAATATTATGTAGTAATATTATGAATTTTACTACTTAAAAGTTATTACTATATGTATAATAATACAGATAAAGGAGCTAATCGTGAAAAATGACTATATCTTTGAAATCAAATCATATGGTATGTACTATCTGTAATTGAAGTATTTCTTTTATTGCGTTTTGTTCTTAAATTACTCGGTGCAAACCCAAACGCTTGATTTACACAACTCGTATATAATGTTTGATGATTCTTAAATGAACCTTTTAATCTTATATTTAGTTCATCTACCCCGGTTTCGACTGGTACAACATTTGAATGGTCTATTCTTGTAGGTATGTTAGTGTATTGGCTTATAGCAATAGGTATTATTAGATTATTTTGAATGGGACGCAAAGTTACAACAGAAGAAGCGCATAATGATTTAGAGAAAAATTCTTAAAAAAAAGGTTAAGGTAAAAAGTCTAGGCGAGCAATCTAATGTTTTCAGTACATAATAAAAAAACCTCTCAACTGTTGAGAGGTTTTTTTATTGATCAATAATTATTCAATATTACACTAACATTCTTAGAAGATAGCCACCTAAATTATCTATGTGATATTTCTTCTGAATGTTTTTATTTTTGATATAAGCTAAAGATATTTTTTATCCCAAACTCATCGAGTTTTTTTCATGGACTAAACTTCTTAATAAAAAGATTATGCACTAGTTTAATCTACCTCCAAAACATAAGTTTTTCCACGAGCCTACTATCAACTCCTTTGGCTTGCCTGAGGAGTTTTTGTGTTTCTTTTTTATACTTCTCAAAGCTTCCATTGGTTTCTTCGAGGACTTTTTCAAGGGTATACTGATTAAACTTTATGATAGTATCAAACTTTTGTTCGTTATCTCGCTTGAAGTTTTCAAATTGTATCTCAAAATCTCCATGCATCTGCTCGAGTACTTCTTTCTGTCCATCGTAGAGCTTTGATTTTATCTCTACAAGCTCACGTTCAAGTTTTTTTATCTTATGAAGCTGGTATCCACGTATTCCACTATAGGCAATATAGATACTTAGTGCATAGACTACAACAAATCCTGAACTAAAGAGAAACATGGGCACTTCAATATCAAGAGCTCAGAAAATATTTATCACTTGAGCGCTTTGTAGGAGCGGAACATTGACTAGCATTAGCGCAAGATAGAGGAGAACAGGGAAGAGGAGAAGTATTTTCATACAAGGTTTTTAGGGCTATTATGAGCTAGTATATATATTTTTTACAAAAATAAAACAAAAGTTCAGGATAGTAATGATATACACCTTAAAAGTCTTTTGCTGTTTTAAGATTTATAGCTATACTTTTACTATTATACTAAAAGTAATGTTATGAAAAAACCTGCTCGAGTTCTTGGAAAGTTTCAATGTAAAGGAACTGATTATTGATTTGTGATTCCTGATGAGAAAGACCTTTGGGAGAGTGATTTCTTTGTATATGAGAAAAACTTTGGGTGAGCACAAGATGGTCAACGAGTAGCAGCGGAAGTGATGACTCGAGTGAGTTGACGAAGACCTGAGGCAAAGATCGTAGAAGTATTTTCCAAAAATACACAAGAAAAATATGAACATACTATTATAGAGGGTGTATTTAGTGGAGGAAATGGAGACTTTGGTTTTATAGATGTTCCATGAGAGAAACAAGGATATTTTTGTTATGGACTTAAGAAAAATGGAGCGCAAGACGGAGATAGAGTGCGAGCAGAAATCAAAAAATACAACGGAAAAGATGAGGCAATAGTTCTTGAAATACTCAAAGCCGAGGAACTCGGGAGATATGAGTGAGTATACTCTGATATGGAGAAGTTCTGATTTGTAAAACCTGATGATGCAAGTGGAGATATATTTATCGCCTGATCTCGTAAGGCTGAAGCTGTATCTTGAGATCGAGTTGAGGTAAGGATTATAAAAACCTGAGGACGTAGAAGGGAGGGGGTGATAGAGAGGATAATTCAAAAGTAGTTATATAATATAACTAGTCAATTCACTTTATTTTCTTTTTTTATACTTTTATAGTAGACTGTTTTTAGTATTTCTTTATTTATTATTATGAAAGTACAGCAATTACAATTTTCAAGAGAGCAATGATGGATATCTTCTGACAGTGATGAGGAAAATTGAAAGATAAATATTTTAGAGAAATCGCAACTCACTTTTGCATTCTGATCAGCTGCCCTTATATCACAAGAGAATACATATGCAGAGCTTCGACAGTATTATCCTCATTCTGATATTATTCTTACTTCCACTGCAGGAGAAATCTATTGAAATGAAGTATATGATGATACGATAAGTGTAATTTCTTTTGAGTTCCAGGCAACTAAAACTCAAGTAGTATCAACTCAAATCGAAAACTTGGAAGAAAGTTATGAAAAATGAAAAGATATTATTTCTCAACTCGATTTACAGGATCTTTCATATGTTATGGTATTTTTAGAATGAATAAAGGTAAATGGAAGTAACTTAATCGAAGGGATAAAAAGTTGACTCCCTGATGGGGTATGAATGAGTGGAGGTCTTGCAGGAGATGGAGCAAACTTTCAAGAAACTTTTGTTGCGCTCAATAGTGTTCCATGAGAGCAGAAAAATATCATATGTGTTGGGTTCTACGGAAACAATATAGAAATATGAAGTGGTTCTGTAGGAGGATGGGATGTATTTTGACCCAAAAGACTTGTAACAAAATCAAATGAAAGTACGGTCTATGAACTCGATAATAAACCTATCTTAGATCTTTATGAGCTATATCTTGGAGATTTAGCTCAAGAATTACCAGGTTCTGGATTACTTTTCCCTTTAGCAGTCACCTTTAAAAATGAAGATATTCCACTTGTACGTACTTTACTTTCTATAGATAGAGATAATAAGAGCGTTACTTTTGCTGGGAATGTACCACAATGATGTTATGCACAATTAATGAAAGCAAACTTTGATAGACTTATAATATGATCATTAAATGCTGCAGAATTTTCAAAACGTAGCATTGAAAAACCACAAGCTGCTATACTTATAAGTTGCATCTGAAGAAAACTTGTCTTAAAACAACGTATAAGTGAAGAGGTGGAAACAATACAAGACTTTCTAGGTTTAAATTGTCTTATATCTGGATTTTATTCGTACGGAGAGATATGACCAAGTATGGATATAAAAGACTGTCAGTTACATAA
Source organism: Candidatus Altimarinota bacterium (assembly GCA_022565555.1). Lineage (GTDB taxonomy): Bacteria > Patescibacteriota > Gracilibacteria > BD1-5 > UBA6164 > JAACSU01. The sequence goes on from JAIUMN010000006.1 coordinate 23,268, forward strand.
TCAAACTATGACTGTAACACTCATTACTGAAAAATAAAGCATGGAAAGGATATTAAAGCGACAAATCAGTAAGCATCTTTCTTTCTTGAGTTCTGTAGAACTTAAGAAATTTCAACCTTTTTTTGATGCAGTACTTTCTATGTATCAATCATTTGAAGAAGATCGTAAAATGATCGAGAGATCTTTAGAGATAAGCTCTCAAGAAATGCTTGAAAATAATGAAAAATTATTTTCTCAATCAAAAGAACTCCAAGATATATTTAAAGATATGTTGTTATTAATCGAAGAATTAGATAATGATCTACATTTCAAGGCTTCTGATATGAAGATTAAGGATCTTTCGCAGTATCTTTGAAATCTGATAAGTGAGGTGCAAAATAAGCGATTAGAAGTTATGCAACAAAAGGACTCTCTTTCAGCAATTATAGATAATATTGCAGAGTGAATTATGGTTGTAGGAGATGATTATAAAGTACAAGTGTTTAATAAAATGTCAGAAAAACTTACAGGTATAAAAGAGAGTGAGGTGATTTGAAAGTTATATGATGAGAATTTCTTCTTTTATAGTGAAAAAACGAAAAAATGTTTTCGAGATTTTATTATTTCTTCTATATTGGAATCTAAGGTAGAGTTTCTTTACGAGGGGATCGTGATTCAAGATATAAAAGGAAAATACATCCCAATATCACTTATTGTATCTCCTATGTGAGAAAAAAAAGGTGCAGTTGTAGTGTTTCGTGATGCATCACAAGAGCGAGAATTAGAACACCTTAAAGATGAATTTGTATCTATTGCTTCCCACGAACTCCGTACTCCGATGACAGTTATTAATGGTTATTCTGCGATGATTTTGGAAGAAAAAATAGGAACACTTAATGCAGCGCAAAAAAAATGCATATCTCGCATAAAGAGTAATGTTGAGCATCTTATTTCGCTTATTAATGATATGTTAAATATATCAAGACTTGAAGCAGGAAAGATGCAAATAGATCTTGAAGAGATATCTTTAAATGACTTTTTCCAAGAGATACATTGAGAATTTTCATATATGTTTCAAGAGAAAAATATACACTTACATGTAGAGAAAAATACATTTACTTGTGTTACTGATAAGACAAAGCTTCATCAAATCCTTGTAAATCTTCTAGGGAATGCATATAAATTTACAAAACCAGAAGGAGAAGTAACCCTATATGCTCGAAAAGATGAAGGAAGTATAGAAATATCTATTCAAGATACCGGCGAAGGGATTAATTCAAAAGATATTGAACTTCTTTTCAAGAAATTTTCACAAGTAAATTCTTATCTTCATAATAAAGCTGAAGGAACAGGATTGGGACTCTCTATATGTAAAATGCTCGTAGAATTATTATGAGGAAAAATTTTTGTAGAAAGTGAGTATAAGAAGGGAAGTAGGTTTTACTTTACGATTCCTTGTAAAAATCCTGTAAAACCTTAATAGTGGTTTCAACAATTTCTGAAATTTCAAAGTCAGACTTTGTGATATAGGTTTTTGCTCCAAGTGAAATAGCTTTTCTTATATCACTTTCTTGAGAAAGATTACTACATACTACTATAGGGATCTCTATTGAAGATTGTTTAGTGATAACCTCTAACACCTCAAATCCATTCATTTGAGGCATCATAATATCTAAAAGGACGATATCAGGTCTTTTTTCAAGAATTTCTGTAATCCCTTTAATTCAATCAAAAGAAGTAAATACTTCAAAGTTTTTTTCTTCAAAATATAGAGTATAAAGCTCAACGATATCAGTGTTATCTTCGATAATTAAGATTTTTTTCCGTATAGTATTTTTTTCCATAAAATATAATATAAAACATAATAAAAATATAACACTTTCCATACTACCTATCACATATAGTATATTAAAAAAGCAAAAAAGTAAAGAAATGTATATTATTTATTAAGTTTATAATATTATTCATGAGGCGTGATGTAAAACATATAAGAAACTATTCTTGTTTTAAAAAACTTTCCTTATTTCCTCATACCCAAGCTTCGAAATTTCCTCATATTTCATAAAATCAAAGTACTCATAGTCTGAGACGTCAGGTGCGATGAGGATGATATTTTTTCCTCTGCTTCGACAAAGTTCAATATGAAAATCTTCGTTATTTTTCATCATAATCCCTATAGTTCTTTTAAGTATGCGATAGTTATACTTAAAGAAAGAGCTTCGAAATTCAAAGCCAAATATTTTCTTATGAGTAGGAATATTTTTACTAAAATCTTCTCGCACTACTGAAACCGCGATGATGTTTTGCGAACTGAGTACTGAGACAGGAAGATTTTCATTAAGTCCTCCGTCGAGATATTTTTTATCTTCAATTTCTGCTGGAGTGAAGACTGAGGGGAGTGAGATACTTGCTCGAACTGCCTCGACAATACTTCCTGAAGTAAATACTTTCTTTTTTCAACTCTCAAGATGAGTTCCGAGTATATATAGAGGAATCTTAGTATCTTCAATACGTGCATCTCAAAAGAGTACTTTAAGAAAATTTTCTACTTTTTTCCCTGAAACGATTCAAGACTTCATATTGAGGTCTATGAGCTTTAAGAGACTCATATTTGCAAGTATTTGTTGCATATCTGCGGGACTTTTTCAGAGTGCATACGCAGCTCCGATAAGTGCCCCCATACTGGTTCCCGATACTTCAGTTATCTTGATATCATTCTCTTCTAGATACTCAAGAACTCAGATATGCGCAATGCCTCGTGCCGCACCTCCTCAGAGAGCAAGTCAATATGTTTTCATACTTATTTTTTCTTAAAGAATTCAGTCCTCAGAACCATTTTTCATGACTCAATCAGGTCGATATCATCCGTGAGGCGGATATTTTTAAATACATCTCCACGTTTTATATCTGTTGCTCACTTTACCTTGAGGTCTTTTATCGCAATAACATCATCTCAGTTTTCTAGGAAATTTCCATTTGCATCTTTGACTTCAAGAGTGATTTCTGCATCTTCTTGGAGCCATGAAAGGTCTTTTTTCTTTGCCATAGTTTAAGATTAAAAATAAAATTTATCTTGCAAGTGCCTTTATATAGTAATCAACAGGAGCAAAATCATCTGTTAAGAGTGGTATATTATTATTTTCCGGAAGATATGTTTTTCTTGTGAGATATCCCCTAAGCTCTCAGTTTCTTATTTCATGCTGCGCGCTCTGTGGATTTTTCATTGCTATAAGCATAATATTTTGCACCTGCGAAGTGTTTTTATGATCATCTACAGGAAGAAGGAAAACCTCAGGAAATATAGCTTTATAAGTATGGTATTGCGACTGAATAAATCTTCATTTTTCTCATTGTAAACTCCCGATTATATTAAGTATTACGACTCAGTTTTCAGAGAGAGAATCATACTTTCTTTCTACGGCTTCAAGTGTTGTAAGTTGGTATGGAACAGAGAAAAAAGAACCAAAAGCATCTCAGAGTATTGCGTCATATACTTCAGTATTTTGATTGAGAAATACTCGTCCATCTTGATGAATACTTCTGAGTCGTGAATTTTCCGTAAGTCAGAAGTGCTTTTGTGCTATCTGAGTCATCTGAGCATCTATTTCTACAACATCAATATATTTTTCTGGATACGTTTGTAAAAAATGTTGCGGATAACTATAGGCTGCTCCTCAAAGCATAACTACTCTTTTTGCTTCAGGATTAAGGACTGAAAAGAGATGATAGTATCTAGTATAAGGGTAGAGAAGTTTATCTGATCCGAGGTATCTTCCTGCATGTGTAATATTATCCACAAAAAGATTTCGTATGATTTCTCCAGATGGAAGCATGTGATCACTGACCTCAATACGAGAGTAAGGTGAGTTATATATAAATACATTATTTTCTCTGAGCTTACCTTCTGTAAGATACTCTAACGTAAAGCAGCTTAATATAATTAAGAAAAATATACTTCTTATAATAATATCATTTTTTATCGAGGTGTATACAGTGAGTACAAAGCAAAAAAGCGAAAGCAAGATAATAAGGGTATTAATTCCTATATATGGCAGTAGGAAAAATCAAGTTGCAAGTGTTCAGATGATGCTTCATATTGTTCAAATACTCCCGATTCTTCCTATAGTGTGTCATCAAGTTTCAAGGTTTAAAAGTTCATTTTTTACAAGTATAGGAGGTATCATCCCTAGTATATAACTAGAGGGTGAGAGAAGTAAAAGAGATAGGAGAAGGGAAGAGAGTCTAATATCAGATATTTGAGTACTGATACTAGTAAGAATAGGATCTTTTATAAGATAGAGAACTATAAAGCTTATACCAGCTCACAAGAAGAGTCGCGAGATATATAGTTTTCATACTCATTTATCTGCAATCACTCAACCATGATAATACCCTGCAGCCAAAGCTCAGAGTACAACTGCTATGATACTTGTCCACACAAAAAGTGAGTTTCCAATGTAAGGTCAAAATATACGCGCACCCAGGATTTCAAAAACCATTACTAGTGCTCATGCAAAAAATGCAAGTATTTCAGTTTTATAATATTTCATAGAGGAAGTATATAAAAAATATTTTTTTTGGAAATTTTTCTTGACAGAATGTATATAAAAAATATAGTAAGTCTATATACAGTATATTATATCCCTAAACTCATCATTTATGCTTACAGAAAAACAACAGCATGTTCTTGATGTTATTATCGATTACACAAGTCGTTATGGAAAGTCTCCTACTATTGAGGAGCTTAAAAATCTCCTTCATCAAAAGTCTAAGAGGTGAGTAACACAATACCTTGAGGCTCTTGAGAAAAAATGATTTATTACTCGTTTTGATGGATATAGAGGTATCCGTCTTGGTAATAATATTGGTATGCAAACCACGATAAATATCCCTATTTTAGGATATGCAAATGCTGGAACTCCACTTGCTATTGCGGAAGCAAATGACTATGGAACACTTCCTATCTCAAAAAATATTGTTTCCTGAGATGGAAAAAATCACTTTGTACTGAGGGTATCTGGTACGAGTATGAATAATTATGAACTTAAATGAAAAACACTTGAAAATGGAAGCTATGTTCTTATAGATAAAAATGCTCAAAACCTTAATGAAAAAGATGCATTTCTTTTTATAGTAAACGGAGGTGCGACACTGAAAAAATATAAAAAACAAGGAACAAATGTATTCCTCCTTCCCGATTCCCATGATGATTTCCATACTCCTATTGTACTTTCTGAGTCAGATTCTGTGATGCCAAATGGAAAAGTAGTAGATGTATTTCAGTTTTAAAAATTTCATTTTTTAAGCTTCTCAAGTATACTTGAGAAGCTTTTTTTATTCTTTTTCGATTTTTATGAGATATGCCCTAAGTATTTTTCTGATTTTTATCTATACTTTTTTTATCATTGCTCCTATTTCTGCTTTCACCGATATAAGCTCTTCATGGTATATGACATATATAGAAGATGCAAGAGATCGTAATTATATAGATTGATATGAAGATGGATCATTTAGGTCTGAAGTAAAGATATCCCGAGAGGAATTTTTAAAAATACTTTTTCAAGTTTCAGGTATAGAGTACGATGATGAACCAATGGAAGAATGTTTCCCAGATGTACATGATAATATGTGGTCAAAAAAATATATTTGTACTGCTAAAGATATATGAATTACACAAGGATTTAAAGATGGAACATTTCGTCCATATAATACTATTACTACCATAGAGGCACTCGCCTTTATATCCCGTATATTTTCATTTGAAGTTCCACAAGAGAATGAAGAGTGGTATGAAAATCAGAGAATATTTTTCACACATAATAATATTTTTTGACCCCATCTTTATACAAAAAATTCACTTCTTTCTCGAGGACAAGCAACAGAGTTATTGATACGCAGTCAAGATTTTCAAGACGGAATAATGCGTGATAATATTTCTCAGGCTTGTTGAACTGGAATTATACCAACTGATTCCTGAACCATTGAGCTTGCATGAAGTACTCGAAATTACATACTTTCACTTCCAGATTGATATGACGCAAATAGAAGCTATCCTGTGATATTTTGAATACATGGAAGAACTAATAGTAATGAAATGGTGCAATGATATATGCGTTTAGAAAATTATCCAGGATGAGCGATAGTAGTATATCCAGCATGACTTTGAAATTGACCTTATAATTGGCACCAAAGTGAAAATATTGATTACTTTGATGCACTTCTTGCAAAAATATCTAAAAATTATTGTGTGAAGCGAGATAGAGTATTTGTAGTTGGACATTCTCTTGGAGGATACTTTACATATAAACTTGGATGTTTACGGGGGGATGCTATACGTGCAATATCAGTTGTTTGAGGTTCTGCATATTATTGAGATTGTGGATACCCAGTTGCAACTCAGATACTTCATCGTGAAGATGATTATCTTGTGTTATATGGAGAAGGGGAGCGTATGTTGAGGCAATTCCAAGAAGTAAACTTATGCTGAACTGAAGCAAATCTCAAAAATTATGGGGGCTTTAATCATTGAGAATATACATGTTCTTCAGAAAATCCTGTATCTTTTGCTAAAGATTACAATACTCTTTTGAATGATCCACATGGCTGGCCATGAGGAAGGAGTCAATTTATATTTAATTTTTTTGAGAGTCTGAAATAGCTACCCGAATATGTATAAACCCGCTATATTATTTTAATAATTGACAATTTTATATTTTAATATAAAATATATAAGTTATACTTTATATCTATCAATTTATTATCATAATTATGATTTCTAATATATCCCTCTCATCATTGGATTGACTTTATGATAATGCAGAACAAAGGTTTGATACATGGATGACATCTATTCCTGAAGAGAGAAAAAATCAGCTTCAGAATGAGGTGACTTTTAAAGATAATGAACTAGTAGTTATATTACAATGACAATATATCAGTATCCCTTTGCCAGCAATCACATGACAGATGCTTCATATACAAAGAGTTAATATATCATTATTAGCTGAGTTTATTGAATGAAGTAATAGTGGATTTCCTGTAGTTTGATGAAAGCTTTTCCAAAGCTTTCTCGTTCAAGTTTTAGGTATAGAGGAAGGAAAAGAATATAAACTCATCCCACATAAGGATTTATGATTTAATTCTATAATAATTAAAGATAGAGCAATATTAATTCAAGATATTTTTCACGATACTAGAGGTTGAAGCTCAGGTAGAGTTAGGGATATACTCAAAGCTTCGTAATATAAGATTTGCCTTTTTTGTTTTCTTATTATAATACTCACACATACTTAAAAGCACTTGAGCAGCAAACAACTGTGAGCTGAGGGAAGAAAAAGATAATTCTTGAGTAGACCCCTTCGGAGTTTGAGATTCTCCGTGAACAAAACAAAATAAAGAATAGTCTGGGTGGCACCTTTCTGCAAAAGCAGAACCAAGACGCATGAAGTTCATTTTCGTGTGTTTTTTATTTTTATACTTAATATTTTTTTATGCATAGAAGTCATACTTGTAGTGAATTGAGTTCAAAACATATTTGAGAGGAGGTTACACTTGCAGGATGGGTGAGTAATAGGCGAGATCATGGAGGAATTATTTTTATAGATTTGAGAGATAGGTATGGACTAACGCAAATCGTGTTTGATCCAGCTGACGATAAAGTAGCTTGGGAGACAGCTGATAGCTTTCGAAGCGAATATGTTATAAAAGCAACTGGAAAAGTCCGTGCTCGTCCAGAGTGACAAAATAATCCAAATATGCAAACCTGAGAAATAGAGGTTATTATTTATAAGGTCGAACTTATAAGTGCTTCAAAAACTCCTCCTTTTGAGCTTGATGAACATGCAAGTGAAACTTCTGAAGATGTACGATTTAAATATCGTTATATAGATATTAGGCGTAAAAAAATACAAGAGTTCATTAAGTTTCGTTCTCATATGACTACTTATACACGAAACTGGTTTACTGAGCGTGATTTTCTTGATATACAAACCCCTATACTTGCAAACTCTTCTCCTGAAGGAGCGAGAGATTTCCTTGTTCCAAGCCGCCTAAATCCATGAACATTTTATGCACTTCCGCAAGCTCCACAACAATTTAAGCAACTTCTTATGGTAGGAGGGATAGATAAATATTTTCAAATAGCTCCTTGTTTTCGAGATGAGGATCCAAGAGCAGACAGACATGCCGGGGACTTTTATCAGATAGACTGCGAAATGAGTTTTGTAGAACAAGATGATATTTTTCAAGTAGTAGAAGATTTTTGTTATGATGTATCATCTGAACTTTCTGATAAAAAAATAATCACCGAAACACTTTGAGGAGATAGTTTACGATCTGGAGGAAGGTTTTTCTCGCTTACATACAATGAAGCGTTGGAGAAATATGGAACAGATAAACCAGATCTCAGATTTTGACTCGCAATGATAGATGTTGCAGATATATTTGTTCGAAGTACAAACGAAATATTTTCAAAAATTGCAAGTGATACAGAGAATAATCGTATTAAGGCTCTTAGAGTACCGTGAGCAAATAGTGTATTTTCAAAAACACAAATGAAGGGCTTTGAAGATTTTGTTCGCAAGCATGGAGCTGCCGGACTTGGATATTTCCAAATGACGGAAGAAGGACTGAAGTGACCACTCAACAAATTTTTCTCAGAATCAGACTTAGAAGAAATTATGACTCGAATCGAACTCCAGGTAGGAGATGCAGTGTTTTTTGGAGCAGGAGAGAGAAATCTTGTATGTTCGTATATGTGAAAATTCCGAAACTATCTTGCAGATATCATGAAACTTCGTGATACTTCTCAGCTTGCTTTTTGTTGGATAACAGATTTTCCGATGTTTGAGCGAGATGAAGTAAGCGGAAAGATAGACTTTTCACACAATCCTTTCTCTATGCCACAAAGTTCAATTGAAAATCTCAATGATGATGAGCTTCTTAATATAAAAGCATTTCAATATGACTTAGCCTGTAATGGCTATGAAATTCTTTCTGGTTCGATTCGTAATCATTCGACACGAAATCTTATAAATGCTTTTAAGATAGTTGGAAGAGATGAACAGGAGGTAAAAACAAAGTTTGGAGCGATGTATGAAGCATTTCAGTACGGAGTTCCTCCGCACGGTGGTTTTGCAATCGGAATGGATAGACTTATGATGATTTATCTTGATGAGTCTAACATTCGAGATATCTACGCATTTCCTAAGTCAGGAAAGGGAAGAGATGAGATGATGAATTCTCCAATGCCAGCTGAAGAACTCCAACTTAAGGAGTTAGGGCTTGAAGTAGTAGAGAGTGATTAGTTTTTATATTTAAATTTTATCTATGAAAATATTTGCTTTTATTATTTGTTTTCTTTCTTCACTTTTGCTTATAGTATTTTATATCTTATATCACAGAATTGATTGTATTTGAATGATAGAAAGATGAGAGACACTTCCAGTAATACAGCAGTTCATATGTCAGATGAAAATATAAAATATTACTTATTATTATGTATAATCTTACTTTTAAAAATATCTGAATCATAGTGATTTTACTGCTTTCCTTTACTTCCTGTGCCTCAGGAATTGAGATACCCGAAGATAAAAAAGAGTATATTTGAATTTGGACATCAGATACTATGAATCTCACTTTGAATATGTTTTTATATATGAATATCCAAGTTGGAAGGTTTTGAGTTTGAATTATAGAGTTTTTTAGTTGATGTACTAAGTGATTATATTGATTGAAGTTAATCTAATCTTGCATATAAGGAATGAATGGTATGATGATGCTTAAGATGAGTATCATCCCAGATAATAAAGTAATAAGTAATCATACAAAGGTCTTACCTCAACTAAATTGAGATATTTCAATTTTAAATTTTTCGAGTGGAGCGTCTTTCAAAGGAAGATAGCTTGCGACTTTTTGGATAATAGGATGAAATAAACTTCAATCAATCATATGTAATTCATAATTTCAGATGTCTAAATCAAGAGTTCATATTTTTATTTTTTGCTCATCAATATAAGTTACCCTTGTATATAATATTGTTTTTTGATATGGAATTCCTTTTTTATTTTGAGAATCAAATATCTGTATTTTTCTTTTTAATCAAGGATGTTTTCCATACCAACGTAAGTTTGGAATTATGATCCAAATTGTGTAGTTTCAAGATTGAGTTACCGTAAAGTTTTGAATATCTTCATCAAAATTAAATATTCAAATACTTTCTCTGGTAGTTTCTTTGAGTAGCATTTTGAGTCCTACTATCAATCATATAACTCAAAGTATAAAACAAGTAATTCAGATGAATATGAAAATATGATTATTCATTTTACTTCAAATATAAATATAAATTTATTTATAGATTTTTTAACTTGGATATATAAAATTTAACCTTTCTAATCAATTACTAGGCAATCTATGTGTTGCAACATTTATATATGGAACTCCTGCAGATTGTAGTGAATCTAAGAGTCATACTCTATTTGCCCTAGTTCATACGTCGTTATGCCTAAGTTTAAAAAAGTTATTTCATTGTTTTATATATATTTCTCAAGTTCCTCATAGCTGTAACCATCAATCAGGAATCTGTTCTAAGCGTTGACGTAAGATAGAATCTCTCACTGCACTAATATCACCGACTCTATATCATTCTATATTATTAATCCTATTACCTCTTAAGTTTCATATAAATTCTCGAGCATTAAAGTTGTCAGGCAATGTTGATTGGTTTCTTGGTCTAGATACTATTCATCTTTGGCTACCTGGAAGTGATACTGCTCACGATTCATCTGCTAGGAAATTTCTGACTCTTGTGTCTCATCGAGAGACACTACTTGAAATTCTAGAAGCTCACCTTATAGCTCATGCTGTTCATAGAGTTCATACAGTTGAGAGTATTGTTGCAATTGTTCATGCTGTCCAAGAGCTTGGATTTAGAAGTCATCTCAGAGCTTGAATCGCTTGTTGTCTTTTTTCAGGCTCTACAATTGTATCTATTAGTCAGATAATAGGATGAGAGCTTGCGAGCGCCTCTTTTTCCATAGTAAATTCATGTCAATTTCGTATATTACAATATATATATCTTGGAAGAGTTCTTGGAAGATGAGCGAGATCACCTACAAGGAGTATGAGATCCTCAATCATAGCAGGCGCTTCTTGTAGTAGTGCAAATCTTAATCATTCTCAAAAACCATCTTCATTAAATCTCCGATTAAGTAATTCCCTTTGCATTTCAGGTGATTGATCAGTGACTGAGGAAAAAAATGTTTCAGAGATTGTTTGTCATCATGTAAGGCGATCCCGAGCATCGCTAAAACTTCGTGCCTCTATATCTTGAATTCTTGTAGTGATTCTTTGTAGATCTCATAATCATCATAATTCTATAATATTATTAATTCAATCATTTAGTATTTCTCTGTAGTCATTAAGTGATTGAATATCTATATTTCATTCAATTGTCTCAAAACTTTGTATATGATAATCTTGAAGTCATAAATTACTTCATCAGACTTGAATAGTATCGAGTACAAAAGAAAGAATATCGCCTTGAATACGATCCCTTACTGTATGTTCTGAGCTTAAAAATCAGGATTCATCTTGTATAAACCTATTAATCCTATCATTAAATTCCTCTAATGTTTGAGAAATAACTTGTCATAAGTCTTCAGAGCTAATTTCTGGAGATAAACTCATTCAAGAATTTTCAACAGCTTGTGGTAAATTTGATAATCACTGCATAATCTATTTATGGCCAATTAGATAATATAGAGTCGCTCTCTTCCTGTATATCTATCTTTTCGCTCTCTAGATATATATCCTTTTGAATCATATGTAATTTTTGTTGTAATATTCACACGAAGTCTTTCTCTTTTTTTTGAGCACTTTTTAGTAATAAATCTTGTAATTCTATAGATGAATGTATAGATTCTAAAATTGTATTTTGTGATTGGGTATCAAGACTACAGTATGAAGTTAAAATTTTATTTTTTACCTCAGAATTTATAAGTAATGCCTTTTTAAGAAGTTTTTGTAACTCAGCTATCTCCATAATGTTTATTTATATAGTATTTTTACATCTCTTTAATGAGGTCCCAAGAAACTCAGTAAAAATCTTCTATTTCACTAACAAATTCCCAATTATCCTTTTCTGGATTATAATTTCATTCTCGGTATCATTGCAATAGTCATTGTATAAGCTGAGTTCATATAGATTCTGGAGTTGCGCCATCAATACGTAATTCCATTTTTCATAAACGCTTATCATTGGCATAGATTACATAAGTGTCTTCTATTATTTCATGCCCTCCAAAAAGTTCTCTTAGAGATCAAGGAAGTACAGTCTCTTTTATATCATTAAAATTCTCAATACTATTATCATTCATATGAATTGCAAAGCTTGCTATACTTATTCAATCTTGTATAGTATCTCTTCTTTGTTGTTGCTCTATTTCATCTGGTACAGATCATGGTTGATAATCAATTTGATTTTCTGCATCTCAATATATAGATGGTTGCTCATTATAAGCTCAAGGCGTATTGATTGACATATAAATTGTGATTATGAATTACTTATACTAAATTCTACTATACATAATATATTTCTTCAATTATTTTCTCTTGACAAAAAGAATTTTTTTCTTGCTTTTCTCAATAATTCCGTATAATCGCACTACTTTTATTTTTCATGAATATTTTTCAGCACTCTCGATGTTAGAGAGACCTCTAGAGCGATGCCACGAGGGAAAAATTATGAAATGATGTTACCACCTTTCAATATGCTTGCAAAAGTTACGATAATAGGCCGCCCAAACGTTGGGAAGTCGAGTATTTTTAATATGATGACCGGCCATAAAATAGCTATAGTTGCCGATGAAGCGGGAACAACTCGTGATATCTCAGAGTTTGAGTACCATGATGAAAAAAATGATCTTACTTACATACTTTCAGATTCTGGAGGACTTGATTTTTCTAGTACTGATGATGAGGTAGCTGAGGATATCATAGAACGAACGGAGAGAGCAATTATAGAAAGTGATTTGCTACTTTTTGTTATTGAATATGATAGATTTACTGAACTTGATGAACGAGTACTCCATATTCTAAGAAGTCATAAACTTAGTAATTATATAGTCCTTGCAAATAAATCAGATAACGAGATGCAAGTGATGGAGTCATATTCTCAAGCTGGACGAGGTGAAGCAGAGTTTTTTCCAGTTTCTTCAAGCCATAATAGGGGTTTTGATGAAGTACGAAGATATATTTCTAAATATCTAAAGTCTAAAGGACTTAACTACAAAAAAGATTCCGAAGACGCAAGTATTAAGTTAGCTTTTATCGGGCGTCCAAACGTTGGGAAGTCGAGTATTGTAAATACTATTCTCTGAAATAATCGCGTTATGGTAAAAGATTTATCATGAACCACTCGTGACGCTATAGATACGAAGTTCCATTTTGAAGATCAAGATTTTACTCTGATAGATACTGCAGGAATACGAAGACTTTCAAAGATAGGAACTCGTAATATCGAAAACTGGTCAGTGATGCGTACTGAGCGTGCTATTAAGCGTGCAGATGTTATTGCAGTGATTATCGATGGATTTGAGGGAATAACACAGCAAGACCTTTCAGTAATCTCTCAGGTGCTTGAAGAAAAAAAATGACTTGTCATCGTAGTAAATAAATGGGATCTTGTACTTGATAAAGCTACAGACTCAAAGAAGATATTAAGTTCATGAGTAGATATTGATGCAGCAAAAGATAAAATGATGAACCGATATATTTCATACTTGCAAGAAAAAATTGATTTTCTCCCATGGGTATCGGTAATATTTACCTCAGCTACTGAGAAGAAAAGACTTACTGAGATACTCTCCCGTGCGATAGAGATTTCAGCTGAGCGTCGTAAGCGTGTAAAAACTGGGATACTCAATGAGTTTATGGAACAACTTATATACAAGCATCCACCTACGTGAAATAAAAAATCACATAATCCAAAGATATATTATAGTTCACAAGTTGATACCAATCCTCCAAAGTTTTTAATAAGTGTTAATAATCCAAATCATTTCCACTTTTCTTATAAGCGTTATATTGAAAATAAAATCCGAGATAATTTTGGATTTCACGGAACACCTATTACTATAGAGTATAGTGGAAGAGGGAAGTATAAAGATGTGAGAAAATAAACTAAAAAATCTGAGAAATTTCTCAGATTTTTTAGTTTATTACAAAATTTACCTCAAATATCTTCTCTTATTTTCTTCGTGTTCTGCATTCGTTCTTCCATAATAGATTTGTCCATTTGGAGCATGGAGATAATAATAATACTGACTTTCTGTTGGACGTATCACCGCGTCTATAATACGAGCTTCAGGATTCGCGATTGGTCCACGAGGCATTCAAACCATTTGACGCGTATTGTATTCGTTTCTATCATAGAGGTGAGTGAGGACTGCTGTTGGAGTACAGTCCTGTGTCGGAAGCTTGTGTGCATAACAGACAGTTGCGTCCGCCCCGATATACCAGCCCTCACGTGATCGTTTCAAAAGAACTCAAGCAACAGTGGATGCTTCTTCATATATCTCAGCGTCAGTCTTGCCCTGAAAAGTCACTTCTTTCTGAACGATACTTGCCATATTGATGATATCAAGAATCTCTATACTTCCCATATCCGAGATAATTCCAGAATCTATTACTTTCGTTTGAAAATTCTGAAGCAT